>JAHDFR010000089.1 GCA_020628065.1 Acidimicrobiales bacterium
CCACGTCGGAGTGGCGGAATTGGCAGACGCGCTAGCTTGAGGGGCTAGTGCCCGCAAGGGCGTGGGGGTTCAAGTCCCCCCTCCGACACGCTTGTGATGTCGCGAGACATCGTTAAGGCCTGAACCCACGGGGTCAGGCCTTTTCTGTGTTTTGGGTTTGGTAGGTGCGGGTGGTGTCGAGGGTGTGCCGCTCGAATATTCGGTCGTGCCTGGTCACGCTGCGTTCTTGTACTCGTGGATGAGTCCGTCGCATCGGGTGGTTCGCAGCACGGCGACGGTCGATGGTGGGGCTCCGGCAGGGTCATCGACTGGTGCCGGTGGTCGTTGCCCGAGTGATTGGTGGGGCCGGTGCTGATTGTGGTGGTCGACGTAGTCGCGGACGAGTCGGTCGAGCTGTCGTTCGTTCCAGATGATGGTGCGGTCGAGGAGCTCGCGGCGGATCGATCCGATCCATCGCTCTTCGGACGTGTTCGAGACCGGAACGCGCACTGGTGTCTTGAGGGTCTTGAAGCCTTCGGTCCGAAACACCTCGTCGAAGCCGGCGACGAAGTGGCTTCCACGGTCACGGACGAGCGCGCGGGCGCATGTGAGAAGTTCGGAGTGGCCGAAGAACAGGTTCCTCGCCGCCTGGGTCGTCTACGCTCCTGTCGGGTTGGCTGTGGCGCCGGCGAAGATGACCTTGCGGGTGCGCACGTGAATGAAGAACGGGACGTGGTAGCGGCGCAAGAACGCGGTGTCGACTGTGAAGAAGTCGCAGGCCACTGCTGCTTGGGAGTGCAAGAACTCGCTCCATGTCACATCGGATCGGTTCGGGGATGGATCGATGCCGTTGTCGGTGAGGATTTGCCACACGGTCGAGTGTGCGATCTTGTGGCCGAGCCTGGCGAGTTCGCCCTGGATCCGGCGGTGTCCCCATGTTGGGTTCTTATTGGCGAGCCGTACGATCAGCTGGCGGATCTCAGAGTTGATCGGCGGTCGGCCTACACGACGGGTTGGCTGCTGGGTCCAATGCCGGGCGATCCGCTTGCGGTGCCATCGCAGCAGCGTGTCAGGCGTGACGATCCAGCCTGTTCGCAGCGCTTTGGGCAGAGCCGCTGCGATCGCTCCCAGCAGGCTCCGATCGTCATCGGTGAGTGCGGGCCGGCCGACTTGGCGACGGAGCACGGCGTTTTCGTGGCGTAGGACAATGATCTGCAGGTCTTTCCAGCGTCCTGAACGCACGGCGAGGCCCGCGAGCTGGGCGAGGAAGCGGCAGAGAAGACGCGACATCAGGGCCCAGGACGGCGAGCAAACGTGCTGGTCAGCGCACACGCGCCAGTATTCGAGCGGGACAGGGTTACTCTCAAGTCCGAATGTGCTACAATGAAGCACATGTCTGAGGTTGGGATTCGTGCGTTGAAGCAAAACGCGTCGGCTGTGGTGGCTGAGGCTGCCGCTGGGCAGACGGTGACGATTACTGATCGTGGACGTCCTGTTGCTCGCATGTCGGCGATTCCGAAGTCGCGCCTGCGGGCGTTGATCGAAGAAGGTCATGCTCGGCCCGCACGTGGCAGGTTGATCGATCTTCCGGCCCCCGAGCCTGGGCCCGATCTATCGAGCGCGCTGCTCGAGACACGAGACGACGAGCGGTACTGAGGTGGCGTTCTACGTTGATACGTCCGCCTTGGTCAAGCTGGTGGTTGCCGAGTCAGAGACGGCAGCGCTTCGGGCATGGTTGGAGGAGCCGGGTCGAGAGATTGTTGCGTGCGATTTGGCGCGGACCGAACTGATGCGGGCCGTTCGCAGGGCGGTGCCAGACCGGGTGCTCCGCGCCCGTGAAGTCTTGGATGCGGTCACTCTGTTGCACGTCACACCGGCGGTGTTCGAGGATGCTGGCAGGCTTGACCCGACTGGGCTGCGGTCACTCGACGCGATTCATCTCGCTGCGGCGCTCGATCTTGGCGACGACCTCGAGGGATTGATCACATACGACGACCGTCTGGCAGATGCTGCGGTCTCGAACGGTGTTGCCGTGGTGGCGCCACGATGACGATTGCATGGGTATCGCGTTGCTGATGGTTTGCTAATGGCATCCAGCGTCCTGGAGCGGTCGCGAGCGGTTCTGGTGCAGGGGAAAGAGGGAGTCCCCAGGAAATTCGGAGGATTCTTCGAGCTGGTCTTGAGGCCTCGTCTCTAGTTTCACTCTCGATGAGTTATCTAAACCGCTTGGAATCACATCCCTCACCATGAAGACACTCAACAGCAACCGCCCGCATGCACCCGCAACGGCTCTCCCGAACCGGACTCGGTGGCTGGTCCTGTTCGCCACACTGTCGCTGTGCCTCGCTGCATGCGCCGGCGACGAGTCCGAGCCAGCCGCCAGCCCCTCGACCGAGGCAGTCACAACAGAGGCACCGACCACACAAACTCCAACCACGCAGGCGTCTGACGCTATCGAGCCGGATCCGACTCCGGATGTGGTCGATAGTCCTGCGATCCTCACGGCCTACCTGGGGGTCTTGGACACTCCCGCGGTGGGCGCCGCACTGCTCGCCGGCGTCTCGGGCTGCGAGCAACAGCGACTCGACGAAGGACTGCCGGTTGTGCTGTCCCATCGTGTGGATGGCGCCACGCTCGAACCCAGCGACTTCGTCGTGACGACAGTCGGAGGCGCCGCCATGACCCCGACGTGCGCAACGCTGGAACCGGCAACCGACGACGACGAGCTGCAAACGGTACTCCTCACAGGCCCGCTGGGAAGCAGTGACGATCTCCCGGCCGAAATCGCGGTGGTCGGTGAACTGCTGGCGATCGACGGCACCGTCCTCACCGGCATCGCGACCGACACCATCAACACGTTCGAAACCGGACCGAGATTGGTCTTGGCCCGCCTTGACCCGGCAGGCGCACAGTGTGCCTCGCTCGGCTCGAGCCACGAGATTCAGATGACGTGGGAAGGCGGCGTGACCGGGCCGAGAGGGGCCGAACCTGGCGCAGTCGAACTCGCACGCCTCAGCCTGATCGACATCGACGGCGGATCGCACCCGCCCCTGGGCTTCGACGATCTCGGAGACGGTGACAACTACCTGGTGGCGTGCATCCCACCCGACGTCGAGCCCACCATGATCAAAGCACGTCAGAACACGGTGTACGACCCGACGAACAACCCGAACCCAGCGACCGCCGTCGAGGTTGTGACCCGCCGATTAAACGGGAACACCGATGAATGATCAACGACAGCTCGACTCGGTTCCAGCTCCTGACAGCCTGATGGCTCGACGCCAACCGGTTCTTTCCCGTCGACAGCCGACTAGGTGTAGGAACCGATGAGCATCGGGCCGAGACCGACTCAACTGATGAAGCGACTGTAGACGCTCAAGTGCGGGAGGCCGCCGAAGAAGTCGCCAGAGGGCGCATGCCCAAGGATCGTCACGACTTCAACCGTGATCGATCACGGGGTCGTAATGCTCCTTCGACGCCGTTCGTCAGCAGCCAGTTGCCGCCTGGAGTGTTCGACACGCGTCGGCTAGTCGGGCTGGCGAGAGCGTGGCCACCTTCCGGCGGAATGTCGATCTAGGGATAGTGTGGATATTGTCGAAGTTGACCACGCTGTCGGTTGGGACTCCGTCCGCCGTAGTCAGCTTGAGTTCGGAAACGAGCCCTCGTTGCGTCCGCGTGAGTGCGGCGACAACGACTGATCCGATCCGGTCGGCGACGGGGTCGCGGGTAAGCACCAACACGGGACGATCGCCACCAGGTGTAGCGGCGAACCAAATCTCACCTCGCTGCATCAGTTGCCCAATCTGACCAGTCATCGGCGGGCCCCCAGTCGGCGATGTCGAGTAGAGCTTGCTCGCCCTCTTCGAGAGGTGCAGCAACCCAACGCTTATCGTCGCCCTCGGACGCGAGCCGATCGAGGTGGCGTCGAAGCGCATCTCGCAACAACTCCGAACGGTCGATCCCGAGCGCATCGGCCCACCGTTGAACATCGTCGGCGTCGCGATCATCGACCCGAAAACTGAGCATCGTCATACAATCATTGTAGCTCGTATGACAGTCGGTCCGCAGATTCCGCGGATGCCGACAGTGTGCCCCTTGGCCCCTGAGCGATTGATGTGGGCATCACTCGTCGACCAGACTCCAGAAGAGCTCATCGGTGCCGTATTCGGCGAACATGCAGCCGCATGAGAGCATCTGTCCACCGCAGGCTGGACAACGGGCGATGTCGCACCCGAGGTGATGATGTCCGCCGCGAAGCACTCCGCAGTCCCCGCAGCGTGGTTGCTTCAATCGCCACCCTGGTTCCTGGCCAAACGGCTCTCTCGGATAGAAGTTCGGCCCAAGCGTCAGCGTCGTGACGGTGCAGCTGGCAGCCGTCAACATCTCCTGGCCACAGTCTGTACAGATCGCCATATTGGCAGTATGGCGAAGGCCTGTGACAGCGCGAGCTGGCAGCCCTCTAGCTGTCTTCGTGGTCATCGGGTGACGCAGTTGCAGGTTCGGTCATTACGGGGCGACTCCTGCGAGCTGCCGGGGCTTGAACGAGGTTTGGATCTGGTCGGCAACGATACGTTGCAACGGTTGGTCGATGGTGTCGAGGTTTTGCCGAAGTATGTAGGCGACCCGGGGGAGCGCGGGCAGCTTTGGCGAGCCAGTTGTCGCGATGTCGGATCCAGCGAGTAGATCAGCATTCACCAAAGCGACGCCGGCACCAGTTGAGAGCGCGGTCATGACCGCGGCGCTGGTCGGCAACTCGAAACATACTCGGTGTTCGATGCCCGCCGCCGACAGCGTACTGATGGCGAGCGGGGCGAAGAGGCACTTTGGGCCCCAGGTGATAAGTGGGATCGATGCAAGCTCGCCTACGGCGATCCCGGGCGACGGCCTGGTTTCCGTACCTGCGGTGTGGCGTATCGATCGTGCGAATGTGTTCCGCCCAACACGGTCAGCGACCGAAGTCTCGGTCGATACGGTCGACGGCGGCACCGCTAGCGCCGTACTGTGTTCTATGCCATTCTACGACGAAGAGCGTCTCATCCCGCGGGGCAAGCTTGTCGACATCCCGGACGTCCGTTGATGACCTCGCTTACGTCAGCGCTTGCGCCCCTTGAGCCCTACAACCTGTACTCGGCGGACCCGGTCTTGCGTCGGGCGGTGGAGCGTGAGGGGGCCGGCGCCGCCGATGCCGACCTGGTCGAGTTCGGTGCCCGGGTCGGATCCGAGGAGGTCTACCGGTGGGGGTTCGAAGCCAACCGGTTCAGTCCGGAGCTGGTGACTCACGATCGTTTCGGCGAGCGTATTGACGAGGTGCACTATCACCCCTCGTACCACCGTCTGATGGAGCTGTCGGTCGGCGCCGGCATTCACGCGTCGCACTACGACGGTGCCCCGGGCGATGGCTCGTATGTGGCCCGGACGGCTCGTATGCATTTGGTCAGCCAGGTTGAGGTCGGCCATGGATGCCCGATGTCGATGACTGGCGCAGTCCTCCCCGCACTCCGAGAACAGCCCGATCTCGTCGCTGTCTGGGAGCCTCGGATTCGAACCCGTTCCTATGACCGGCGGCTGATCGACCCGGCGGCCAAGACCGGAAACCTGCTTGGTATGGGACTGACCGAGAAGCAGGGTGGCAGCGACGTGCGGGCCAACACGTCGGTGGCGGTTCCGGTCGCCGGGGGCGGACCGGGAGGCGAGTACCGCCTCACGGGTCACAAGTGGTTCACCTCGGCCCCGATGTGTGACGCCTTCCTCGTCCTGGCCCAGGCTCCTGCCGGGATCTCGTGCTTTCTGGTGCCCCGCATCCTGGGTGACGGCACTCGTAACCCGCTGCGGTTGATGCGGCTGAAGGACAAGCTCGGCAACCGATCCAACGCCTCGTCCGAGCTTGAGTTCACCGACGTCGCCGGCTGGCTGGTTGGGGAGGAGGGTCGGGGGATCAACGTCATCATCAAGATGGTCAACGCCACCCGCGTCGATGTCACGAACTGGTCGGTGTCGCTGATGCGTCAATCGGTGAGCCAGGCCGCCTGTCATCTGACCCAGCGCGAGGCGTTCGGAGCGCTTCTTGTCGACCAGCCGTTGATGCAGAACGTGCTGGCCGACCTCGAGCTCGAAACCGAGGTTGGCACCATGATGGTCATGCGTCTCGCCGGTGCCTACGAACGGGCACCCATCCACGACCATGAGGCCGCCTTCCTCAGACTGGCCTCCGCGGTAGCGAAGTACTGGCTGTCCAAACGGTCCACTCCTGTCGTGCGAGAGGCTCTCGAGTGCGTAGGTGGCAACGGCTACGTCGAAGAATCGATCCTGCCCCGCCTGTACCGCGAAGCTCCGCTGAACGCGATCTGGGAAGGCGCCGGCAACGTGATCGCCCTCGACGTCCTCCGGGCCCTGCAACGCTCACCCGAAGCCGGCGAAGCGTTCCTGGCCGAACTCGCCCAGGCGCGGGGCGCGGATCGGGTCTTCGACCGCGAACTCGACCGACTCCAACAGAGGCTGGCGGCGCCGGTCGATGAAGTCGACGCCCGCCGCCTCGTCGAGCAGCTCGCCGTGTGCTGGGGAGCGTCGCTGTGCCTGCGCCACGAACCGGCGATTGCCGACGCCTACGTGCGCTCGCGTCTCGACGGCGACTGGGGCACCGAGTTCGGCACGCTCAATCCCCAACTTGACTCGCCCGGCCTGGCCCGAAGAGCGCTCCCCAACATTTCAGATCGAGAAAGCTGACATGTATGACCTAAAGCTGATGCTAGGCGGTGACTGAGATCGCCTGTCGACTGTTGGCTGCGCCGTCGAGTTGGTCGACGAGGCAGGTGGCGACGTCGGCCCGATTGATCTTGATGATCTTCCCGGTATTGGTGGCGTTATAGCTACCGGTGGCGGGATCGTCCTTGAGAACGGCTGCTCGCACGATCGTCCAGTCGAGCGGGCTTTGCTCGATGATGGCCTCTTGAGCTTCGTGGTCAGCGAAGACGTTGCGCAGCATTGTTCGGAACAGCAGACGTGACGACCACGGGATTTGCTGCCAACTTTCGGCGACACCGGCGGCCGAGAGGACAACGAGACGGTCAGCGTCATGTTCGATCATGGCATCGACGACGGTCTTGGTGCCCGCCGCCAGAGTGGTCTTGTCGCCCAGACCGGTACTGCCGAGGCAGACGATCGCCGCATCGTGACCGCTGACGGCATCACTCACCGACTGGCTGTCAAACACATCACCCTTATGCAGCTCCAAGTTAGTGTCAGTACGGTCGATTCGAATCGATCGAGCGTCCGAAGGCCGTGATGGCCACGCTCCAACGCTGCCGACACAACGTGTCGACCGGTCTTGCCTGTTGCTCCGAAAACTATGATCCGCACAAGGTTCCTCCGTCCAGGTCAACACAGGTGCCCGTGCCCTCCCGTATTTCACCCTTGTCGATAGGCCCGTAATCTTCGATTGTGCAACAGCCGGGCACTGCCTCTTCCGGCGGCCTGTACCTTTGGCAGCGCGCCCTTTGACGGCCGCACTCGACGACCCATGAAAGTATCTTTGACGTGACGTTCACTCCTGAACTCCTCACCACTATCCGTGACCGCTTCCACCATGCCGACGAGTGTCCGATCCAGGGTCCTCGGGCGTTCTTCGAAAACGCCGGCGGATCGCTGACCCTCAAAGCCTGCGTCGAACGCACGGCTGAGCTGATGGCGTTTCCCGACAACCAGGGGCGCAGCAACGTGGCATCACAACACCTGATGGAGATCGTCGCCCAGGGTCGGGCCGACATGAAGCTGCTCCTGGGTGCGTCGAGTGGCGAGGTCTTCATTGGCGAGACCGGCACCGAACTGCTCGGCCGCTTGATCCGCAACGCCATCTTCGTCGGTAGCGGATCTGTCGTTATTGGTAGCCACCTCGAACATCCGGCCACGTACAGTGCCTGCCGACGATGGTCGAAGGTGGCTGACATGACCTACAAACAGGTCGGCTTCGACACCGACACCACAGTGGTGAGCATTGATCAATACCGCCCGGTGCTGACGCCCGATTTGGCGGTGGCCACGATCATTCACGCCAGCCCGGTGACGGGTATGCACGTCGACGTGAAGGCCATCGCCTCCGAGATCCGCTCCGTTGCTCCCGGATGTTTCATCATCGTGGATGGCATTCAGCACGCCGCTCATGGCCGGGTCGACATCGACGACTACGGCATCGACGGCTACGTGGTCAGCGGCTACAAGCTGTTCTCTCGCCACAACTTCGGCGTTGCCTGGGTGTCGGATCGACTGGCCACGGCGCCCCACGACCAGCTCGACGGCGCCCCGGCCAACGTGTGGGAGCTCGGCACCCGCGACACCTCCGCCTATGCCGCCTTCTCCGAGGTTGTGCGTTACCTGGAGTGGTTGGGTGGTCAAGTTGGCGACGCCAAGGACTCTCGCACCCTGATC
The DNA here is from genome assembly GCA_020628065.1 of Acidimicrobiales bacterium. Taxonomy (GTDB): domain Bacteria; phylum Actinomycetota; class Acidimicrobiia; order Acidimicrobiales; family SZUA-35; genus JAHELU01. The sequence goes on from JAHDFR010000089.1 coordinate 8,401, forward strand.
GAGGCGGCCGCCGTTGCCATCGGTGAGCAGCCGCTCAGGCCGGGGCCGACATGGTGCAGTTGTCTGTCGGCATGCTGGGCTCAATCATGGTCGCCAGTCCCGAGAGCCTGGTGATCGACAGCGACATGTGTGGGGCGATCCTCCGGTCGGTGCGTGGCATCGAGGTCGACCCGGCGTACCTCGATCTTGCCATCATCGAAGAGGTGGTCGGGGGCGAGGGACACTACCTCGGCAGTGCTCAGACGCTTGAACTTATGCGCAGTGAGTACGTGTATCCCGACCTTGGCGACCGCCAGTCGGTGGCGGAGTGGGTGTCGGCGGGCGAGCCCAGCCTGTGGGATCGGGCCGGGGACCGGGTCGCCGAAATCCTGGCTGCCGGTCGCCCCGGTCATCTTGATTTGACCACCGAAGTCGCCATTCGCTCCGCGTTCCCCGTCCAGCTGCAGGAGACCCAATGACGGATCGTTTCGAGATCGTGGTCATCGGCGGTGGAGCCGTCGGCGCCTCGATTCAGTGGCATCTGGCCGCCGCCGGACGGACCGACTCGGTGCTCGTCGAGAAACATGAGTTGACATCGGGCTCAACCTGGCACGCGGCGGGCAACGTGCCAACCTTCTCCAACAGTTGGCTTGGTCAGCGAGCGGGGAACTACGCCTGGGATACGTACTCGAAGCTGGCTGCCGACCCCGAAGATCCGATTACCTACCGTCACACCAAAGCGTTCTGGCCCGGCCACACCGCCGAGCGCATCAACCACTTTCATCACCTGGTTTCAATCGCCACTGGTCTCGGCTTCGATCTCCAGATCGTGTCGCCGTCGGAGATGGAGGCGATGCATCCCTACTGGTCCGACGACGGCACCGTCATCGCCGGTCTGCTCGATCCATACGAGGGCGACATCGACCCGAGCGGTCTGACCCAGTCGCTGGCTCGCCGCTCACGAGCGATGGGCGCAGAGGTGCGACGACATTCCCGGGTGGTCGGTATCGAGCGGTTGGACGGCGCCGACGCTCGGTGGCGAGTCCACGTTGAAGCCAGGGGCGGCCCCAACCCGGTTGAGCCGTATCCGATTGACTGTGACATCGTCATCAATGCCGCCGGTTTCTATGGGGCCGATGTCTCGGCCATGGCCGGCATTGAGATACCGCTGGCGGTGCTCGAACACCAATACCTTGTCACCGGTGCGGTGCCGGAGCTGGTCGACAACACCGAGATGTTCCCGCTTGTCCGCGATCCGGAGATCATGTTCTACCTCCGGCGTGAGAACGACCGTCTGCTGTTCGGCAACTACGGGCATGAGGGTCGTACGGTGTGGGAAGACGGCAAGCCTGAGGTATTCGACTCGTCACTGTTTGCCCCCGACCACGAGGGCATCGCCGAGATCGCCGAGCAGGCAATGGCCCACGTACCGTTGTTGGGAGAGGTGGGGATCGCCGAGTTCGTGAACGGCCCAATCACCTACACCCCCGACATGAACCCGCTCATCGGGCTGGCCCCCGGTGTGGAGGGCTTCTATCAGGCCGTCGGCGTGCAGATTGGTATCACCCACGCCGCTGCGGCGGGAAAGGTCCTGACCGAACTCATCATCGGTGGCGACACCGAATGGGACGTGTGGCCGTGGGATCCTCGCCGGTTTGGAGATTGGGCGCTGGCCGGATCCGGTCGTGAGTCCTACACCAACGCCCGGGTGCGGGAAATGTATGAGCACCAATACGGCGCGCCATTCCCTCATCGCATGTGGACCTCTGCTCGCCCGGTCCAGCAGACAGCGTTGTACGACACGCTGATGGCCAAAGGGGCGAGGTTCGGTCAGATCGCCGGTTGGGAGCGGGCGTTCTGGTTCGGGTCCGATGAATACTCCCACAACACGCTCAGCTACCGCGACGAGCACTGGCACAGCGCTGTAGCCGCAGAATGCCAAGCTGTGCGCGATCACGTCGGGGTGATGGACCACGGCGGCTTCACCCGCTACGAGATCATCGGACCGGGCGCGGCTGACTTCCTCGACCGCATCATCTGCACCCGTCTGCCGACGCTCGGCCGAGTGCGTCTGTCCTATCTGCTGCGTCCGAACGGCACCGTGTGGAGCGAAGCCACCATCGGTCGGATCAGCGATGAGCACTTCCTGTGGCTCGGTCCCACCGCCGCTCGCCAGCGCGATTTCGATTGGCTCCAACGACTCCTACCGGCTGACGCCTCGGTCGAGGTGCGACATGGCACCGACCGAACGTCAACTCTGATGGTGATGGGTCCGAAGTCTCGGGAGCTACTGTCCCGTCTTACCGACGCCGACCTGTCCAAGGCCGGAGCGCCGTGGATGTCACTACGCGAGGTCAAGATCGCCGATGTGATGGTCACCGCACTCCGGGTCAGCTTCGTGGGCGAGCTGGGCTGGGAGCTGCACGTTGACGACGCCGACCTGGTACAGCTGTATTCGGCCATCGAGGACGCCGGTGCCGATCTGGGCCTGGCGGACTTCGGTTCGTATGCGCTTAACGCCATGCGGATAGAGAAGGGCTACCACGGATGGGGGAGCGAGTTCGGGGTGGAGTACACGCCATTCGACGTCGGCCTCGACCGGTTTCTTGCCCTGGACAAGACCGACTTCGTCGGCCGCGATGCGGTGCTGGTCATGGCCAAACAACCCGCTGAGTGGAGCTATGGCGTTTGGACCGTCGACACATCGGCCATGGCGGGCCCCGTGGGCGACCCACCACCATCGGCACCCATTCGCGTCGACGGCGAAGCGGTCGGCTTTGTGACGTCGGCATCGATGGGATTCCGAACCGGTGAGCGGGTCTGCCTCGGTTATGTCGAGGGTCGACACAGCGCCACCGTCGACGGCTTTACCATCGACGGCTACGGCGCTGACCTCCCTGCCATGCGTCACCGCCACGGCATCTATGACCCCGACCATGAACGGCCTCGAGGATAGGGCGGCATGCAGTTGTCTGTGAGCTACCGGTAGACGGCTACCGGCTCGCCGAATTGGCCTTCTTCGAGCATCGTCAGTTGGCCAGCCAGGTTCGTAGTTCTTCGCTGTGCTCGCCCAGCTCCGGCGCCCTCTGCCCGGGGACGGTTTCCCGATCGGCGAATCGGATGGGAGATCTCACCGATTTCCATCCCTCGATGTCGCTGGTCGGGTCGAGGCCGACGCCGTCAGCCCAGGCAAAAGCCTGTTCGACGCTGTTGACCGGGCCGACGGGGACGCCCGCTTCGGTGAGAACATCGATCCAGTGGTCAGCCGGTTTGGTGGTGAAGGTTTTCTCCAACGCAGCGATCAGGCCTTCTACGTTGGCCCGGCGGTCGGTGTTGGTGGTGTAGCGCTCATCGTTGATGAGGTCGGGGCGTCCGATGGCGTCACACGTTCGGGCGAACAACCGGTCGTTGACGGCGGCGACCACTACCGGTCGGTCACTAGTTCGAATCGGTTCATACGGGGCGATAGACGGGTGTCGGTTGCCGTTGCGATGTGGTTTGTCTCCGGCCAGGACGTGGCCTGAACCCTGGTTTACCAGTCCGGCGAGGGCGGCGTCAAAGAGTGACACTTCGACGTGGTCACCCTTGTTGTCGCGGTGGCGAGCCTGAAGGGCGGCAAGGATTCCGGTAGTGGCGTTGAGGGCGGCCAGCACGTCGACCAGCGCCATCCCCACCTTCGTCGGCGGCCCGTCGGGTTGACCGGTCACGTCCATCCATCCGGCCATGGCCTGAATGATCAGGTCGACACCGGGCAGCGACGCTGCCTCGCCGTGGGCCCCGAAGCCGGAGATTGAGCAATAGATGACCGATGGGTTGGCGGCTCGAACATCGTCCGCTCCAAGCCCGAGGCTGTCCATCGTGCCGGGACGGAAGTTCTCGATGACCACATCGGATCGGCGGCAGAGTTCAAAGGCAAGGGCTTGATCGGCGTCGAGGCTCAGGTCAAGGGCGACGCTTCGCTTGGAGCGGTTTAGGCCGGCAAAATAGGTGGCCATGTCGCCGTCCCAAGGTGGTCCCCAGGTCCGAGTGTCGTCGCCGACGCCAGGCCGTTCGACTTTGATGACGTCGGCCCCAAGATCGGCCAACGTTTGGCTGGCCAACGGCCCGGCCAGTATGCGGGAGAAGTCGGCGACCAGAAGTCCCTCAAGTGGAGGTCGGCTTAAGTCTTTCATGCGGTTGCCTTAGATTCCCTCTCCGAAGACCGGCTCGGCTACGCCTTGGACACCGGCATTGATGGCAAGTGTGTCGCCGGGGGTGAATCCGTCCCTACCTGGTTCCGAGGGGACTGTTCCACCGGTTCCGATGGTCGTAACGTACAACGTCTTCAGATCGGGTCCGCCAAAGGCCGGCATCGACGGCTTCTGGACGGGAAGTTCGATCCGACGATCGACGGTGCCGTCGGGGGTCACCCGAATGATCGCCCAGCCGTACACCGAGGCCGACCAGTAGCAGCCGTCGGCGTCTACACAAGCGCCATCGGGCTTACCGTCGATCTCGGTGTAGTCGAGAAAGCGCCGCTCGTTGCCGCGTTCACCGGTGACGTTGTCGTAGTCCCAAACGGTTACCTGCTCGGTTGGTGTGTCGGCGAAGTACATGCGGCCCCGGTCACGGTCGAAGCCGAGACCATTGGTGACGCCTATTCCCGAACGAAGCTCTTCGGCGGTGCCATCGATACTGACTCGGTGAAGTCGCCCGGTTGAGCGACCGGCGGTGGTGTCGGCGTACATCGATCCGACGACGTAACGCCCGGCCGGATCGCAGCGGCCATCGTTCAACCGGTTGCCGGTTCCGGCGGTCTCGAGCGAGACGAACAACTCGGTGGCGCCGGTGGCCCAGTCGAGCCAGACCAACTCATGTTCCACGGCCACCAGCAGGCGACCCGGCTCCTGGGTCAGGACGAACGAGCCCGGTCGACCCTCCAGTCTCCGTACCTCCTCGGTGCCCGACGTTGGATCGTGACGATGGATCGATTGGCCGTCGATGTCGGCCCAATAGAGCAGTTGCTCGGCCGCGCTCCAAACCGGGCATTCGCCAAGCTCAGCTGGGCTCTGGCTAACCCGCTCGATTGTTGTCATAGATTGCTCCAATTCGCGTCTCTCACAGGAGGTTGGTCCTTGCCGAGTAGGTCAAATGATGTCCGTACTCAAAGTCTGACGGCTGTCAACCTATTCTCCTGAATCGAATTCCTGTCTTCCCGCCTAGTGCCCTAGATCGATTGGCAAAGACGACGAGCATCGTAGATCGCCGCCGCTATGCCCCTGCTCGACACCGCATCACCAAGTCGGTACAGCACAAATCCAGGATCGTTTGGTGTCGGCTGTGGCTGCCCGGCAGCGAGAGCGGCGATGTCAACAACGCCTTGGTTTGCAGCCGAGCCCTGCAGCTCGGCGTACAGATCGTCGTTGGGAGTCACGCCATGTTCGGTGATCACCATGTCAACTGTCCGCACAACCTCATGGCGGGTGAAGATATTGCGCAATGTGGCGTTGCGTTGTCCACCCGAGCGCTCAACCATGACCATCTGGTGGTCGGGGGTCATGGTGACGCCGCCTTCGTACAGCATGGTGAGGTAGGCCGGTCCGGTGGTGGCGGCTAGATCCTGGGCGATGAGTCGATCGGGAGTGACGAGCTCAATGTCGCCGACCGCCCTATCGATCAGGAACTCGGCTACTGAAGCGGCGTTCTCACCACCGTGATCGTCGTAGATCAGCACCGAACCGCGCACATCGACATGCCCGCCGAGAACATCCCAGCTGGTATACACCAGTTCTTCGCCTGCTGTGAGGAAGCTGGTATCGGGAAACCCGCCGGTGGCAACAACCACGAGGTCGGGCTCCTCGGCCAACACCTCGTCTTTGTCGACCGGCGAGTTGAGTCGCAGATCGACACCGGCATGACCGATCTCCAACTCCAGCCATCCGACAATACCCATCAGCTCTGCCTGACGAGCACTGGCTCGAGCCGCCAGCACGACCTGCCCACCGACACGGTCCTGAGCCTCAAATAGGACCACCTCGTGTCCTCGCTCGCCGAGGACACGCGCCGCCTCCAATCCGGCGGGCCCGGCACCTACCACGACGGCCTTCTTCCCCGGTCCACTTGATGGTGCCACAAGTTGCGGGATGAGAGTCTCCCGGCCTGTCGCCGGGTTCTGGATGCACACCGACTCAAGCCCCTGGTGCAGCCGGTTGATGCAGAGCGACGCCCCGACGCAGGCTCGTATCCGGTCCTCCTGACCGTCTTCGAGCTTCTGCACGATGTGCGGGTCGGCGATATGGGCCCTGGTCATGCCGACAAGGTCGATTTGTCCGGACGATATTGCGTGACGGGCCGAAGCAACATCGTTTATGCGGGTGGCGTGCAGAATCGGGAGATCAACAAATTGCTTGATTGAGGCTGCCAACGGGACGAACGGCATGACCGGCGTACCCGAAGGCGGGATTGCCTTTGACAAGCCTTCCTCAGTGGCCAGAGAAGAGCCGGTGATATTCAAAAAGTCGAGCATGTTGGACGCCCCGAGTCGCAAGGCGATGTCAGCGCTCTCTTCTCTACTCAGCCCCCCGATCTGATCCTCGTCAGCGATCATTCTGATGCCGACGAGGAGTGCGGTGCCCACGTGCTCTCGAATGGATTGGAGCACCTCGATGGTGAACCGCAGCCGGTTCTCAATTGACCCTCCGTACTCGTCGGTTCGTCGGTTCGACAGCGGGGTCCAGAACTGGTCGATTAGATGGCTGGTGGCGCATAGTTCGATGCCGTCGAGGCCGCTACGCAGCGCCCGTTCGGCAGCGGCTCCGAAGTCAGCGACCACCCGCCGTATGTCGGCTTTGTCCATCTGCTTCGGCCAACCGCGGTGCATCGGTTCACGCACGGGAGAGGGAGCGATGGTTGGTAGCCAGTCGCCGTCGTTCGATACGTTGCGGCGGCCCATGTGGGTTATCTGGCACATGATGGCGGCGCCGTGGCGATGTATCCGATCGCTCATTTCCGACAGTGGGTCGATAATGGCATCCGAGCCGAAGTACAGCTGCCCCCAGAGCGACGCCGAGTCGGCCGACACGTTGCTCGACCCGCCGATCATGGTCATAGCGATGCCGCCTTTGGCTTTTTCCTCGTGGTAGGCGACGTAACGTTCGCTAGGGGTTCCGTCGGTGTTGTATCCGGGGGCGTGGCTGCTGGAGAAAATGCGATTCTTGAGGGAGAGGTGACCGAGTTGGAACGGTTCGAGTAGCGGGTCGACGCTCATCGGCCTAGTTCTGCCGGAATCTCACTCATGCGACGAGTCACGAAATTCAACAGCTCCTCTTCGACCGACTCGTCGATCGGCGGCTTCTCGTACCGCTCCAACAGTTCGTCAACCCGTTCGAGACCGAGAGTCTCGGTGTCTTTTGATCCGGCTTCTTCCCACTGCTCGAAGCTGGATTGGTCCATGACTTCGGGCATGTGGAACGCTGTGGCGTAGTTGTCGACGGTATGGGCCGCTCCGAGGTAGTGGCCCTGCGGGCCGACCTCACGAACAGCGGCCATGGCGTCGGCAAAGTCGTCGGTGCGAGGGCCTTGGGCGTACCGAATCCAGCCGGCGGCAATATCGCTGTCGGTTGCGTATTTGGCCAGGTTGACAGTCAAGCCGTGTTCCATCCAACCTCCACAGTGCGTGATTAGATTGATGCCGCCAAGAATGGCGGCGTGCATGTTCATGTTGGCTTCGTACCCTGCCTGAGCGTCAAGCCGCTTTGAACCGGTGTGCATACCGACGCTGCGTACCGGTAGATCGTAGAAACGGGCGAGCTGGCCGGCGAGTAACAGCATGTGGGCCAGGTCGGGCGTACCGGTCATGGGCGAGCCGGTTCGCATGTCGACGATCATCAGGAACATCCCGTAGATGGTCGGCGATCCCGGGTTGATGGCCTGGGCGAAAGCGCAGCCGGCCAGCGCTTCGGCGTTCAGCTGGGCTATCCCGGCCAGGGACCCGGCCGGCGTGTTGGCCCCGGCGAGGGCGAAGGGGGAGTAGTAGACGGGCTGACCGGCTCGGGCATAGACAATGGCGGCGCTGAGCATCGACTCGTCCCAAACCAGAGGTGAGTTTCCGTTCATGAACCCGGTGATGACAGCGTTTTCGTCGACGAAGTCGGTGCCGTAGACGATGCGGGCCATGGCCAGTGTGTCTTCTGCCTGGCCGGCACCCTGACATGAACCGATGCTCACCTTGTCGGTGTAGCGCATCGAGTCGGCGTAGTACGCCAGGTGGCGGTGGGGGATGTCCACATCGGTCGCCTCACAGTGGAAGCCGCCTGCGACGTTGATTGTCGGGAGTTGGTGGCTGACCTTAATGCAGTCGATGTTGTCGGCCCGAGTTGCGTATCGCCTAGTACCGTCGCGGTCCAAGAAGAACGGGCTTCCGGAATTGGGCGACATGGCGATGTGGCGGCCTCCGATCTGCACCGACTGTTGAGGGTTTCGAGCGTGCAAGGTGAACTCGGAGGGTGCCAGGTCGATGAGGCTCATGAGGAGATCGCGGTCAATGCGAACTCGGGAGCCGTTGACGTCTGCTCCCGCTTGACGCCAACTGTCGAGGGCCTCGTCGTATCGGAACTCGATGCCGACCTCTTCCAAGATTGCCATGGACGCGTCGTGCACCATCTCCACCGACTCGTGGGGGAGCAGTTCGTACACCGGAATCTGACGTTCCAACGAGATCGTCTGTCTTGACCTGGTGTCGGTTCGGGCCCGTCGCCGTCGACTTCCACGTGTTGTCACGACTGCTGCCCGTAGTCCTGCCAGGGGCGATCACGGTCGGCGATGACGTTGCGGAGGCCCCGCTCGGCCACGTCTTCACCCCATTGGAGGGCTTCCTCAGTGTGGCGGGTCATGCCGTCGAAGAACGTCCCTAGCATCTGGGTGGTGCGGAGCCCCATGTTTTCGTAGGCCTGATTGATTAGCATCTTGTTGAGAGCCATTTGGTTGCCAGGGATGGTAGCGAGGCGGCGGGCTTCCGACTCGGCTGCCGCTGACAGTTCGTCAGCAGCGTGCACCTCGCTGACCAAACCGATTCTCAGCGCTGTCTCGGCGTTGATGGCCCGCCCGGTGAGGAGGAACTGTTTGGCGTGTTCAAGGCCGAGTCGGTGCACCCACATCATCGTGGTGGGGGTGCCGTAGATCCGACTTGGTGCGTATCCCAGGTGAGCGTCGTCGGCCATGAACAGCAGGTCGGCGCACATGACCAGATCGGTCGCTCCTCCGATGGCCCACCCGGCAACCTCGGCGATGACGGGTTTCGGACACTCCCATAAGGACATAAACCGGCGAACGTTGTTGTTCATGAACTGGTAGTCCCGTACCGGATCCCAGTTGCCAGGTCGGGGTTTTGGTCCACCACCGTCGTAAGGCTGATCCCACGCCTTCGGCGCTGCCGATTGGGAGTAATCGCCGAGGAAGCCGAGGTCATACCCGGCGGTAAGTGTTCCGTTGGAGCCGCGCAGGACAATTGCGCCCACGTCGGGGGAGGCGGTTGCGGTGGCCACCGAGTCGGCGACGCCTTGCACCATCTCGTTTGTCAAGGCGTTGAGTTTCTCTGGCCGGTTGAGGGTGATGATGGCAATGCGGTCGACTTCGTCGTAGAGGACGTGTGATTCGGTCATTGGCTGAGTGCTTCCCGGTGAGGATGTAGTTGAGAATGGGGTCGAATGATGCCTTGATTCTGATCGGCGACCAAAACGCTGTCGAGCTCGTCAGGTTCGGCTTCGCCGCCAGGCCGTCTGGAGCTAATTGACGCTGTTGGCTAC
>JAHDFR010000305.1 GCA_020628065.1 Acidimicrobiales bacterium
GCTGCACCGTCTTTGGCCAGTGGTTGCAGCGGGATTGCATCGAGGTGACCCGCTCCGATTGGTTGGAGGAGGTGGCCGGCCAGCTTCCAGGAGAACCCTTTGACGGTATTCTCCCGACCGGAGCCGCGTTGGCCGTGGTGGGGGTGGAAGCCGACGATGTTCTGAATGTCCGGGCGCTGCCCGGCTCACGCCAGAACATTGTCGACACTCTGCAACCGCTGGCAACCGGCCTGACCTTTACCGGGCGTGAACGACTGGTCGGTGACCCCACCTCGATCTGGTATGAGATCAACACCGGGTCAAGCCTCGGATGGGTCAACGCCCGATTTGTGTCTCCGCTGGCCGGCGTCAACGACGTGACGGCAGAGGTGGTGTCCGTTCTCGGTGCGCTTCCGAGTTCGGAGACCGCCGTCCAGGTGGCCGAGCTGTTAATCGAAGCCCGACTGGAAGGCATTGACGCCGACCCCACAGTGGTTCTGGTTGACGGCCCCCACTCCGGTGGTGATCGCCTCACCGAGATCACCTACGACATCCTCGGCTTCTACGACGATGCAGTCAGAGGGGAACGACTACACATCTTCGTCACACCACCAGACGTCGCCGACGGACCGATGACCCTGTTCTCGGTCGAAGCCACCACCATCTGCGCCCGAGGCAATGGGACAAGCGAGCTGTGCCCGTGACGTTGGCTTCACGTAGTGGCGGCGGGCCGGGCCACGGACGTCAGATCCTGACTTCCCGACTCCGTGGCCCGGCCAAACTCACCACCTCGCCGGGTTTCTCGACTGCTCTATGCCCTCCGTCCCGACATCACCTGTAACGGAAGAAGCCTCGACAGTGCAGGGTCTCGGTCAGCAGATTGCCGGCGGCGCAGGAACCAGATTGGAACGACCCTTCGGCATAGGTGGATGACGCCTCCGATTCATACGTCACCCCGTCGTGGATGACATGGTCGACGTACACATTCCGGTCGTAGTCACCACGCACCGCATCGTTGGCGAATACCACGTTGATGTCTTTGATCGACGCACTGCTCGGTACCGCCACCCGATAGTCGGCAACAACGGTCGACAGGCCGATCGAATCGACGACCCGCCCGGCGACCACAACATCCAATCGCTCATCGCCGGTATAGCCACGAGCTCTGACCATCAGCTCGGAATCCATGGTGACGGTGGCCTCATCGAACTGGAGCGAACCGTTGCAGTACAACACGCGGTTGTCCGACCGCACCGCCGAGCATGAAGAGCCACCAACATGACCCACCGGTCGATACTCAATGCCGTCATGCAACACACGCTCAACAACGACGTTGCGGTCGTAGTCACCATGAACAGCGTCATTCACGAACGACACCAAGACACTTGAGGTCGGCGTCCCGGCAGGCAAGTCAACGCCATAGTCCGACATGTCCGATGACAGATCAATCGACGTCACCAACACCCCGTCGACACGAACCTCGATCCGCTCATCACCGGTCGTGCCGACAGCGGTCACGACAATGCTGCCGCCTGACTTTCGGCTAGTGGCTGACGTCGTCGCCGGAACCGAAGATGACGTGGTCGGAGCAGTTGTCGAGGACGAAGCCGTCGTAGTCGTCGTCGGCTTGGTGGTGGGAACCAACGTCACGACAGCAGTAGTCGTCGACTGAACCGCTGAGGTTGGCGGCTTGGCCGTAGTGGTCGGCGCAACCGTCGTAGTCGACGCAACCGTAGTGGTCGAGGTTGTTGGTGGTGATGGCAGGGGCTGCACGCTCAGCAGACGACCGGTGGAGTTGCGGAAGAAGGGAGCCGACTTGGGGTCGTTCCAAACCTGATCCCGGTTGGCCTGGATGTAGTCACAGTGTTCGCTATAGAAGCCGAGCTTCATGCAGTCTTCTTCCGGGCCCGTGTGATCAAGCCCCCACATGTGGCCGCCCTCGTGAGCGATGCCAAGGTAGCCAATCGGTTCCTTGTTCATGCCGCTTTCAACATCGTTGGGGCCGTGCCAGGCATAGCCCTCCGAGTAAATTCCGGTTCCCTGAGCGGTAGACCACGGTTGAGACGGCTCGTCGGTATAGATGATGTAGTGAATCGTATTGTCTTCCCTCGGGTCGCCGAGCTTGCGGAAGACCTCCCTGGACGAGTTGTAGAAACCGATCCAGGTATCAGCCGGCTCGAAGCCCAGCTCCTGACGAAACCCATCGCGATAGGTGAAATACCAATCCGAATCCTGGTCACCGCGGATCCATTCAACGGTGTAGTCCGGCGCAGCACCGCCAAACTGCCCACGATTCCACTCGGCGTACTGGGCGGCGTTCCACTGAACACCTTCATACCGCTCCTGAGACAACGGCATATTCTTCGGCACCAAATAGACGAAGCGCAACACCTTCTCCGACTCGGCCGACGAGGCCGCCGGGTACCAAACAGCCAAGATCCCCAACACGATGGTTAGCGCCAAGATCCCAGTTCGCCATGCGGCAATGTTGCGCCCTCGGCGATGATCGGTCTCGGCGTAACCGAAATCGCCATGCTCAAAGTTGGCCGACCCAAGTCGACGACCGCCGATATTCACTACTAACCTCTCAGCGCCTAGCTCGGCAGTCATACCGAGCGCTGCGTGCCACCCAATGCTCTATCCGGGTAGTCAAGAGTCGAGGGGAACGCGGTTTGTGACACGCGTTCCCCCGGAACTTCGTCGGGCGGTAACTCAGTCCAGCGGTTTCACCGCATAGATTTCACCGTCGACAATCTCGCCGGTCGGTTCGTAGCCACGGGCCTTGTACATCGGTGCCGACGAGCCCGGCCCTTCAGCCCACGACACCTCAACAGCGGTGGCGCCCTGGTCACGGCACCGTTGCTCGAACAGGTCGAGGGCGGCCGATCCGATGCCCCGGCGCTGGTGC
>JAHDFR010000306.1 GCA_020628065.1 Acidimicrobiales bacterium
CTCGGTCCGATCTCGGGATCGCCGGGATTGCGGATGGCGTCGTCGGCTTGCACCGCGGCTAGAGCGACGGCGAACGCTTCGTCGTTGCCCGGCTCAACACGGGTGATGTCGATATCGGATCCGGCCACGTGACCTCCTGGCTACAAGGCTGTAGGTGAGTCGGCTAGAGCAAGCCGAGTTCTCGTCGTAGCTCGGGCACATCGTAGCTGAACGGTGTGAACCCTTCCGGAAGATGTTTGGCCGCTTCCGAGCGATCTTCGAACTCGTTCAGCAAACGCTCCAGCTGAGGGCGCCGGGTCGGGTCGGCGGCCGCTTCTCGCGGCGTGATCCCGCCCAGCGCCGGAACGGACTCGTCAAGCCACCGGGCCTGCGCCTGCCGCTGAAGTTCGGCCTGGAGAACGGCGGTCACCTTGTCGGAATCAGCATCTTCGGCGAAATCGGCCAGAAGGTCTTCGATGGCTTCACGATCGAACATCTCATCGGCCATGCCCGGCTTGTGAACGATCTGAGGTGGCCGGTGCAGCGCTCCGGCCCAGGCGCAGATCGTCACCGGGTCACCTTCGGCACAGAGATCGAGTACCGCTGATTCTTGACCGGCACCGACCGGGAAGGCCCCGCCGATGATCTGGTTTGATGCGCCATCGGGAACGACTCTGGCGCAGTAAAGTTCTCCGACCTTGACTTGGGTGCTGGCGCTCCGTTCCTGCACGGCAACCACGTCGCCGGTGGCCAGGTTTCGCAGGGTCAGCCCTTCACCCTCGTCGACGGTCATGACCTCGTGCACGCTGCGGTCCACGGTGAGCCAGGATGCGGCCAAAAGCTGCTCGTCTTCCGGAAGGAGGGGACCGCGTTCTCGAAGGAACAGGTTGAAGTATCGCCCTTCGTGCAGGGCGGTGTCCATCACGAGCGGATCCTCGAACGCTCGTCGGATTGCAGCCGGATCGATATTGTCAGGCTCAAGCTGTTCGGGGTGTGGGTCCCCGGCTGCATAGGCCAACGCCAGCTCAGCGACCGTGCCTCGAACTTCGTCGCCGCAGTGTTCCACCCACAACGCCGCCTTTCGGCACAGCCAGCCGACCCGGTCCGGCAGCGGTGGAAGATCACTGACGTTTCGGTGGCACTGTTTGAATTTGCGGCCCGAGCCACACCAGCAAGGGTCGTTACGCCCGACCTTTGGTCGGCCCGAGGTCGGGTTCAGGAACGGCTTGATGGTTCGGGCCGCTTCGTGGCCGCCGTTCAGCTCCCGCCACCACTTCATGGCCCCGGCAGCGTCGCCACGGTCAAACCGATACCAGCCGAGCCGCTCCACTATCGGCCCGAGCCGGGGCTGGGCTTCGCCCGCTCGTCGCAAGTGGATCTCGGCTTCTTCGGGATCGGCGCTGCGTTCATACAACACACAAGCCAGGTAGTTGGCGGTAGCGATTTGGCGCGGCTTTCGGGCCAGAGCGACTGCCCGGTCGACAAGTTCAAACAGATGACCGGGGGAGTCGCTACGTTCCAGCTCGTAGGCGTCGGACCGATCCAAGTAGTGGCCGAACAACACGTCGGCCAGCACGTCAAGTGTTTCCGGTTCGGCGCAGTCATCCAGAGCGGATTGGACGGCGTCAACCGGTGACTCGGGGTCGGTGAGAGCATTGACTGCGCTGATCAAAATCTTGCGCCAGCGCTCCTCGTCGACCAGGTGGAAGATTCGGTGGAAGCGATCAACCCGTAGCTCGTTTCCCCAGATCTCTTCGCTGTGGGCCACTTGGCCACCGCGCTGTTCGAGCCCGGCGGCGGCTACCAGCTCGCCAAGTGGAGGCTGGGCGTTGGCAAACAGGTCTCGATGGTGGAACAGAAGGTGGAGGGCCAAGGCATCTCCCACCACCGGTAGGCCGGGTTCTTCGACCAGTTCGTCGTAGGCCGCCCGAACATGGGCCACTAGTTCGTCGCTCCGGTTTGGCTCATCATCCGCCACCTCTATGGCGAGCGTGGCCTCCAACGGGTCGATGAACGGATCGGTCATCGGGGCAACGCTGACCGTGAAGGTCAACAGGTCGCCGGGGTTGAAGTCGTCGAGCCAACCGTCCGGGCCCGCCCATCCGAGATGGAATCGCTCGACGGAAAACTGGTCCAGCTCGGTGCCGTCGCCCAATCGCACTGTATCGAAGTTGGCGAATGCGCCCAGATCAAAGCCGATCGACAGCGAGCCGAGATTGGCCTCAGCTTCGTTGAACCGGTGGGTGAATGTGGCGCCGTCAACCAGGGCGGGAATGGCGACCGTCAGGTCGCCGGGTAGAAGATGCAGCACTTGTCCGAGTAGACGATCAAACACCTGGTCAACGAGGGTTTCCGACATTCGGCTCGACTGAAGGCCGAGCATGTCCAGTGCCTTCCTGTCCAGCTCATCGGCCAAGATGCCGGGCTCCTCGGCGACCAGATGGACCAGGCAGTCTGCGATTTGGGCTCCCGTGGGTAGGGGAAGTTGAGCCAGCGCTTCGGTGTACGCCGCGATGTCGAACGGCGTTTTGGCGGCCAGCGATTCTCCGAGGTGTTCGCTGACGACAACGACTAACTGCCCAAGCATTGTACTAGTGTCGAGTCCGGCTTCGAGGCAGCGGTTGACCGTTTGCCATAATTCGGGAGGGTCATCGTTCAGAATTTGGGTGACAGCTACCGTTCGGAACGCCATTTGCAGCTCCCGCTCGGCGGCATCGGGGGGAAGCGGGGCGAAGTGCTCCACCAGCTCAGTCCGCTGGGCTTCCTCCGACAGGTCGAACTCCTCGAACTCTTCGGTGGACTCGGTGTTGAACAGCAGGCGCAGCCGATTTAGGTCCATAGCCCAACCGTAGCGTTGACTACCCTCCGCTTGGGCGTACCGATCTGACTTGCCTACTGCGGACGG
>JAHDFR010000307.1 GCA_020628065.1 Acidimicrobiales bacterium
ATCAACAACGTGCTAGGTTGATCAACTCATAAGAACGTTACTGGAGGCGGAACGTGTTCAAATCGGGGGTAGGAGCTCTTTCAGGGCTCGTTTTGTTGGCGATCTTGGCCATCGCTGGTGTTGGTGCGGCCACAGCGCAGGGCGGCTCGGCCGACCTGTTCTTGGCCGATGAGGGTGGAATAGAGGACAGTTATATTGTCGTCCTTAAAGCCGACCCGGCGGATGGGGATGCGGCGCTACAGCGGTCAGAGTCGGTCGAGGTTTTCGAAGCCGGCGGAGCCACCATCGTTGAGACCTACGAACAGGCGCTCAACGGAATGCTGGTTGAAGCCACAGCGGCCCAGGTTGAGCTGATTCGTCAGGACCCCCGGGTGGCCTACGTGGCTCAGAACCTGACGTTCTCACTGGACCGTCCCATCATGGACACCACCGATGCCGACCCGGCCCGTTGGGGCCTGGATCGTATCAACCAGCGGCAGCTCCCCCTTGATGGTGACCGCGGCTACAGCCAGTCGGGCGCCGGGGTAGACGTCTACGTCATCGATACCGGTATCAACGCCAGCCATCAGGACTTCGGCAACCGCGTGGTCGGCGGCTTCTACTCTGTCGACCCGGCCAACCCTGGTGCGTGGGACGACTGCGATGGTCACGGAACTCACGTGGCCGGCACAGCTGGTGGATCGACCTGGGGCGTGGCCTCGGCCGCCAACCTGTATGCCGTCAAGGTGTTCATTGACTGCACGCCTGATGCCACCGCGGCGTCGTTCGTGGGCGGTGTCGAGTGGGTCATGAACAATGCCGACGGCCCGTCGGTGGCCAACATGAGTCTCGGCGCCGCAGCCGACTTCTCACCGGCTATTGCTGAAGCCACCGAGAACCTGATTGCTTCCGGCGTTCTTGTGGTGGCGGCAGCCGGCAATTTCGCCGGACTGGCCTGTGACTTCAGCCCGGCGCTGGTGCCTGAGGCGCTGACGGTGGCAGCATCCGACATTGAAGATCGCCAAGCCTTCTTCAGTAACCACGGCAGTTGCGTTGACATTTATGCTCCCGGCGTTGGCATTTGGTCGGCGTCGGCCTTCGACGACGCCGGTTCGTTCCCGTTGGACGGTACGTCCATGTCGGCCCCTCACGTGACCGGCGCGGTGGCCCTCTATCTGGCTGACAACCCCGGCGCCACTCCGGCCCAGATCCATGATGCGTTCGTGGCCAACGCCACCAACGGCGTCTTGAGCAACGTGACGGCCGGGACGCCCAACAAGCTTCTGTTCACCGGCAGCGATCCGGTTGGCGGCGACGATGTGGTGAAGGTTCGGGCTCGGGGAACTACTGGCGAAGAGTCGATCGCTCTGGAAATCGACGGCAGCGTGGTAACCCGATTCCAGCTCTCGACTCAGCAGACGGAGTACACCTACACCGGGCTGAGCGGTGCCCCGTCGTCGCTGCGGGTGTTGTTCGACAACGACGGCCGGTCGGCCAACGGTGGCGACAAGAACGTGATTGTCGACTATGTCGAGATCAACAGCGACCGGTACGAATCCGAGGATCCGTCAGTTCTGTCGTTGGGCAGCTGGGACGGTTCGTCGTGCGCCGAAGGCTTTAAGCGGTCCGAGTGGCTCCAGTGCAACGGTTGGTTCGACTACGACATCGACGGCTCCGGTGGTGGAGGCGGCGGCGGCGGTGGTGGCGAAGGCGTTGCCGTAAACGTTCGGGCCCGCGGCACTACCGGTGAGGAAAGCATCAATCTTGAGGTGAACGGCTCCGTGGTCGCCACCTTCGAGCTCACTCAGACCCTTCAGGTACTGCCGTACAGCTTCACCGACGGGGAGGTGTCCTCGGTGCGGGTGTTGTTCGACAACGACGGTTCGTCCGCCCTGGGCGCCGACAAGAACGTGAACGTCGACTACATCGAGGTCGAAGGCACACGGTTTGAAACCGAGGATCCGTCAGTGGAGTCGTTGGGCAGCTGGAACGGCTCCTGTGCTCAGGGCTTTAAGCAGTCCGAGTGGCTGCACTGCAACGGTTGGTTCCGCTACGACCTCGACGGCTCCGGTGGTGGAGGCGGAGGCGGCGGCGGTGGTGGTGGCGGCGGAGGCGGTGGTGGTGAGGGAATCCTGTTGAACTTCCGAGCCCGAGGCATGACCGGCACCGAGAGCGTCAAGTTGGAAGTGAACGGTTCGGTGGTCGAGATGTACGCCCTGGGCCGTGACTTTGAGGAGCTGCCTTATCGCTACACCGACGGTGTTGTGAACTCGGTGCGGATTCTATTTGACAACAACGGCACCACCATCGAAGGCGAAGACAAGAACGTCGTTATCGACTACATGGAGATTGCCGGATCACGATTTGAATCCGAGGATCCGTCAACCGAGTCGCTGGGCAGCTGGGACGGCAACTGCGATCAGGGCTTCAAACAGTCGGAGATCCTGCACTGCAACGGCTGGTTCGACTACAACCTGGGCGACCCCGGACCGGACACATTCTTTGTCGTCCGTGCCCGTGGCACGACTGGTGAGGAGAGCATCAAGCTTCAGGTCAACGGCTTTGTTGTAGAGACATTCCCGTTGAGCGTGAACTTTGAACAGCTGCCCCATCTCTTTGACGGCACTGCCGTCGACTCGGTTCGGGTACTGTTCGACAACAACGGAGTCTCCGCTGACGGTGGCGACAAGAATGTCGTTGTCGACTACGTAGAGGTGGACAGCGTTCGCTACGAGTCGGAGGACCCGTCAACCGAGTCGTTGGGCAGCTATGACGGCTCCTGCGACCGGGGCTTCAAACAGTCGGAGATCCTGCACTGCAACGGCTGGTTCGATTACGACCTGGGCTAGTTGACCGGGCCTACTCGGCGGCCATGGCCGCCTGGTGGCAGTAACAGGATGCTCGC
>JAHDFR010000090.1:0-11771 GCA_020628065.1 Acidimicrobiales bacterium
ACTTTGTACATCTCGTCCGGCATGGCGCTCTTGATGACCTCGTCCTGGTCCAAGGCTTCAAGGGCTTCGCCCAGGCTGAGCGGAATCTTCTTGACTTCCTTGCCCGAGTCCATGGCCTCGTAGATGTTGCGCTCCTCCGGAGGTCCGGGGTCGAGGTTACGGTCCAAACCGTCGTCCATGGCCTTGATGAGAGCGGCGAACGACAAGTACGGGTTGACGGCCGAGTCAACCGAGCGGTACTCGAAACGGCCGGGCGCCGAAATGCGCAGCGCTGTGGTTCGGTTCTGGAAACCCCAGTCGGCGAAGACGGGAGCCCAGAAGCCGGTGTCCCACAGGCGACGGTAGGAGTTGACGGTCGGCGATGAAATACAGGTCAACGCCCGCAGGTGTTCAAGGATGCCGCCGATGGCTTTCATCCCGATAGGGCCCGGCATTTGCGGGTCGTCACCTTCGGGCATGAACTTGTTGTCATCGCCCTCCCACAACGAAATGTTGTGGTGGCAACCGTTGGCCGACACGCCCATGAACGGTTTGGGCATGAAGCACGGGAAGGCACCCATCTCGCGGCCAACCTGCTTGCAGATCTGGCGGTAGGTGGACAAACGATCAGCAGTAAGGTCGGCCCGGTCGAAGTTGAAGTTGAGTTCGAGCTGACCGGGGGCGTCCTCATGGTCACCCTGGATCATGTCCAGCCCCATCGCTTCGCTGTATTCGATCACCTTGTGGATCAGGGGCTGCAACTCGGCGAACTGGTCGATGTGATAGCAGTTCGGGTTCGTGAGACCCTCAACGGTGGGCTTACCGTTCTCGTCGGCCTTGAGCCACATCATTTCCGGCTCGGTACCGGCTCGCAGATGCAGACCGTGTTTGGCTTCGAACTCGGCGTGAATGCGCTTGAGGTTGCCACGGCAATCAGCCGTCAGGAAGGCGCCACCGTTGACCTCTTCTTCCCGACCTCGGAACAGCGTGCAGAACACTCGAGCGGTCTTCGGGTCCCAGGGCAGCTGACAGAATGTCTCCGGTTCGGCGATGCCCACCAACTCGCGGGCTTCAGGTCCGTAGCCGATGTACTCGCCATGACGGTCAATGAACAGGTTGGCGGTCGAGCCGTATACCAGCTGGAAACCCTTGCGGGCCATGACCCCGAAGTGCTTGGCCGGGATGCCTTTACCCATGATGCGGCCGGTAACGGAGATGAACTGACAGTAGAGGTACCGGATGTCGTTGGCCTCTATCTGTTTTTCAACCTCGGCTATCTGTGCCTCGCGCCCTGCGGCTTCGACAAATTCATCAAGATCAGTCACGCTTCCCCCTTGGAAGTCATTCGATAACAAGCTTGTTGATCACAATCGGGCGGCTCTTCGGTTCACCCGATCCGACCGCCACACACCCATCCGATTCAAGGTTCCCGGGAAGGCCGTCGCTTTCCTGGCAGTGAAACTTGTTTCTTCTGATGGCGTGCTCGCCCCAGAGTAGTTCGGGGCTGCGAGGCAGGCAAAATGAGTCAAAATTTGCGCAGCGGCTACCAGCCGAGGACTACAACTCCGGCCCTCGACCTACCAGCCGTAGGCCATGAACAGCGGAGCAATCAGCAGCACCAAACCGGTCAGGGGCAATCCAAGCCGCAGATAATCAGCCGGGTGATACCGGCCGGGACCGAAGACCATGGTGTTGGTCTGGTAGCCGATCGGCGTCAGGAAGGACGACGCGGCGGCCAACGTCACCCCCAGGGCAAACTGACGGGGATCACCACCGGTTTCCACTGCGGTGGACAGCGCTATCGGCAACATCACCGCCACCGCTCCGGCATTGGATATCAGCTCGGTCAACACCAGGGTTGTGGCCACCAGCCCGACGGCGGCCACCCAGGGTCCAAGATCGGCCACCGCGCCGCTGAGCATCCCGGCTATCCGATCGGCCAAGCCTGTCTGCTGAACCGACGCCCCGATGCCAATAGCGGCACCAATCATGACGATCACGTTTAGCCCCACCGACTCCCGGGCCTGGCGGGTGGTGAGAACCCCACCCAACACCATGGCCAGCGCACCCACCACCGACGAGTACAACACGTCGGCGAACCCGGAGATCGGCATCAACACCACCGCAGCCAGAATGGCCAAAGCCAGCGGCGCCCGAGCCTGAGCCGTGGGCGGAGCCTCCGAGCGTTGATGAATGAATAGGAAGTCTCCCCGCTTGCGCCACCGATCGCCGAACCCGAGATCGGCCACCACCAGCAACGAGTCGCCGACCTGGAGTCGAGCCTCCCCCAGTTTTGATTCGATGGCGTGCCCGTCCCGATTGAGCGCCACCACCGCCGCCTGATATCGCTGGCGGAAACCTAGTTGCTTGATCGTGCGGCCGACCAGAGGTGACGCCGCACCGATGATGACTTCGAACCAGGCGTGCTGATCCTCATCAAGACTCCACACATGTTCATGCTCGTCAAGGGTGAGTCCTTGCATACGGTCGATGTCGGTGACCTGCTTGATCTGGCCGGCGAACGTCAACGTGTCGCCTCCCCGCAGCACATACTCGGGCGCAACCGGAGCCAGGGTCTCCCCTCGCCGGTCGACGCCGACCAGGTACGTGGAGGGAAGGGCTCGAAGCCCACCTTCGCCTACGCTGACACCGTCGAGCGGCCCGTCGGGGTCGACCGTCAGCGACACCACGTACGGGTTTACCGGTCGATCGCCGTGCTGATCTTCTGCGATGTCCACGCCCCGGGTGGGCATCAGGCGCGGACCGCCGATCACCACCAAAGCCAGAGCAGCCACCGTGAACGGCAGGCCAAGCCGGGCTGGCTCCCAAAACGACATGGACTCGTACCCGGCTCCGCTCAGCATGCCCGACGCCACCAGATTGGTCGAGGTCCCGACAAGAGTCAGATTGCCGCCGATGATGGCGGCGTACGACAACGGCAGCAACACCTTGGACGGCGCCACCCGCTGGCCTTCGGCCCAGGCTCGAACCGGCGAGATCATCATGGCAACCACCGGGGTGTTGGCCACCAGGGCCGACAGGAACGCCACCGAACCCGAAACTCGAACGAGTACGGCGGAAACCGTCTTGACCCCCAGCACAACGCGAAGCGCAGGCAACAACGCCCCCGAACGCTCGACCCCGGCGGCGACGACGTACAGGGCGGCAATGGTCAGCGGCGCCGGGTTGGAGAAGCCGGCGAAGGCAGCCGACGCATCTATCACCCTGGTCAGGTACAGCACAAGCAGAGCCACGATCACGCCGACGGCCGGAGTCACCCGTTTCGACATCAGAGCCGCCATCATGGCGACCAACACCGCGGCGACGATGATTTCGTCGACTGCCATTGACTGTTCTATCGGCGGCAGATCGCCGGCGGGAAGATCTAGCCGGCCCAAATTCAACCACCTGGAAACCCCGTGTAGGGGTATCCCGGATCAACCCGGTCCCGGTAGGTACTCTTAACCGGGGACCAGACATGATGCGGCAACTTCGGTGGGTACGGGTGACGGGCGAAGATCCGTTGACAGGCGGTGACGGCTAATATGTTGGCCGACGCCGAATGGACTCGATCCGATCTGAAGAACAGCGAGCCGGCGCCTCTCTTTTCCGCCCGGCTCGAAGTATGGCTGATCATCTTCGCCTTCTTGGTAATCGCCGTGGTATCTCGTTGGCCCAACTGGTGGGAGTGGATTACCCCTGAGGCGGCACCGGCCCGCGAGTTGACCACCGCCATGTTGGTCGGCGTGGCCTGCCTATCGGCAATGCAATGGAGGACCGACAACAACTGGCGATGGCTGTTTGTCGGCGCCGGCTTCGTGGCCCTGGCCGCCGACGAACGACTGGCGCTGCATGAACGGGTCGCCGAAGGCGTAGTGACGCCACAGGACATCGGCCTGGCTTCGCTCCCATGGGGTCAGCCGGACGACATGATTCTGGTCATGGTGGCCGTCGTCGGTCTGGCCGCCCTTCCGCTCATCGTTCCTCTGCTCCGAACCCGCCCCACGTTTCGGCGGTGGTTCCTAATCGGTGTTGCCCTTTCGGTGGCCGCAGTAGCCATGGACACGGCGACGGCCGAAGCTTCAACCGTTGCCGCTGACATCTGGCTACGAACGGTTGAGGAAATCACCGAGCTCCTGGCCGCCGGTGCGTTCGCTCACGCGCTACTTTCACAACGGCCGAGCGAACCCTGGGTCGTGGGCGACATTTAGCGAGCTTTACGTCCAGGCATGCCGGCGAAAGACGGCCATCCCCCTGCAGGCGATCAATCTCGTAGCGAATGGTGTGGCTAGGCCAGACCGAGCTGACGTTTACGGTCTTCGGCCCATCGGGTGATGAGCTGGTCCGTGGCCAGACCCAAAGCAGCCAGACACAAACCGACCACCAGACCCTTGCCGGACTGCTGATCACGCAGCGCAATCAGAATCTCGTCGCCCAAGCCGTCGATACCACCGATCAAGGCGGCGATCATCAGCATCAGCAGAGCGAACATCAGCACCTGATTGACGCCCAACATGATCTCCGGCATGGCCAACGGCAACTTGACCTTTACCAGGCGCTGGAACGGAGTGCAGCCCGAAGTGTCGGCCGCCTCAATGACATCGGCCGGAATGTTCTTCATGCCCAACACGGCATAACGGACAGCCGGAACGAACGCGTAGAAAAGTACGGCGAACAGCGCCGCCACCGCACCCACCTGGAACAGCATGACCACCGGAATCAAATAGATGAACGAGGGCATGGTCTGGAACGTGTCCAGCACCACCTGCATTGCGTTGGACATGCGGTCCGAGCGGGAAACCAGGATGCCGAGAGGGACGCCGAACCCGACGCAGATGAGCACCGCAGCCAAGCCGATGTACAGGCTCTCCATGGCGGGAATCCAGAATCCGGCCAAAGCAATGAACGAGATGTAGCCCCCGGCTGCGGCCGCCACCCGGAATCCGCCAATGCGCCAGCCGATCATGGCCAACAGGGCCGCCAGCGCCAACCACGGAATACTCAACAAGAAGTCTTTCAACGGCAGCAGGATTCCAAGGAGGATGAACTTTTTGATGGCCAGCGTCGTGCTGCGCCACGCCACCTGGATGTAGTCGACCACTCCGTCCCAGAACGGGGCTGTTGTAATCGTCCAGTCCCGGGCCGACTCGGCCGGGTACACGTGGGCCCAATCGAAGATCAATGCAAGCAGAGCCGTTAACCCCACCACCGCTCCCATGGCAACGGCGTGAGGGTGACGGCGGCCGAACGAGAGTCCCTCATCTTGATGTTCGGGACGACGACGGGCCGCCGCCTGTGACAGTCGGTCCAACATGATGGCCATCAGCACAATGGCCATGCCCATTTCCAGCGCCTCGCCCAGGCGTAACGCCTGTAACCGGTTGAGCAACTGTTGACCCAGCCCGCGGGCGCCGATCAGGGCGGCCAACACCACCATTCCCAGGCACTGCATGATGACCTGGTTCACGCCGACCATGAGCGCAGGTTGAGCCGCCGGCATCTCCACTTTCCACAGCATTTGCCGTTTGTCGACGCCGCTCATAAGTCCGGCTTCCCGAACCTCGTCGGGTACCCCTCGTATCGCCAGGATGGTCAACTTGGCCATAGGCGGAACGGCGAAGATCACGGTGGCCACGATGGGTGCCCGGTCGTTCAACCCGATGAAGAAGATGATGGGGATGAAGTAGGCGTAATGCGGCATCGACTGCATCACGTTGAGAACCGGAGTGAGGATGGACTCGAACCGTCGGCTACGGGCCGCCCATAAACCCAGCGCCCAACCCAAAATGATCGACAGTGGGGCACTCACCACCACCGACGCCAGGGTGAACATCGACTCTTCCCACAGGTCGAAGACCGCCAGATAGGCGATGGTTCCGCCACCTAAGGCGGCCATCTTCCAGCCGCCGACGGCGTGGCCGATGACGGCGGCAACGCCGACCAGCATGAGCCACGGTGTGTGGGGAATGGACACCCCAAACCAGGTGAAACCTTCGGCCAAGACACCGACGGCGAAGTCCAACGGCCACTGCAGCCAGCCGAACAGCGCTCGCACCAGGTCGCGGCCGGTTATCAGACCCAACAACTCGGTGTTACGGAACCAGCCGATGGCGGACTCCAGGGCGTCGGCGATCGGCCCGGCGGAGTCCTCTCCCGGTTCGGTCCGGGCGTCGTGCAAGATCATGGCCCACTGAGGGAAGCGTTCTCCCATCAGCTGGGCGAGCAGATAGATGGCCAGGAACGGCGACAGCACAATGGCGGCCGACGTCAGCCAACGTCGACTGCGCGACGGGGCGGCCGCAGCCAACCCGTCAGCAGGAATGACAGCTGTGCTCATAGGACCCTGCTCATAGAACCCTGCTCACAGAACTAGGGCTCATCGGTCGCCGTAGACGGCGGCGATGACGTCCTTGGAAGACACCTCTCCCACCGGTTTGTCGCCGTCCAACACCACCACCGCCTGATCAGAGCCGAGAATCAACTCGGCCGAGTCGTGGATGGTGGCATGAGCGTCCACGGTTGGTCCGGTGATCAAATCAGCCGAACTCATGACCACCGCAGTCTCCGACATGATGGTTCCGACCGTCAGGACCTTGTCTCGCTGTACGTCCTGGACGAAGGCCTTCACGTAATCGTTGGCCGGGTCGGTGACCAACTCTTCCGGGGTGCCCAGCTGTACGATCTCACCCTCGTAGAGAATGGCGATGCGATCGGCCAAGCGAATGGCCTCATCGAAATCGTGGGTGATGAACACGATCGTCTTGCGCAACATCCGCTGCAGCCGCAGGAACTCGTCCTGCATCTCTCGCCGAATTAGCGGATCGAGGGCGGAGAACGGTTCGTCCAGGAACCACACTTCGGGGTCGGACGACAGTGATCGGCCGATGCCGACCCGTTGCTGCTGGCCGCCCGAGAGCTCGCGGGGGTAGTAGTTTCCCCGTCCTTCCAAGCCGACGAGCTCGAGGATCTCGTTAGCCTTCGCCAACCGCTCGGCTTTGTCGACTCCCTGCACTTCAAGAGGAAACGCGATGTTCTCAATCACCGTTCGGTGGGGGAACAGGGCGAAGTGCTGAAACACCATTCCCATCTTGTGACGCCGCAGTTCAATCAGTTCTTTGGATGACGCCGCCAACAGGTCGATTCCGTCGAATGACAGCTCACCGGCGGTCGGCTCGATCAAACGGGACAGACAACGGACCAACGTGGACTTTCCGGATCCGCTGAGACCCATGAGCACCAGGATCTCTCCGGAGTAGACATCCAGGTTGGCGTCGACCACAGCCGGGATGTAGTCCGCGGCCTTGATCTGCTCCGTCGACGGGCTGCCGCCATGTGTGGCCAGAAAGCCTTCTGGGTCGCTGCCGTACAGCTTCCACACATGGCGACATGTGATGACGACATCCGAGGCGGATACTTCATCCGCACCGGATGCATAACCGGCATCAGTTTTGCTTTGCTCTGAGTTGCTCAGTTGATCATCTCTCCCGTCGATCACAGCGCTGCTGGTGACCTTCGACGGTCACCGAGGTTTGATTTGGTCGTCAGTGACCAAACGGGTCTAGCCCAGCCACGACTTCCAAGCGGCCTCGTTGTCGGCCATCCACTGCTCGGCGGCAGCTTCAACCTCGAGGCCGTCGACGTCGACCAGAGCGGCCATAGCAGCCAGAGCCTCGTTGGTCAGGTCAACCCGCTCAACGATGGCGTAGGCACCGGGCATCTCGTCGATGAAGTGCTGACCAACACCGGTCTTGAGGTACCCGTTGGCCGGGTTACCGCAGTCGTGGGTCAGGTCGGGGTTGGTACCCCAGGCCGGATCGGTTCGGCATTCTTCGGCAAACTCGGGGAACTCGATGAACTTGCCGTCGTACACGGCCTCAACGAAGTTCGGTGTCCAGTTGAACAGCACGATCGGTTCGTTGTTGGCCACCGCGGCATCAAGCTCGGACCACAGGGTGGCCGCCTGTCCGGCGTTCACCACTTCGAAGTTCATTCCGAGGCCTTCGACTCGCTCCTCGTCACCCTTCAGCCAGTCGACCGGACCGCCGAGGAAGCGGCCCTTGTCACCGGTTTCGGCGGTGGCGAACAGTTCGGAGCACTCGTTGAGGGCTTCCCAGTCGGGCAGGCCGGGGCACTGCTCTTCAACGTAGGTCGGGTACCACCACTCTTCACGGGTGACGGCATTGTGGGTGTGAGCATCGATCACACATCCGGCGTCCACCTGCTCCTGGAAGGCAACACCGAAGGCACCCTCCCACACTTCGTGGACCAGGTCAACGTCGCCTTCACACATGGCGGCGTACACGGCCTGGCTGTCGGACGGCACGTATTCGACCTCGTATCCGGCCTCGGTCAGTACCCTTCCGACCACTTCGGCGCTCACCAACTGGCTGGACCAGTTGTGGGTCGGAATCTTTACCGCCCGATCGGCGTCTTCAGCCGACGGGCCGGCCGCTTCGCCGTCACCGCCTGCCTCTGTGTCACTACCTCCACCGCAGGCGCTCAGCACCATAACGAAGGCGAACAACACCATTAACAGTTTTCGCATCTCGACTATCCCCTTTGATGTGCCTCCGGGCTGGAGGACTTGCTACGTGATACGCCTGAAGCTATTTGGAGGTGTCCCAACCCCGCAGTGATCGCAACTTGGCGTTTCACCACAGTAGTGGCGCCGCCCTTGGCATTCAAATGACAGTTCGCATACGACGATTCGATGACCACCGCTAAAATCCGCCCTATGGCTGAAAGCACCGGTGACAACGAGCCCGACTGGGAATCGGACGTCACATTGACCGAAGACTCAGCTCTGGCGGTGTACGGGACACTGCGGCCGGGCGAGGTCAACGCGTTCGTACTGCTTGACATGCCAGGTCGGTGGATAGACGGATTCGTCCGTGGATACCTCTACGAGATCACCTGGGGCCCGGCCGAAGGCTACCCCGGGCTCACCCTGGACAAAGGTGGCAACCTGGTTCCGGTATCAGTGCTGATCTCCGACCGCTGGCCCCAGGACTTTTGGAAGACCGACCGCTTTGAAGGCCCCGGATACCAACGACGGGTCACCAGCGTTGTGGATGCCGATGACAGACCGCTCGGCAAGGCATCTATATATGAGGCACTGACCCATGTATGAGGCACTGACCCACATATCTTGACCCGTATATAGAGTGCTGTCGAGTGACCGACCATCAACCAATCTTGAGCTAACGATGTTGGTGAAAGAGATTGGTAAAACTTGCCCAGACCTACCGGATCAACAAGCTGGGCACTGATAGCATCCGGTTAATCGAGGTGTGCTGTGCGTTGAGGCCTCATCTCGACAGGGCCTGATCGCCCGCCCCCGAGAGCATGTCGCCCAAGCCTCGCTCTCACCGTCGCAAAACCTAACCGCCGCAACTTCGACTTCGTCGTACCCGCCCGCCCGCGGTCAACGACCAGTCGATGCCTGGGAAGGGATCATGGCTGTGAACAACAGCGAATCCAACTATCCACCTCCCGTTCCGCCGTCCCGACGGTCGAGCGAACCAGCCCAGGATATGCAGTGGGCATCGGGAAACGAGCCGCTCGACTCACCGCACAGTGACATCACCGAGGACGAAGCAGCCGACGTCAGCGGCGACTTCCATCCATCACTCGACGACTTCGATTTAAGTGACGTGGGCGAGCTGATGGCTCTCAACATCGGTTTGGACGAGCCACCATCACCGGCCGTTATTGACTCGCCGCCTCCCCAACTCGAGCCAACCGACAACCCAACCACTCAGAACCCCCATTTCCCGGCGGTTGCCGAAACAACCCCTGAACCCGACCACACCCACCACACCTTCAGCGACTTCGACACTCCCCCGCCAAGCAATCTTGAGGATGCGACTCAGACGTCGTTCGCCACGCAGCCCGAGTATCGACCACAAGCCGAGACCTACCCGACCGACTCGGACACCTACATATCGGGTATACCGGGCCACCAGCGCGACGTTCAACAGCAGGCACACAACCTCGCCTATCCCCCGCACGCCGAGTATCCCGAGCCCTACCCCTCGCAGTATCACGGGCGGTACGAGGCGGCGACTCCGCCTCCGCCAGGGTCACTGCCCATCACGGCACAGACCGCTCCAAAAATTACAACGTCCACCCACGGTGATGGTCCCACCGCCCTGTTGATGGAAACCCTCTCCCGCAGCCCTTGGATGGTGGTGGGGGCAGCGGTAGCCGTCCTGGCCTTGGTCGCTACCGCCAGTTGGGTTTCAGGAGGCGGTGACGAGGAAACCCAGGGCGGCAACGAACTACTGACCACACCCGACGAGCGCAATCCAGGCACCGACGAGGAGCCGCCGGCCACCACAGAGGCCGAGCTTGCCCCGCTGAGCCCGGCCGCCATCCCCCCGATCGACCAGCCCGGGTTGGTCGGCTTGGAGATCGACCTGTTCGACCCGTACACCGGGCGGGGCATCACCGGCAAAGTCGACCTCTATCTGAACGCCGTGTCCGGCCAGATCTGCCATCAGTTCGAGGCGGAGGTCATGGACGCCGCCGGTTTGAACGCTAGGTACAGGGCCTACATACACGAGGCCGTGTATCCCAAAGAGGGTCCGATCGTGGTGGATCTGGGCGAGACGATCAGTGCCATCCCCCAATGCGTGATGGCCAGCCCGATCGAATTGGCCAGATTCATGACGGCGGCCGATGACTTCTACGTCGCTGCTCACAGCCCGAACCGAGACGTGCTACTTCGCGGTCAGCTATCGACCGGCGCTACCGCCTTCGACAATCGTGACGAGGAGACCAAGGCCGAACAGGCGGCCACAGCCGAAGTGAACAACACGACGCCCACCACCACCGGACCGGACGCCCTGTTCGGCACGGCCGATGACGGTGCCTACCTGGTGGTCGATGCCGGCAAGGTGACATTCGAGGGGGCGGTGGCCGACGCCGCAACCGCCTCCCGGCTCCAATCGGCGTTCATTCCGCTGGCCGGTCTGGGCGTTGAGGTGGTCGACAACCTGACCATCGAGCCTGGTGCCCCCGCCCCCAGCGGACGGGTGGTGGTTGCCGATGCCCTGCTGTTCGGTAGCGGGCAGGATCAAATCGACGGGGACCCCCTGGTTCTGACCACGCTGGCTGATCTGCTGCGGGTCAACTCCACCTGGACGGCGACCATAACCGGCCACACCGACGATGTCGGCGAGTGGCTGCTCAACGTCGACCTTTCGCTGCGACGGGCCAACAACATCAGGGGACGCCTGGCTCAGCTTGGTGTACCCGCCGAACGGATCCGGGTCCAAGGGGCCGGACCGGAGCAACCGATCGCCGACAACGAGACGGCGGAAGGCCGGGCGCGAAACCGACGAATAGAAATCAGCATCTCATCCGGGGGGTAGCGGAGAATGGACATCAGAAACACGTCTTATCAAGACGACAATTATCGACACGACCAAGAACACGACAGAGAACACGGCGGAGAACACCGTGGCCAGCTGACCGGTCACGGAGAGCCAGAACGATTCGGCTCGCCGGTTGGCAACATGGCGGCCGAAGGACATCAACGACCGGGTCAGCCAAGGGAGCAGCCGCTCGGATTAACCGACGACCAGTCACGAAAGCTCCGGCTGGCGTTCGAAGGGGCACTGCTTGCCCTGTGCGCCTACCTGATCGGGGTTGCCGGCCTGCCACCGTTGTTCGGAGCACCTGGAGGTGACCGGGTCGAAATCAGCACGGTGGCGTTGCAGGGCGCCGGAACGGCCGAAAGCAACACCGTCGAAAGCAACACCGTCGATCTGGGCGAGACCCTGGCCGGA
>JAHDFR010000090.1:11871-17977 GCA_020628065.1 Acidimicrobiales bacterium
CGAAAGCAACACCGTCGAAAGCAACACCGTCGATCTGGGCGAGACCCTGGCCGGACCGGAAGCCGATGCGACCGCGCCGGCAGCGGAAGGGACAGTCGATCCTATGCCCGGGGCGGGCGTGTCGGTGGTGGTCGGTCGAGCCGACTGGACGACCGGCTACTTCCAAGCCGCCCTATTTAAGGTATTGCTGGAAGAACTCGGTTACACGGTCAGCGCCCCGGGAGCGCAAGAGCACCCACCGAAGGACATCTATGCGCTTATGGCCCAAGGCCAAATCGACTTCTGGGCCAACACCTGGAACCCGATTCACACCACCTTTCTTGAAGGATCTCTCGGCGACGGAACCACTATTTCGTCAGTTGTGAGTCCGGTCGGCAGCCTCCTACCGGCCAGCGGCTTGGAAGGCATTGTCGTCAACTCATCGGTGGTGGCCGAACGCCAGATCACCTCTTTGGCTCAGATCAACGATGACCCGGAGCTGGTGGCATTGTTCGACCCCGACGGCAACGGCAAGGCCAATGTCTACGGATGCCCCGAAGGTTGGGGATGCGCCGATGTGATCAGCGAGACCATCCAGTTCAACGGTTGGACCAACATCGAACAGATCCAGAACGACTACAACGAAATGGTGTCCGACTCGATCGCCAGAGTCGAGTCCGGAACACCGACAATGCAATACACCTGGAGCCCGTCGGGCTAC
Source organism: Acidimicrobiales bacterium (assembly GCA_020628065.1). Classification (GTDB taxonomy): domain Bacteria; phylum Actinomycetota; class Acidimicrobiia; order Acidimicrobiales; family SZUA-35; genus JAHELU01. The sequence continues at coordinate 12,572 of JAHDFR010000090.1, forward strand.
CTGACCTCGCTGCGGCCCGGAGACAACGTGCAGTGGCTCAGCCTCGGTGGCCGAGAGAACATTCTCGACGGATCCATTACCCCGGACCGTGATTTCAACGACGCCCAACCGCCTGCTCTGGGTGTGGCGTGCACCGCCGACCCGTGCTGGCTGGGCTGGGTGGCTGCCGACATTGGAGTCACCGCCCGCAACGACTTCCTAGACGCCAACCCATCGGCTAGGGTCCTGTTTGAGCAAGTGCAGCTCAAGGTTCTGGACGTGGCTCTGGCCAACGTCAAATACGACACGGGGGAAACATCAGAGGAGGACATCGTCGGCCACGCTCAGGAGTGGATCAGCGAGAACCGGGATCAGGTGGAAACCTGGCTTGCGGCCGCTCGAGCAGCAGGGTGAACGACTTGATCATCAGCGCCGGTGTTAACAGCCGGTTATGTTGATTCAAATCATCTGATAGATCTACCACTTTGATATCCAACGCATATACAGTGATTTCGGCGTTCTGATTGAAGGCTCTCAGCGGGTTTGTCTTTCGCCCAACGAACGCCATGCGAAACAAGTGCGAATACAGCGTTAAAAACACGGCAAGCTAATCCTCAGCGGTGGAGGGGGTGAGTCACATATCTTCAGGAGAGAATGATTATCGTTACCCTCCGCCTGTCCCGCGTGACAAGAGGGTAGACACGGGCGAGATTGACCCGCGCACGACCTATGATCTCTCCGCCGAGCGTGGCTCATACACGGACGACAACCCGTTCGCCGATCGGGACCCGTTCCCTACTTCCGGCCCGTATCCGCAGACCGGGCCTTACCGCCGTCAAACCGAATCGGGTCTGCAGCCGGTTACCGGACACATCCGGCCCGGTCACCGCACACGGCCTCGAACAACTTCGCGGGCCATAGCCCCCCGGGCCACGCCAGTGCGCGGTGCCGCCCGGCCGAATGTCCGCCCGCCATCGCAGTCCGGCGGCTTGATCGCTCGGGCCGTTGTCGGAGGACTGTGTCTGCTCCTCCTGGCCGGCGCCGTCGGCTGGTTCCTCAACCGAGGAGGCGACGACGAGACCGAAGAGACCGCAGTTGCGGAAGAGGCCGCAACCGAGACCGTCGAAGAGGCCGACACCGGTGTCCGGGAAGAGACAACCACCACGGTGGCGCTGACCCCGGTCGCTTTACCCGAGATTACCGAAGCGGGACTCGTCCTTTACGAAATGCAACTGCTCGACGCCTACACCGGCACCGGCGCCGCCGGCATGGTCGAGCTGTACATGAACGCTCTGAACGGTCAGATCTGTCACGTATTTAATGTGGCCGCGCTCAACGGCCAGTACCTGGGTTTCGTCAACCAGGCGTTCTTCCCTCGCCAAGGACCGAGCGTTATCAACCTGGGAGCCACCGCCAACGCGGTGCCTCAGTGTGTGTCGGCCAGCCCGATCGAAGTCGCTCGGGCCATGGTCAACCCCGATGAGTTCTATGTGGCCGCCATTGACCTGGACGGCAAGATCCTGCTTCGCGGTCAGATGTCAGAAGCCACAATTGCGGTCGACAACCGGGATGACGCCACCCGAACCAATCAACAGGCCCTGGCCGGAGATCCGACGACCGGCAGTGAAGCTGACGGAACCGAGCTGTTCGACAACGAAAATGACGGTGCCTTCATCGAGATCGATGACCGAACCGTGATGTTCAAGGGCGCAGTCCCCGACCAGGCCACCGCCGACAACCTGCTGGCGGCCTTTCTCCAGCTCAGCGGCCAGGGTGTTCAGGTGGTCGACGAACTACAGGTTCAGGAGGGCGCTCCGGCCCCCAGCGGACGGGTCGTCATCGGCAACTCACTCCTCTTCGGAGTGGACGAAGACCAGCTCACCGGTGAACCGGTTGTTCTTGAAACCCTCGCCGATCTACTACGGGTCAATCCCACTTGGACGGCGACTGTGGCCGGCCACACCGACAACTTCGGTCTGGCCGCTTACAATCGTGATCTTTCGCTGCGCCGGGCCAATACGGTCCGACAGCGTCTCGCGGAGCTCGGTATTGCCGAGAACCGCATCAGCGTCGAAGGCTTTGGTGCCGACGACCCAATCGGTGACAACAACACAAACGAGGGGCGAGCTGCCAACCGGCGGATCGAAATAACGATCAACTCGTAGGCATCCTTTGCGGCTGGCACCGCACCTTCAGCTGTACTCACCGATTTCCAATCAGTAACAGCAAACACCCGACAGGCCGGCGCTGAGACCGGTCTGTCTGCACATCAAGCCAAGGCGGAAGCTTCGAATGGAACCAACCAGCACACTCAGTCGAGGGCGGGCACCACAGCCGCCACCCCCGGAGCGATCACGGTACGCCCGACTGGCGTTCGAAGGTCTGCTGCTGGCGTTGTGCGGATACTTGATCGGTGTTGCCGGGATCCCTCCGCTGTTCGGCCCTCCCGGGCAGGACAACATTCAGTCTTCGGTCACAGCCGGTGTGGTGGCCGACGGCGACGGGGGCGAAGCGTCTGATGACGGTGCGAGCGCCGAGGCGGCCAGTGAGCAAGCGGCCGCTCCCACCTCCAACATGCGCCCGGGCGAAGGGGTAGCGGTCAGCATCGGCCGGGCCGACTGGTCGACCGGCTACTTCCAGGCCGCTCTATTCAAAGCCCTACTGGAAGAACTCGGTTATCAGGTTGGCGATCCGTCCGCCAACGAGCATCCGCCAGGTGACGCCTACGCTCTCATGGCGGCCGGCCAGTTCGACTTCTGGACCAACAGTTGGTATCCGAACCATCAGCCCAACCTTGACGACGACGGTGTTGGTTCGGCCTTGACGCCTATCGGCAATCTGATGCCGGCCTCCGGTTTGGAAGGAGTGGTGGTCAACTCATCGGTCGCCGGAGACAACGGGATCTCGTCGCTCGATCAAATCAACGACGACGATGCCCTAGTGGCGCTGTTCGACTCCGACGGCAACGGCAAAGCCGAGCTCCACGGTTGCCCCGACGGCTGGGGCTGCGCCGAGATCATCAACGAGACAATCCTGTTCAACGGATGGGAGAACATCGAGCACATCCAGCCGGAGGACTACACGGCGGACGTGGCCGAGTCGGTGACCAAAGTTGACGCCGGCACACCGATCCTGCAGTACACGTGGAGCCCGTCCGGCTACCTGACCTCACTTCGCCCGGGCGACAACGTCCAGTGGTTGAGCGTCGGTGGTCAGGAGAATGTGCTTGACGGCTCGATCACGCCCGATCGTGACTACAACGACGTCGAGCCGCCCGCTCTAGGTGGCGCCTGCACCAGCGATCCTTGCTGGCTCGGTTGGCCTGCGGCCAACATCCAGGTGACGGCCCGCAACGAGTTCTTGAGCGCCAATCCCCCGGCTCGGGTGCTGTTCGAGCAGGTTCAACTGAACGTGCTGGACGTGGCTCTGGCCAACGTCAAGTACGACACCGGCGAAACGTCCGAGGCCGATATCGCCCGCCACGCTCAGGAGTGGATCAACGAGAACCGGGACCTGGTTGACGGCTGGCTTCAGGCCGCCCGATCCGCTGCCTAGCTGACTCTTCGCTCTTTCATGGGCTCTTTCAGAAGCTCTGCCATAGGCCCGGCCGTCGAAGGTTTACGACCTGGCGGCCGGGCCTAGGTAGTCTTGGCGCTATGCGTTTGTGCGTGGTCGGCGACTACGCCTGGGATGTTTTGATCCAGGCCGACAACGAGCTGCTGCCGGGCGGCGACTCGTTCGGCAACGTGATGCTGACCCCGGGCGGCAGCGCGGCCAATGTGGCGGTGTGGGCTGCCCGTTGTGGAGCCGATGTTGAGTTCGTGGGCAAGATCGGCCAAGACCGTTTCGGCCAGCTGGCCGTCGAGGACATGACGTCCGAAGGGGTGGCCGCTCACCTGATCGAGACCGACGAGCATTTGACCGGGAGCGTTGCCGTCTTCGTGGATCCGTCGGGTGAACGGTCGATGGTGTCGGGCCACGGCGCCGACCATTATCTGATGCCCGCTGACCTGCCCGAGCAGGCGTTGGGGTTGGCCGATCATGTGCATCTGACCGGTTGGAGTCTGTTCATGGACCCGCCCCGGGAAGCCGCCCGACAGTCTGCTCTGGCTGGTGCTTCGCCCCGTTGGCTGAGTGAGCGGGACGGGCGTCGACAGACCGTCTCGTTGGACCCGTCGTCCTATCAGCTCATTGATGAGGCGGGGGTCGATGAGTTCCTGGCCTGGACACAGGATCTTGGAGTCGGGTTATTGTTCCCCAACTTCGACGAGGGGCGGGTATTGAGTGGTTGTGACGAGCCGGAGGCCATCGCCCGGCGGCTCTCGGCGTTGTACGACGGCGCAACCGTGGTGTTGAAATTGGACGCCAAAGGAGCGATGGTGCTGTCCGGTGGACCGGACGGCTCGGTCGCTCTGGTGCCTCCAGCCACTGATCGGCTGGTGGACGCCACCGGTGCCGGCGACTCGTTCGCCGGAGCGTTCCTGGCCCACTGGTTGGTGTCGTCCGACCCGGTGGCAGCGGCTCACTTCGCCACCCCGGTGGCCGCCTGGGTGATCGAACGCCTGGGTGCCCGCCCAGAGCCGACGGACGAGCTGAAACCGCTGCTGGACCCCGTGAGTGACACCACAGCTTGTTAAAGGCTGTCGGTTCGTCGACGATGGCGAACATATTCCAGGCAGCCCAGCAGGGTTGCACGGTACTACCACTCGATTGGAGAACAACTGTTTATGTCAGACTGCTCTCGATTCAGATGGTTTGGCCTAAATGCGCTGACTCTTCTGGCACTCGCAGGTCTGACTACGGCTTGTAACGGGCAGAGCGGGCTGGCTGATGGAGACTCCGCGTATACCGAGTCAACCGTCGGCGAAGACGAGCTTGGCGAAGGCACTATCGACACGTCGTTGGAAGGCCAGGAATCCGAACTTGGCATTGTGCCGATTGCCCCATCTTCCCCGTCCCATGCGGCCGTCGAGTCGGAAAGCGCTGAGGCATCTCCTCTAGAGGAACTAATGGTTGGTCGTGCCGGGCCGAGGACCGAGGACGACATACAGGAATGGCGAGCCGAGGAGAACCGCAAGATAGAGGAGCGCGCCCAGAGCTGCATGGCGAAGGAAGGCTGGGAGTACGAGGTCACGCCGCTGCTTGATGCTGCCATGTTCGAGTCCGTCCCGGTGATTGGCACGAAGACTGGCTATGGATACTACGAGTCTGTTGACTTGGGACTCTGGCTGAACGACCCAGCGAAGGTGGAGCAAGCTACGGCCGGGCAACCTAACCACGACTACTTCGAGAGCCTGACCCCCGATGAGCGGGAGCAGTGGTTCGCCGCCAGCAGTGAGTGTTTGGAGGAAGCGTCTTTGTTCTATGCCGTCAAGCCACCAGCAATCATGAGCTCTGTCGAGGGGTTTGATCTTGACACAGAACTAG
>JAHDFR010000308.1 GCA_020628065.1 Acidimicrobiales bacterium
CTCTGATCTCCACGAGGTGGCCGGAATCTCGGCCGGCAACGTCATAAACGCCGCCCTGATTGCCGTGAGTGAACCAAACCTGCAGGTCGACCAATCGACTGCCGACGAGGCCTCTTCGAAATGGTAGGTCTGGTTTTGGGTGTCGGAATCGTGCTGTCAGCCACGGTTGGCCATGGCCGCCATCGACGCTTCACCGCTGTTCTCACCTATCTTGGGCTTGGTCGGTGACCGTCTCACGCCTCGCTCTCGCCCATCTGTTGTTCACCGCCGGCATGGCCGGAGTAATTTCGGTGGTCCAGTTTGTGGTGTATCCGCAATACGCGTTGGTTCCTGCCGATGTCTTCAGCGAGTATGTGGCCAGTCACGGGATGCGGATCGGCGTGCCGCTGGTCTTGTTCGCTCCGGCTGAAGTGCTCCTGGCGCTGTTCCTCTGGTTGCGCATGCCCGGTGGCTCGGACAAGAACCTGGCCTTTGTAGCCGGTGCATTGCTTGCCGTGATTTGGGTATCGACCATTGTCTGGTTCGGTCCGATGCACGGCCGCTTGATCGGCGGCTACGACGCCGACAACATCCGATTGCTTGCTGATACGAACTGGCTCCGGACTCTGTTGTGGTGGGTGCGAACCGCCCTGGCGCTTTGGCTGGCCGATCGCGCGATTAACACTGGATCGATCAATCCTGCGAACTAGGTGTCCCAGTCGCACCGCGGCGCGGTGCGTTCCGGACACGTGGTCCCGAAACCCACAGGTCAACGTGACGGATGAATTTGGCAACGAGCTGGTTGGCTGACGGGTGGAGTGGGTACCTACAAGACATGTCTCCCCGATCACTCCCTGTATTGCCGCCGTCGGCAGCTCAACGTGAGGTCTACGATGCCTGACCGAGGCCCGACCGCAGCCGACGCCATAGTGGCGACTCTTCTAGCGAACGGTGTCGACACCGTGTTCGCCCTTCCCGGTGAGGAGAACCTGCCGATGGTTTCGGCGTTGCGCCGAGCCGGCTTACCAATGATTGTGTGCCGCCACGAGCAACACGCTGGATTCATGGCAGTCACGAACGCTCGCCTCACTGGTCGACCCGCCGTGTGCCTGGCCACCCTCGGTCCGGGAGCGCTTAACCTGGCCACACCTCTCGCTCAGGCACAGCTGATCGGCGCTCCAGTGCTGGCCCTCACAGGGCAAAAGCCCGCTCGAGGCAACGACGAAGGTTCGTTTCAGATGCTTGATGTGGTGGGTTCTGCTCGTCCAATCATCGCCTCAGCAGAATCAGTCACCGACCCCGACGCGGCCGCAGTGACCGTGGCTCGGGCACTGGCCACTGCAATCCGTCCGCCTGGAGCGGCCGTCCTGGTCGAGATTCCCGAAGATGTCGCCTCCAGTCCTGTCGCAGCGGCCGCCACAGTCGCCGTCGATCGATTCCACCCTGTCGCCGATTCCCGAGCCATTGCTGCCGTCGTTGACCGTGTGGGCCGGGCGGCCCGGCCGTTGATACTCGCAGGACGGGGATCGGTGAGCGGCGCAACATCGACCGCCCTGACGACGTTGACCGAGCAGACCGGTCTGAGTGTCTTGGCAACCCAGATGGGCAAAGGCGCCATTTCTGAGATGAATCCCCGTTCTCTTCGCAGTCTTGGTATCCATCGTCTCGATCACGCTCACCTGGCATTGAAAGAGGCTGACCTTGTGCTGGCAGTGGGCTATCGGCCATCCGAACACCCGCCTCTGTCCTGGCAACAGGACTTCAACCTCCCTGTTATCCACCTGGCCGACGAACCGGCCGATCGAGAACCGGGGTACGAGCCGGAGCTGGAGGTAGTCGGTGACCTGGCTACCACGCTCTGTCGTTTGGCCGAAGCCGATCTCGCCGTTGACACAGACTGGACCGACGAGGCTCGCCGGCATATCGAGAAGCTCCTGACCGACGAGAGCGGGCCCGACGACTCCATGGACCCGCTTGATGTTGTCCGCCTGATGGCTGTGCGTCAGCAGGCCGGTGATGTGGTGGCGCTGGACAATGGTGTTTACAAGATCTGGTTTGCCCGCCACTACCCGGCGATCGAACCGACGAGCCTTATCCTCGACAACGCCACCGCCTCCATGGGGGCTGGATTGGCGTCTGCTACTGAGGCGGCCAGACTTGGTTTTCGGGCAACTGCGGTTGTCGGTGACGGCGGTCTGTTGATGAACATCGGTGATCTGGAGACCGCCGTGCGCCTAGGCGTGGACCTGGTCATCGTTGTCGTCCGCGACGACGCCTACGGCTTTATCGCCTGGCATCAGGATGAGCAGAATCGAGCCCGTCACGGCGTCCGCTTCGGCAACCCCGATCTGGTTGGCTTGGCCGAATCGTTTGGTTGCGCCGGTCGCCGGGTGACTTCAGCCGATGAGCTGGGCGTCGCGCTCGATCAAGCTCGGTCGACCGCCGGTGTGACCATGATCGATTGCCCCATCGACTATCGGATAAACGAACAACTTTGAGGCTCGACTGCTCGACGGCGGTCGAATTTGAGAGAGGACAAGAAACGTGGCAAACGTAAACGATTTCCAAGTTGGAGACACTGTGTCATGGAAATGGGGGTCCGGAACCGGGTCCGGCACGATAACTGAGAGATTCACCGAGAGCGTGACCCGTACGATCAAGGGTGCCGAAGTGGTCCGGGATGCCTCGGATGATGAGCCGGCCTTTTTGATCGAACAAGAGGACGGCGACGAGGTTCTCAAATCGTCCACAGAACTTTCGTAGGACAGCTGGAGGCGGTCCAACGGACGATTGGTCGGGCGTTCGCATTGCTGAGCGGTCCACTGCTACAAACGGGCCATGGAGTTCGCCTCGAATCCCGATCACGTTGCCATTGCC
>JAHDFR010000091.1:0-4361 GCA_020628065.1 Acidimicrobiales bacterium
CACTTCTTCGCCGACGACGGCTCCGACATCGATCTGGAGGCCGTTGTCCCCGTACCGGCCGGCCACCCGACCAGCGGAGAGACCAGCATCCGAACAATACCGGCAACTCAGGTGGCCAGCCTGACCCACCGCGGGGCGTTCAACCGTCTGCATGAAGCCCACGGTGCCCTTCTGGAGTGGGTGGCCGCCAACGGCTATCGGGTCAGCGGACCGTCCTATGAATGGAACCTGGTCTGCACCGAACCGGTGACCCAGGACAACGAGAGCTACGTAACCGAAGTCCAGGTTGAAGTAGAAAAGGCCGACTAGAGAACGAGCCGCTTTACTGAACTGGTGACCATCTCGCGCCGGGCCCGTTCCCTTCTGCCACTTCTCGATTGGGTGGCTGACCGGACGGGAGTCGGCGTGACCCACAGTCAACCGCTGGTCGGCGGCATCTCGTCGTTGATTCTTCGATGCGACCTGGACGATGGCCGTCAGGTGGTGGTGCGCCAGATCGAAGACACCGAATGGCTGGCGCGGGAGCCGACCATCATCGCTCAGGAAGCCACAGCACTCCGGCTGATGGAACGCAGCCCGCTGGCAACGCCAAGGTTGATCGCCAGCGATGTGGAGGTCGGTCGTCTCATCATGTCTTTCCTGCCCGGCGCGATGCGAACCACTGCCGATGAGCTGGCCAACTGCGCCAACGATATGGCCGAGGCTGCCGCCGCCATTGCCACCGCTCCCCTGCCGGACAACCACGGCCTACCCGACTTCCGACCGTGGATACCGGACCAACCAGTACCGCCATCCTGGGGGGACCACCAGCTTTGGTCGTCCGCTATCGACTTCTATCACCGGCGGATCACCGAGCTGGGCATCGACCAGCAGGGTTGGGCCGTCGGTTGTGATCAGCCGGTGCTGTTGCATCGGGACTTACATCCGCTCAACATGTTGTGGTTGGGGCAGGTCGAGTCTTCTCAGGAAACGCCGGCCATCGTCGACTGGCTGAACGCCTGTGTCGGCCACCCTTACGCCGAGTTGGGCCACTGCCGTTGGAACCTGACCGTGCTGGCCGGAAGCGAAGCGGCCGACGGCTTCCTCCAGCGTTACCTGCAACTGACCGAGAGCTGGGCGCCGCAGGGCTACGACCCGCTATGGGATGTGGCCGCCATGTTGGATATTGGCAGCAGCAGCGAAGCCCCCACCGGGACGGGCTGGGACGCCGTGGGGCGCAACGACCTCACCGCTGAGGTGATCGTCGCCGCCTCGGAGACCATGCTCCGGAGAGCGCTGGCCTAGTCACCTGGATTACGCTCGATCCGTGGATGAGCCCGCCGACCAGATCCTGTCATCGCTGAAGCCGCTGATTCGTCCAGGCCGGATTGTCATGATCGGCGAGTGGCACGGCACCAACCAGTTTCCGCAACTCGTCGAGCGCATCGTGGCCAAGGCAATGGCTCAACAACTGGGCGTGATCGTCGGCCTCGAAGTTCCGTGTTCGGAACAGCCGGTTCTTGACCGTCTGGCCTATGAACAATCAACCCGAGCTCACGGAGTCTGGTGGCAGCGGGCCGACGAGTTTCAGGACGGTCGATCCAGCACCGCGATGGCAAACCTCGTTGGCGTCTTGACCTCGTTGGAGCCGGTAACGGTTGTAGCCATGGATGGACCGTGGGTGGCTCCCGGGTCGGCGGTGGCCATGGAGTATCTTCACCTGCTGGAAGCACCGCGGGACGAAACCATGGCACGGCACCTGCTCGATGCCATGGATCGAAACCGCAAGGCGTTCACCGTTGTGTTGGCCGGACCGGAACATGTCACTGTGGGCACCGACCACGCCGGGCGTCCGACGCTGGGTCGGTATATCTCACAGTGGCATCCACAGGCGGTGGCATTGCTGGGGCGCTCCTCGGGAGGGCAAGCCTGGGGCCTTCGAGCCGACGAGCAGTCACCGGAGTCCTCTGAGATAGCCGAGCTCGACGCCGGCTTCACCCCCGGGCCACACGCTGTACCCGACGACGCCGAGTTGTCGCCCGGCGCGCAATGGGCCGACCGGGTAGGACCGGACGGCTTCCACGGATACGTTCACGTCGGGCCGGTCACCGCCTCGCCACCTGCGGCGTCGTCGGCCACATACAGAGGGGAAGCAACGTGACAGGCAACATGATGACATCAACCGCCGGCTGGAACATCTGGGAGGACCCGGAGGTGGTGGCCGTCAATCGGCTGCCGATGCACGTCAACCATGTTCCGTTCGACAGCGTCGATGCGGCACTGACCCGTCCGCTCGACAGCGGGTCGATGGCCGACCGGATCGCTTCACCCAACTGGCGGACGTTGAACGGCGACTGGGACTTCGCCTACTACGACAGCCCGGCCGACGCCCCTGACATCGCCGAGGTGGTGTACGACGACCAGCCGATTGCCGTGCCCGGCAACTGGACTGTGCAGGGCTACGACAAACCCATCTACACCAATGTCAAGATGCCGATCCCCACCAATCCGCCGTTCGTCCCGGCTGACGACAACCCCACCGGTTTCTACCGCCGCAACTTCGATGTACCCCACACCTGGGTGGTTGAGAACAAACGGATCGTGCTGCGCTTCGATGGGGTGGAGACCGTATTTGACCTGTGGGTCAACGGCCACCACGTCGGCTACTCCAGCGACTCCCGCCTGCCGGCCGAGTTTGAGATCACCGACCTGGTCCGTCAGGGAGCCAACGACCTTATTGTCCGGGTCATCCGTTGGTCGGCTCACAGCTACGTGGAGGATCAGGACCACTGGTGGATGGCCGGCATTCACCGTGATGTGTCGGTCTACGCCACCCCCCGGACATTCATTGAGGACTTTACGGTCGAGACCCGGCTGGACGGCGACTACCGTGACGCCCGGTTGAAGGTGGCGGCCGTCATCGGCGGTCAGCGGCCAGAGGCTGGCGGCGACTACACAATGGAGCTTCGCCTGCTCGATCCTTCCGGCGACGAGGTGCTGCGAACTGAGACCGAGGTGTCCGTCGATCTTCGTTCGCAGATCACGGTGTCGTTCGACGAAGCGGTGGCCGCTCCGGCCAAGTGGACAGCCGAGACACCGGACCTCCACACCATCGTCTTGGTGTTGAAGAACGGTGACACCGTGACACAGGTGGCCCGGCACCGCATCGGGTTCCGCCAAGTGGAGATTCGAGGCCGAGAGCTGCTCATCAACGGACAACCGGTACTGATGCGCGGCGTGAACCGTCATGAGCACGACGACGTGCACGGCAAGGTGGTGTCGGAGGAGTCGATGCTGGCCGACATCGCCCTGATGAAAGAGGCCAACATCAATGCTGTGCGCAACAGCCACTACCCGTGCACCGACCGCTGGTACGAGCTGTGCGACGAGCACGGGCTCTATGTCATCGATGAAGCCAACATCGAATGCCACGGGGTCTACTACCGGTTGTGTAACGACCCCCGTTGGACAACCAACTGGGTGGAGCGGGGCAAGCGCATGGTGCAGCGGACCCGCAACCACGCCTCGATCATCATGTGGTCGCTGGGCAACGAGAGCGGATATGGCGTCAACCACGACACGCTGGCCGGATGGATCCGCGGAGCCGACCCAACCCGCCCTCTGCACTACGAGGGTTGCGTCAGCCGGAGCGAAGGCGACGGCGACTGGGAAGGCGGCAAGGCATCAACCGACGTGACCTGCCCGATGTATCCCAGCATCGACGAAATCGTCGAATACGCCAACGACCCGGCAGCCACCCGACCGCTCATCATGTGCGAGTACGCCCACTCGATGGGCAACAGCACCGGCAACCTGGCCGACTACTGGGAAGCCATCGAATCCCACCACGGGCTCCAAGGCGGGTTCATCTGGGACTGGGTTGATCAAGGCCTGCGGGCCACTGCAGTCAACAGCGCCGGCGACGAGGTTGGCTACTGGGCCTACGGGGGTGACTTCGGAGACAAGATCAACGACGCCCAGTTCTGTATCAACGGACTGATCTGGCCCGATCGCACACCACACCCGGCGCTGGAGGAATGCCGACGGTTGTTCCAACCGTTCGACGTGGCCGCGAGCCCCGACGGTGACGGTTTCGTCATCACCAACAAGCGGTATTTCACCGACCTGTCCGATCTGGACATCGCCTGGACGGTCTATAGCGACGGCGAAGATCTGGCTTCCGGAGCGATCGAGCCCATGACCATCGCCCCTCAAGCTTCGGCCGTCGTCTCCCTTGATCTTCCTTCGCCACCGGGCGGCACCGCCGAGCGGTACATCACGTTTCGTTTCACTCGAAATCGGGCCGACACTCTGGTGAAGACCGGACACGAGGTGGGCTGGGCGCAACTCTGGCTTGTCGAACCCGCTCCGTCGCTTGCCGT
>JAHDFR010000091.1:4461-17725 GCA_020628065.1 Acidimicrobiales bacterium
CCGCACCGCTGACCTTGAACATCTGGCGAGCCCCCACCGACAACGACGAGGCGTTGATCTACACCGGCGATCTGCAACTGGCCGAGCGGTGGAAGTCGGCCGGCCTCGACGACCTGGTGCTGTCGACCAGTAGTTTCGCCGCTGATGATCAGTCAGTGGTGCTAACCACCGAGGCCCGTGCCGGTGGAGAGCTACGGTTCACCCACCACCACAGCTACCGGTTGGTCGACGACACGCTGTTGGTGGAGAATACGGTCGAGCCGGCCGACGGGCTGCCGCCGCTGCCTCGGATCGGTCTGGCCACCAGACTGGCGTCGCCTGACCCGGCCGTTCGCTACTTCGGCCGCGGTCCGCACGAGAACTACAGGGACCGCAACACCGGGGCCGCGGTCGGCATCTACGACGCTTCCGTCGATGACTTCCACGTGCCCTACATCTATCCCCAGGAGAACGGCAACCGCACCGACCTGCGGTGGCTGAGACTCTCCCGAGGCGACACCAGCCTCCGCATCAGCAGCGACCGGCTGTTTGAAGCCGGCCTATCCCGCTTCGACGCCCACCAACTGACCGCAGCCACCGCCACCTGGCAGCTCACCCCCGACGAACACGTCACGCTGTACCTCGACCACCTGCAGTCCGGATTGGGCGGCGGAAGCTGCGGGCCGATGACCCTGGATCGGTACCTGGTACATCCCCGGACGGTTGACTTCGCTTTCGGCTTCGCCGCTGGCTGACCCGAACCCACCGGCTGTCCGCCATGACGTAGAATTGCCTCATGGTTGGACGAATGATTCGCGAAGCAATTGAGACAGTGGCGGACGAAGTGTCGAGCAGCCTGAACGAATCGCTGCCGTCGCGGACGGTGACCCCTCCACCCATGCCGCTGCCGCCACCCCCGCCCTCGCCCTCGCCCCAGGTGCAACCTCCCGCCCCGGAGCCGGTCGCAGCCGTCGCTACGCCGCTCAACGCCGAGCTTGTCGCCCCCGAGCCGCCAGCCAGAATCGAACCGGAACTCACCGCGGTGAAGGCCAACCCGGCGATCGATGATCTCGATGTTCCTGACCGTCTTGAGGACGGTGTCGACAACAACGTCGAGGTCAGCGATGAGATCAGCGACGATGCCGACGACACACCCGCATCAGAGTCACAGGATGACGCCGCGGTTGACATCGGCCACCTCGAAATCGAGGTGTTGGAAGCCCGTTTGCTGCTGCAGGAAACCAAGCGGGACCTGCGAGTGGCCCGACGGGCTGAACGCAAGGCACGGCGCCTGGAACGGTCCGAATACCGCCGCGACCGGAGACGCTCGGCCTGACCAAATCGGCCTGACCAACTGGATCTGCGACTCAGCCCAGCGGGACGTCAATCATTTGATCGACCGGAGCGAAGTCGTCGGTCAACGTCGGCGCGTCACCGACCAGTTGGGCCAGCTCGGCCCCCATGATGACCATCGAATCTGAGTCCCGATCCTGAAGATTCGACACCACGGCGTCGGCATCGATTGAGCCGTCGGTGGCCAACACCACCACGTTGCCCCCAAGCAGCTGTCCGGCGTCGTCGAGCGGCGCCATGATGGCCACGTTGTCAAACACCTGCTGCAACGTGTTCACCTCGGCCCACAGGAAGCGGAACTCGGGGAAGTCGATGATGTTCATCACGTACACGCCCTCCGGTGTCATCGAGCGCTTGAGCGTCTCCAGGAACTCAAGCGTGGTCAGGTGCCAGGGAACGGAGAGCCCGGCGAAGGCATCGCCGACGACGACATCAAATGGCTGGGTCAACGAGTCCTCGCTGCCACTCTCACCGTCACCCTCACTGTCAAGGCGGGCCAACGCCAGTCGCGCATCGCTGGCCACCACGGTCAAATTCGCTTCGTCGGTGTCCAAGCCGAGCTCGGACTCGGCGATGTCAACCAGGGCGTCATCGATTTCGAACACCGTGTTGACCGAGCCGGGTCGAGTGGCGGCAAAGTAGCGGGGCATCGTGAACCCGCCGCCACCGATACCAAGCGTGGTCAACGGACCTTCGGGTGCCGTGGCTTCGATAACGGCCACGAACTCCCGGATGTAACGGAAGCGGAGATTGGTCGGATCGTCCAGATCCACGTAACTGTGGGACAACACGTCCAGCTGAAGGGTGCGACCGGAGGCATTGTCGGGATCGAGGGTGACGTTGGCGCAGGAGTAGGTGGTCTCCCATTCACACGGGCCGGGGACCAGGATGAGGGCGATGGCCGCCAGTCCGGCTCCCCCTATCATTCGGCTTAGGCCGTAATCCGTGCCGGAATCTGCGTCAGGGCCGGTGTCTGCGTCAGAGTCAGGGTCAGTGTCAGTGTCAGTGCCGGATTCAGCCTGAGCGCCAATGCCACCGTCGCCTTGGCGAAATTGCAGAGTCTGCCAAACGCCGATGGCCACCAGGACAACCCCCACGGCCAACACCACCGGTCGGGTGGGCAATGTGGCCAGCAGCACAAATCCGGTGACGAACGTTCCCACCAACGCCCCGGCGGTCCCGACCGCCGACAGCGAACCCACCACTTCACCGGTCTCATCCAACGACGCCAACCGGAGTTTCACCACCAGCGGCGACACCGCCGACAGCACGGCACTGGGGGCGAAGAAAGCCACCGCCGTCAACACCACAACGGCCACTGCTCCCCCACCCCGAAGCCCGGCACCGAGAATGGCGGTCAAGGTGGGAGCGAGCAACGCCAGCAAGCCGCCGAGAATGAAGGCCCGGCCGATCAACGGGGCCGGATCCTGCCGGTCGGCCAAGCGGCCACCGGCCCACGAACCCAAAGCGATGGCGGCCAACACGGTCCCGATGATGCCGGTGAAGGTCTCCAGGCTGACCCCTACATAGGGGGCCATCAGTCGCCCGGCCAAAATCTCCAGGACCAGCACCGCGGCCGAAGAAGTGAAGACCAGGGCTCGGGCGACAAACTGCGACACTGCTTCAGGCTATAGAACCGGCAGTTAAACCCTGGGTGGAACTCCAGGCTCGAGACCCGAAGGAGCTGGTAACGCGATTACTGCCTCACGCTGACCGGCGTGCCGTTGGGCAACATGGCCGGCAGGTACTCGGCGATGTGCATGGGAACACGGACACAGCCGTGACTGGCCGGATAGGACGGCACCGAGCGGCTGCCGTGGAAGGCGATGCCGCTGTTGGTGAAGTACAGCGGGTTGTACAGACTGCCGATCCCTAGGCTGGATTGTCGCCAACCACTGATTCGCCGGAAGATGGTGAAGTCGCCGACCGGGGTGATGGACCGCCCGCTGTAACGCCCCTTCTTCCATGGGATCCCACTGCCACTGGAAACGTGGCTGACCAACACCGGGGTGGTGCGGCCCGGGTCGTACACCATCATCAGTTGCTGAGACAGATCGACTTCGACCCACCGTCGGCTGTAGCTTTCAACCGGCCCGCCGATGGCGCCGCTCAACACCTGATCCAGAGCCGAGCGATCAGCGTCGCTCCACGCCCCGTCCATGGGCAACCCGGCCAGCTTCTCCAACGCCCAGATGGCGTTCTTGGTCTTGGTGCCGTACTCACCGTCAATCGGGCCGGGATCAAACGGGCCCATCGCCAGCCGCCGTTGCCCATCGGCCAAACCGGTTGAGGGCGAGTCTGCAGAACCATCGTCGACCGCCGGGGGCGGGTTCGAGTCGTCGGAGCCGGCTCCGTCGCCGTCGTAGTCGTTGAGGGCGGCGACCGTGGCGGCGTCGACAACACCGGTGACCGCAATCCCAACGTGTCGCTGGAAGGCCTCAAGACCGGCTCGCGTCTTGCGGCCGTACTTGCCGTCGACCGGGCCGGGGTTGAATCCGATATCGACCAGCCGTTGCTGAGCCTGCCGAACCGTCATGGCCGGCGCCGCATCCGGCTCGGGCTCCGGCGTCGGTTCTTGTGTCGGCTCCGATTCCGACGGCGTGTAGGCGGCCAGCGCATCGGCGGTAGCCCGATCGTAGATCCCGGTGGCGGGAAGACCTACGGCCGACTGGAACGACGAGACTCCGGCGGCGGTACGGCGTCCATAGTCGCCGTCGATCGGGCCGGGCGGGAAACCGGCTTGAGTCAGCCTCGTTTGCAGATCGCGCACCGTCGATCCTTCGTCACCCCGCTCAGCGATCACGGTGTCGGCTTGGGCAACAACAGCCGTGGAGGCGGCAACCGGCACGCTGGACGACACGGCCGTATCGGCGCCGGTCACCGGCGAGATGACCGTCGGGGTAAGCGACATGGCGAGAGCGACTCCCGCCATCGGGAAGATTGCCATGACTCCGCTCCATGACTGGAACAGCAGATCTCGCCGTCGGCCAAAACGGCCGAACGGCTCGGCTGCCGCTCCGGGTACGCCCACCCGCTTGTCCATTATTGTCTCACATAATCGCTCTACCCACCATTCGGTTGTACGCCGGTTACACGACTACCTACGCGCCCAGTCCGCACGTTCGACCTGTACGTTCGGCCGAGCCAAAGTGGCCACTCGGCCGACAGACCCAACGCCTGGCTGGCCGTACGCCGCTCGGCGACATAGCCGAAGTGGCAGTGCTGAACTCGTTCGAGATCACCGAGTTTGAGGTCCGAAACGACGAGCTTTGGATGAACGGCGAGATCAACTCCAAAACCCTCGACCAGTTCAACGAAGTCATGGAGGCCAATCCCGATATCACCACCTTGGTGGAAGAGGTGGTACCAGGGTCACTCGACGACGAGACCATGATTGAACTGGCATACGAGGTTCGGCAACGTGGACTCAACACCCGGCTGATCTCCAACAGCGCCATCGATTCCGGCGGAGTCGACCTCTTCCTGGCCGGTGTTGAGCGGACGATGGAGGACGGTGCCCACATCGGCGTGCACTCCTGGTCCGACGGGTTTACCGACGCCGCCGAGTTCCCCCGCGACGCACCCGAGCACGAAGCGAACCGCAAATACATCGAGGACATGCTGGGCGACGACGAGTTCTACTGGTTCACCATCTACGCTGCTCCGGCCGACGACATCCACCCCATGACCAACGACGAAATAGTCGAGTACGGCCTACTCACCGCACCCATCGAGTAACGGGCAGTGGCCTCAGCCGGAATCGGCTCGGCCGGTCGTGTCGTGCCGAAGTACTATGCGGCCCATGACATCATTCGGCCGCAGCATGCTCTCGGAGTGGCACCTCGACCCCGACTACGCCTACTTGAACCACGGCACCGTGGGGGCGACCCCCAAACGGGTGCTTCAACGGCAGCGGGACATCATCGAGGAGATCGAACGGCATCCGGCCGAGTTCATGCTGCGCCGCCTGGCCAATCCGATGGCCAAAGACTGGGAGGGCGAGCCACCGTTGCTACGCCAGGCGGCAACCGACGTCGCCGCCTACGTCGGAGCGACCGATCCTGACGGCGGTGCTTCTGGTGGCGCCGACGGACTGGCACTGGTCGACAACATTACCACTGGAGCCAACGCCGTACTGGGGTCACTCGACATCAAGCCGGGTGACACGCTGGCCGTCACCAATCACGGCTACGGCGGCGTGACCAACGCCGTGAGTCGGGTGGCCGAGTTGACCGGCGCTTCGGTGCAAACCGTCACCCTGCCGTCGGCCGGAGCACCGGTTGCCGACTTCGCCGACGCCTTTCGCCAACAGGTCCAACCGGGCCTACGCCTGATGGTCATCGACCACATCACCTCCTTCTCGGCGTTGGTCATGCCTATCGCCGACATGGTCAACCACTGTCGTGACAACGGGGTGCCGGTGCTGGTGGACGGTGCTCACGTGCCGGCTCAGCTGCCGTTGAATGTCAACGAGCTGGCCCCCGACTGGTACAGCGGCAATCTGCACAAGTGGGCCTGGACGCCCCGCAGTTCCGGCTTCCTGTGGGTGGCACCCGAGCACCGCCACACCATCCACGCCCCGATTGTGTCGTGGGGCATCGGCAACGGCCTGGCCGCCGAGTTCGATCTGCCGGGCACCCGTGACCCTTCAGGCTTCCTGGCCGCCGGCGAGGCCTTCGGCTTCCGACAAGAACTGGGTGAAGACGCCATCCGCTCCTACAACCATGCGCTGGCCTGGACCTCGGCCGACCAGCTCGCCCAGGCGTGGGGCACCGAGTTCACCACTCCGGAAGCGATGGTGGGATCGATGGTCGTCATCAAGTTGCCGACCGAGCTTGGCCAAACGGTCGACGACGCCGAGCGGCTTCGCAGCCACCTGTCAGCCGAAGCCCTCATCGAGATACCGGTGTTCTCCCCCGACAGCGAAGCCGGGGCGTCGGCATCACCCGACAGCTTGTCTCTGCGTCTGTCGACCCAGATCTACAACGACTCGTCCGACATCGAGCGACTGGAGCAGGCAGTACTGAACCTGGCCGCCGCAGCGAAGACAGGGGCATCGACATGAGCGTTGCTCCGGTAGCGCTGGTGACCGGCGCCTCCAGCGGTATTGGCGCTGCCACCGCAACCCGGCTGCGAGCCGCCGGGTACACCGTTCACGCCGTGGCCCGCCGGGCTGACCGGTTGGCCGCTTTGGCCGAACAAACCGGTTGCGTGCCTCACACCATCGACGTGCGGGATCACCACGGTCTGACCGACCTGGCCCGGTCGTTGGGCCCGGTCGACGTGCTGGTCAACAACGCCGGGCTCGGCCGCATGGACGCACGACTGGCCGACTCACCCATCGAAGACCTGGTGACCACCATCGACACCAACGTCACCGCCGCCATGGTGGCCGCCCGGGCCGTGCTCCCGGCCATGATCGAACGTCGGCGGGGCCACATCATCAACATCGGCTCCATGGCCGGCCTCTACCCGCTGGCCGCCGCCTCCTATGGGGCATCCAAGGGAGCGGTGCATCTGCTGTCGCTGAACCTGCGACTGGAGCTGGTGGGCACCGGAGTACGGGTCACCGAAATCAACCCCGGCCGGGTGTCCACCGAGTTCTACGACGTGGCCGTGACCGACCCGGAGCGTCGCTCCAAGTTCAAGGACTCAGGGGTGGACGAGGTCACCGCCGACGAAACAGCCGACGCCATCATGTACGCCATCGGTGTACCCAGGCACGTCAACATCAACCGCATCGAGCTGCAGCCGACCGAGCAGACCTACGGCGGTAGCCAGTTCGACCGAGTCGATTGGAGCGACTGAGTGAACTACACACCCAACCCGGCAATTTCCGATCCGGCCTTCCAGTTCGCCGGCAAGGTGGTGGCCGTGACCGGCGCGGCATCGGGCATGGGGGCCGCCTCGGCTCGCCGGTTCGCCGCCGGCGGCGCCACGGTGATCCTCATCGACGTCAACTCGGACGGGGCCGAAATGGTGGCCGCCGATTGTGTCGGGAGCGGACCCGAGCCCACGGTGTTGATTGGAGACATCAGCGACTCATCGTTCTGTGATGAGGCGATCGAAGCCATCGTCGGTCAGCATGGCGCCATCGACGTCTTGGTCAACGCGGCGGGAACCATTCACCGAGCCGATTCCCTGGGCACCAACGACGACGACTGGCGGCGGGTGATGGCGGTCAACATCGACGGCATGTTCTACCTTTGCCGTGCCGCCCTTCGCTACATGACCGAGGCCGGCCGCGGTGCCATTGTCAACTTCGGCTCCATCTGGGGTGGGGTGGGCTCAGCCGGCGCCACCGCCTACTGCGTGTCAAAAGGGGCGGTCCATCAACTGACTCGGGCACTGGCCCTGGATCACGTCGAAGATGGGATAAGGGTAAACGCCGTGGCTCCAGGCGAGGTCAACACTCCGATGTTGTCGTCGCAGCGGGAGCGGCCGCCGACGGCGGAGGACCTGCAGGCCCTGGCCGATGCCACCATCCCGATGAAACGGTTGGCCGACCCAACCGAGATCGCCAACGTGGTTGTCTTCCTGGCCTCGGATGATGCCAGCTACAGACCCGGCGAGATCGTCCACGTGGACGCCGGCTACACCGCCCGCTAGGCCGAACTACAACCGCCGCCAGAAGTCGTACGGGTCATCCTGACGCCTGAAGCCAATAGCTTCGGCCATGGCGGCCGCCTCGGCGAATCCGTGGCCAACCGCTCCCGGCGTGTGGGCGTCGGAACCGAACGACACCGCTTCACCCCCGACCTGGTGAAACCACTCGACGATGATGCCATCGAGGGGTATTCGAGTATTGATCTCCAAGGCCCTGCCGGATCGGGCCAGCGCCTTGAGTGTCTCCCGGTATTCCTCTTCGAACTCAACCGGATTGTGTTTTCTACCGGCAGCGTCGATCTGGCGAATCAAGTAGTCGATGTGGGCGAAGACCTGAAAGTCACCGTCGGAGTTGATCAGGTTGATGGCCTCGCTCAGGTAGTCCCGCACCGCTCTGGCTTCACGGGGCCCGGCACCACCGCTCTCACCTCCACTGCTTCCACTACCTCCGTTGCCATCGAGGTGGATGCCTTCGGTACGGAACCACTCGTCGATGAGACGGGGGCGGCCGTCGATGGTCATCGAGTGCAGCGAACCGAGCGCCCGTTCGAACCGTCCGCTGTCCAACAGTTCTGCCACTTCGTCGGGGAACCAGTGGGGCTCGCCGATCTCCATGCCGGTCAAGATCCGCAGATCGGGAAACCGACTGCGACACTCTTCGATGCTGTCGAAATAGCCGTCGAAGTCGATCACCGGCGTGTGGATACAGGAGTCTTGGTGGAGCCATTCGGCGACGTCATCCGGCATGTCCGGCTTGGCCGCCTCCGGGATGAACCATTCGACCATGTCGAGATGTTCGGTAAAGGCGATGGACGGGAGCCCAAGGTCGCTTGCCTGCTGACAGGCACCGATCATCGAGCCGCGATCGACGGCGTCGTAGGAGTACTCGGTGTGAACGTGATTATCCGGCGGCAGTTGTCCGCCGGGCGATCGGTCGCTGTGGGAGTGAGAGTGACCGTGAGAATGACCGTGTCCGCTCAACCTGACCTCCTTGACCGGCCGCCGCGGGGTGGGCCTCCGGTCTCGCGTGGAACACCCAACTGCTCCAGTCGGGCCTCGATCTCGTCGCAAGCCTCATCGAAGGCCGTAACCGGGCGATTGCCCGGCCCCTGATCGGCCCACGATGTCAACGTCGCCGCCAGATCCTCGAACCGCACGGCGATAGCCAGCAGCGGAACCGCTACCCGTTCTTCGCTGCTGAGCGATTCGACGCCTTCAGCGGCCTCGTAGCCGGACAAAAGCGGTTCAACCTCAAAGCCGGATTCGACCAAACGGGCTAGGTCCGCGGTCCTCACATCAGGAACAGTCTCAGCCTCCACTGACGGTTCATCGAGAGACGTGGTCAATGCCCCGGTCGGTCGAAGACAGTGGGCGCCGTTGCGCTCCAACGGCTGTTGAGCGTGGTGAAGCACAACCTCCAGGCGACGAATTGATTCCAACACCCGGCCGACCCTCGCCGGTTCAGGCTGAGCCAAACGGCAAAGAGCCGAGCGCAAAGACCAATCGCCCTCGTACGTCACCTCGGAAAAGTTGAGCAACGACGTGGCGCGGTCAACCACAACTCTTGAGGCTTCACCGGCCAGGGAGCGGTGTCGCTCGGCCAGGACACGGCCTGCTTCGTCAGCCTTCACCGGGAAGGCTCGGTGTCATTGCCTCTCACCGGGCCAATACTAGATGCCATGTTGAAGCTGGGCACGGTTGTATTCGGGGCGGAGGACGTTGAACGGGCAGTGGGGTTCTGGCAACAGGTGTTGGGCTACGAGCCTGTACGGTTCCCCGACTCTGAAAACGATTTCACCATTTTGGTCCCGCCATCCGGTGAGGGAACCAGGGTGGCGATTCAACGTTCGGATACACCGGCGCAGGAGTCTCCGAGAGTCCACATCGATCTGGTGGTTGACAGCGCCGCCGAGCAGCGGGATGAGGTTGAGCGGCTTTGTGATCTCGGAGCCCGGAGAGTCGAGTGGGATCAGTATCCGCCTGACCCGGACTTTATTGTCGTGGCCGACACGGAAGGCAATCGGTTCTGCGTGGTGAACGCCGGACACCCTGAATCCTGACGCTCGGAATCCTGACGCTCGGAAACCTGATGCTCCAAGTCCTGGCGCTCGGAAACCCGGCCGCTTCAACCCACCAAACCGATCGACCCGTGACTGGTTGTTGAGCCAACTATGCTCATGCCGTGACCAGCACGGATCTCAACTGGGTGGAGCTGGAAATGGTGCGCCACTCCCTCGGCACCGACGACCCCAACGCCGAGCCCGATGAGCGGCCGGCCCGAGCGGTCAGCGTCGGGTCATTCGCCATTTCCCTCCTCACCGTTTCCCAGTTCGCCTCCTTCGTCGACGAAACCGAATACCGCACCACCGCCGAGGAGGAGGGTGGAGGCTTTCTTCGAGACGGCGACACGCCGACGGGCAGCGCCACCTGGAGGACACCGTTAGGCGACGGATCGTCCGCCAAACCTGATAGGCCGGTGGTGCAGGTCAGTTGGTTCGATGCTCGGGCCTTCTGCCATTGGAGCAGCCACAGGCTCCCGACCGAGGCCGAGTGGGAGACCGCGGCACTGTTGGGTGCCATCGACGCCAACCAGCAAGTCTGGTGTGAAGACTGGTATCACCCCGACTTTCACCGAGATGAGCAGCGAGTGAACCCCACGGGACCAACCAGCGGAACCGAGCGGGTGGCCCGAGGTGGAGGCGAACGCATCACCCAGCGCTTCCACTGGTTGCCGGACTATTGCCTGGCCGATCTCGGTATCGCCGTCGTCCGAGCCCGCCTCTGAGATCGTTGCCGAGAACGTCTCAGCCCGGCGACATGTGGTGGCGTTGACCTAGTTGCAGTAGCCGACAGTTCTGAACGCCGACCGGAATGAGGTGACGTCGGCAGCAACGTTCTCGGGCTCTTCGGTCAGCGCCCGCTGAATCAACTCGGCCAGGGCCGGCATGTCATCGTCACCCATCCCCCATCGAACCGCTTCGGGGGTGCCGAGACGTAGACCCTCACCGGTAGGCAGGCCAATGGCACAGGCCAGAAGATTGGCTCGTTCCAATCGGAGCGCCAGGCCATGACCGGCACCCGTCGCCCCCTCGGCGGTCAGGGCGAATTGGTGCGAGTCGGTGAACGGCCCGTCGGCCGCAGGTCGGTGGACGGCCAGCCCTCGCCCCGCCAATTCGTCGGCCAGCCGCATGGCGGCTGAACGCATGGCCGCCCCGTAGTCGGCGCCAAAGTCGACCCAATCAAGCAGCGTCAGCGCCAGCGAGGTTGACCGACCGGCGTCAAAATTGGCGGTCAGACCGGGGTAGGCGATGGCATCCAGACGCTCGGCCAGTCCGCCGTCGTTGCTGACGATCAGACCTCCCGCCGGGCCTCCCAGACTTTTGTAGGTGCTCATAGTCATCAGGTGGGCACCGTGGTGAAGCGGGTTGGGCCATTGACCACCGGCGATCATCCCGCAGGCGTGGGCGGCATCGAACATCAAGGAGGCACCGACTTCGTCGGCGATGTCCCGCAGGGCGGCCACCGGGTGAGCGAACAGGTTCAGGCTGGTGCCGATGGTGATGAGCTTGGGTTGAAGGTCAGCGGCCAACGAGCGCAGGGCAGCCAAATCAAACGAATGGGTTGCGGCATCGATCGGCCCTTCCACGATGTTGAGGCCGTACAGTCCGGCGGCACCGGCGGTGTTGTGGGTGACATGCCCGCCGATGGAGGGCGGTGGGACGATCACGGTGTCGCCGGGAGAACAGGTGGCCATGAAGGCATACAGGTTGGCCATCGCTCCCGATGCCACTCTGAACTCGGCAAACCGAGCGTTGAACACTTGACAGGCAAGGTCGTGAGTGAGCACTTCCAGCTCCTCGATGGCCTGCAATCCGGTTTCGTATTTGTCGCCCGGATGACCGAGCGAGGGACGGCTTCCCAGCCCGGCGGCCAGAGCGGCTTCCGCCCGCGGGCTCATCACGTTGGTGGCCGGGTTCAAGTTCAAACATCGCAGCGAATGGGTGACGTCGTTGGCTTCAATCAGCTGGTCCACTCGGTCACGCAGGCTGTCGGTGGACGCCTGGCTGTGGTCGGTCCGCAGCTCGCTCACTCGTTTCCGAGCGGAGTCGTTCATCCAAGGTCGCTGCCCTATGGCATCAGTCATCGACATGAGAGTCACGGTAGCGGCCGTCACTAGAGTGATCGTCATGAGCGCAGACTTCACCCAGACGAAACCATTCAGCCTTCCGGTGGAGATGCAGGCCTATCTGACCGATCGCAACTCGGCCCCGAGCGAGCACCTGGAATCGTTGCGCCGGATCGCCGCCGACATGCCGGCCGGCGGCATGCGTCTGGGAACCGAGGCCGGAACCTTTCTGTCGATTCTGGTGCAAGCTATGCAGCCTCGACGGGCGCTGGAAGTTGGCACCTTCATCGGCTATTCGTCGTTGAGTATCGCCGCAGCCATGCCCTCGGACGGCCGCCTTTTGTGTTGCGATGTGAACGACACATGGACTTCGATTGCCCGCCAGCACTGGGAGGCCGCCGGGGTTGCCGACCGCATAGAACTGGTGTTGGCACCGGCCTTGGAGACCATCGCCGCTCAACCTGACGAGCCTCATCTGGATCTCGTATTCATCGACGCCGACAAGCCCAACTACGTCAACTACTACGACGCCCTGCTCCCCCGCCTCAACCCGAACGGCTTGATGATCGTGGACAACACCATGTGGTCGGCCAAAGTCTTGGACCCCGACGACAACACCGATGACACCGTCGCCATCCGAGCGTTCAACGACCATGTGGCCGCCGACCAAACGTCGACCAACGTGACGGTCCCTCTCGGTGACGGGCTGACCCTCATCACTCGTTCTGAGTAGAATCGGTTTCATGGCCAAGACCTTCATGGAATCCGTTCAAGAAGCCAAGGGGCAGGTAGCCGCCGTCGCTCCAGCAGATGTTCCCGAAGGAGCGCTGGTAATCGACGTGCGTGACGCCGCCGACATCAAAGCCGGTGGGATCATCCCCGGGGCTGAAGCCATTTCACTTGGCACCCTCGGGTTCAAAGGTGACGTGACCATGCCGGCCGAGATGCAGCATCCTTCGTTGGGTGATCATGACCGCGAGATTGTCGTCACCTGCGCTTTGGGAGCCATGGCTTCACTCGGCGCCAAGCTGCTGCAGGACATGGGCTACAACAACGTCCGCTACGTCGAAGGTGGCACCCAGGGCTGGAAGGACGCCGGTCTGGCCGTCGAAGACTTCGACGGTTAGGTCACTGGTTCAACCTGCTGACGAGTATTCCATGGCGCGACGTGCTGCATTAGTCGGCCGTGGCAGGTTGATC
>JAHDFR010000309.1:0-1216 GCA_020628065.1 Acidimicrobiales bacterium
ACTTCGACGGCTGGGCGTCGGCGAAGAACGCCCCGTGGTCGGAGTCGGTGTGCATCCGCACACCCATGATCTTGCCGTCGGACCGCAATGCCATCTGGCCTTTGGACGTCCCGACCAAAGCCGGTGGAGATGAGGTTGCCGGTCTTGTCCTCAATCCACTTGACCGGTCGTTCCAGCAGGATCGAAGCCAGGATGGAGGCCACATAGCCGGGATAGACGGGAACCTTGTTGCCGAAGCCGCCCCCCAGATCGGGCGAGATGATGCGGATCATGTGCTCCGGGATCTCAGCCACCAGCGACACCGCAGCCCTAATAATGTGTGGCGCCTGAGTGGTCATGTAGACCGTTAGCTTCGACGTTGAGCGGTCGAAGTCGGCGATCGATCCGCAGGCCTCGATGGGAGACGGGTGCGACCGCGGGTAGTGCATCGAGATTTCGGAGACGGTGTCGGCCTCGGCGAAGGCCCGATCGGTGCCTTCCCGATCCCCGACCTCCCAGTCAAACACCACGTTGTCAGCCTGGTTGACCTTGTCGTCCCGGATGAGCGGTGCGCCAGGGGCCAAGGCCTGTTCCGGGTTGACAATCGGATCCAGCGGTTCGTACTCGACGACAATGGCCTCCACGCCGTCGCGGGCGATGTAGGGATCGTCGGCAATCACGGCGCATACCTCTTGGCCCTGGAAACGGACCTTGTCGGTGGCCAACACCGCCTGGGTGTCGTATGACAATGTCGGCATCCAGGCCAAGTTGCGGGCCGCCATCATCTCACCGGTCATCACCATCCGCACGCCGGGGATGGCGTACGCCGCGCTGGTGTCAATCGACTTGATGCGGGCATGAGCCAGCGGGCTGCGGAGGATCTCCATGTGCAACATGCCGGGCAGCACCACGTCGTCGACGTAGTTGCCTTTGCCCCGGATGAACCGGTTGTCTTCGACTCGGCGACGGCTGGCGCCAAGACCGCCAATTTTGACTTCGTCCAATGCCACTGTTACTCCTCGCCTTCCGTTGAGCCGGCTGCGCCTGACGCAGGATCGTCTCCTCGCATCTTGGCCGCCGCCCACAAGACAGCTTTCACGATGTTCTGGTAGCCGGTGCAACGGCAGAGGTTGCCCGACAGCGCCCACCGGACTTCGTCCTCGGTTGGGTTCGGGTTCTCATCCAACAGGGCTTTGGCGCTGAGCATCATCCCCGGCGTGCAGAAACCACACTGCAG
>JAHDFR010000309.1:1226-2824 GCA_020628065.1 Acidimicrobiales bacterium
GTGCTCATCCTTGAACCCTTCTTGAATCGGATGGAGCTCACTGGCGGTGGCCAGGCCCTCAACCGTGGTCACTTCGTGACCTCCGGCCTGCACGGCAAACATGGTGCAGCTCTTCACCGGCTGACCGTCCAACAGCACGGTGCAGGCACCGCAGTTGGTGGTGTCGCACCCGGTGTGGGTACCGGTCAGGCGGAAACCGTTGCGCAGCAGGTGGGCCAACAGCAACCGGGGCTCGACGTCGGCCGCCCGACGCTCGCCGTTTACTTTCAGATCAACCCGGGTAACCGGGATGTCATCGTTGGCGTTGCCGGCCGGCGTCACCTCTTCAAATAGACTTGTCATCAGGCCGCCTGCATTTCTGCTCGTTGGACGTTGGCAATGATTCGGGTCACGAAGGTGGAGATGATGTGACGCTTGTAGTCGGCGCTTCCCCGGTGATCGGAGCGTGGCGACGAAGCAGCGGCCGCCAACTCGGCAGCCTGGGCCACCACGTCGGGTTCGAGGCGAGAACCTTTCAGTGCCGCAGCCGCCTCTGACGCATCGATGGTTGAGGGACCAACGCCGGTCAGGCCGATGCCGGCGTTGTTGACCACATCGCCCGCCATGTCGAGGGCCACGGCTACGCCGGCGGTGGCGAAATCTCCTACACGCCGTTCCAACTTGAGGTACCCGCCTCGCCTTACTCCGGTGGCGACCGGGATGATGGCTTCAACCGCCAGTTCGTTGTGGGCCAGTACGGTTTGAAATGGACCGGAGACGAACTGTTTAACGTTGACGGCCCGTTTGCCTTCGGGGCCTTGGGCCACGATGGAACCGTCGAGTGCCACCATGCATGAGGCCCAATCACCCTGAGGGTCGGCGTGGCAGACCGAGCCGACGAAGGTGCCTCTGGTACGCACAATCGGATCGGCCACCAGCGGCGCGGCCGATGCCAGCAGTGGTTGGTCTCCGGCCAACGTGGTCGATTTCTCCAAGTCGGCGTGGCGGCACAGCGCACCGATTCGGTAGGAGCCGTCACTCTCGGCCCGGTGATAGTCGAGGCCAGCGATGTTGTTGATGTCGATCAACGTGGCCGGACTGGCGAAGCGGAGCTTCATCATCGGGATCAGGCTCTGACCACCGGCCAGCACCTTCGGATCCTCGGCAGTGCTCAGTAGTTCGATAGCGGCGGCCACGGTCGTCGGCTGCTCGTATCGAAAGCGGGAAGGGTACATCTAGTACTCGGTTTCTCTGTTCTAACTGACGTTGGACGGGGCGTAGGTTGGGCGGCTACCGCCGCTACTCGCCGGGATCGGGGACGGCCCGGGGCAGCGAATCCGGGTCGGGATCCGGTCGGCGTTCCTGATGAGGAGGCCACGGCCCCTGCACCGGCTGGCCGGCTACCTTTAGATGGTCAATCAGCTGAGGCCAAGCCCATACCGTCGGACTCGGACCCTCTTTGGGCGTGTCCTCAATGAGCTCGTACAGCCGAGGGTTGCCGGCACTGCGGCCGGAGGACTCGATTGCCATTTGACTCCCCTTCGAGCGATCCAGTTTTGATCGTCATAGAGACGACGGTCGTCATAGTACGGTGACCCTCGCCACTTCTCAAGTCTTGC
>JAHDFR010000310.1 GCA_020628065.1 Acidimicrobiales bacterium
CAGGTCAGCGGACTGGGCCGGAACCGAGGGTGTAGGTGAACGCCGGTAACCGGACGTCTACCGGGCGGACTACAGGGAGCGAAACGCAGAGATGGTCTGACGCCGGGCTGCTTCCACGATCTTCGCCCCGGCTGCCGGACTGCTTCGAGGAAAGCCTTCGGCTGCGGCCAGCACACTGGCATCGGGAATCAGCACCAGCGTTCGAGTGCCGGCGGCTTGCAGGCGAGCCACTTCGGCATCCAGTGCCCGTCGGGCCCGGGCCTTGATGAGTCCTCGCCCGGGTCGGGCCATCGGGGCGGCGATCAATGTCACGTCGGGCGCTTCGGCAACAAGAACGTCGGCGTGGGTCGATGACGCCACCGCTCCGTCCACGTAGCGGGAACCGTCTATCACCTTCGGTTGGAAGAGGGTGGGGACAGCCTGGGTGGCCTCCACCGCATCCCGCAACGTCACCGCCGGTTCGGGGTCACGGCCGAACACAACAACACAGCCGTCATCGATGTTCACACTCGGCACCCACAGCTGTGATGGCCAGGGAACGTCGGCCCCGAACTTACGCAGGAAGACGGTGGGAAAGAACCCCGATGGCAGCAAACCGACCAGCGCAATCACCGGCCCGATCTTGTGGGCTTTGCGGACCAGCCCCGGGGCTACCGGCCGGAGGGCCTTGAGCGGGCTGCTCAACACCCCGGCACCGGCCGCTCGCATACGTTCCTGATCCTCCCCGGTAGGTGGGGTGGTGATCAGCTGCAGAACTTCCTCGGTTGGTGTTCCGGTCAACAACGTGGCGGCGATGGCGGCACCGGCTGACGTGCCCACAATGCGATCGGCGTTGGCCGGCTCACGGCCGATGGCGTCACGGACACCCTGAATAACACCGAGGTGATAGGCCCAGCCCAGCGGGCCACCGGCACCTAAGACAATGCCGACGCTCACGGTTTCGCCGTTCGGCCCTCGAGCGAGCGGCGGACAGCCACGGTGATCGCTCCGGGGATAAGCAGAAACAGCGCCACCTTGATCAATCCTGCCAGAGAAGCGATGCCTTGAAGGTCGTCGGCTGCGGCCCCGGTCTCGGTGGTTGGTTCAGCCGTCGGCCCCCCGGCGACTGCATCGAGAATCTCAAAGCCGGCGATGACCACGGCCGAGGCGGCCAGCACCAACAGGATGGGAACGGTGTTGCGGGAGAGCCAGGCGTTCATGCGGCCACCGTTCGGGACGGTCGGATACGTCCGATGTTTCGCTTGATCCACGGCCAATGCATGGCCAGATGGATACCCACCAACAGGATGAGCAGATTGCCGCCGGCGTCGTGGATGGTGAACCAGAAGTCGCTTTGGGCCGGTTGGAACCCGAGGTCGGGCAACATGGCCTCCGACACCAGGAAGCCGGAGTAGATCACCACCACCATGGCGATGAAGATGACGATGTCGAACGCCCGGTTAAACCGGACTTCTCCGCTACGTTTGCGGTCCGACCGGCGAAACACTCGTTTGACCCAAGCCCAGTCCAACACGATGTGGGCGATGAAGATGGGGATGAACACCACGGTGAAATACTCGTGGAACGGGATGCCGGTGGTTTGAGGCGCCGAGAGCGCAACGTACCCGATGAACAGGGCGATATCGAGCCACACCCTGGTGGTGATCGACGCCCGGCCGCCGGAGCGTCCGGCGAGGGAAGCGGATTGGTCGGTCATGGCAAACGGGGCCGTCCTGTTCGGTAGCTGATCAATTCAGTGCAGTGAGGGCCGGGGGTTGCTCAGCCGAGGTTGAAGGCTGAAACCGGGGTGCCCATCACCGGGCGGTTAAAGGTGCGGACCCCGGGCCCGTCCCCGGCCGCTCCGGCGCAAACCATCAGCGGAATCAAGTGTTCCTCTCTGGGGTGCGACACTCTGGCTCCTGGAGCGTCGGTCCAGTTGGCCAGCGCCTGTCGCCGCTGACCGGTCGGCCCGGTCAGGGTGTCGTTCAGCCAGTTGTCGAAGTCGATGGCGTCCTGCCCACCGTCGCGGCGGAAGTTGTGGAAGCTCATGCCGGATCCGACTATCAAGACGTTCTCGTCCCTTAATGGAGCCAGCGCTTCGCCCATGGTCAGATGGGTTTCAGGGTCGAGGCCGACCCGCAGCGATACCGAGACCACCGGAATGTCGGCTTGGGGGTACATCAGCAGGAGCGGGATGAACACGCCGTGGTCCCACCCCTGGGTGGGGGACAGCCGCACCGGATGCCCGGCGGCGGTCAACAACTCACCCGCTCGGGCTGCCAGGTCAGGGTGGCCGGGAGCCGGATACTTGAGTTCGTAGGTGTGTTGGGGGAACCCGTAGTAGTCGTAGATTAACCCGGGAGCCCGACCTGAGGTGATGACCACCTCCGGCTCCTCCCAGTGGGCCGACACCACAACAATGGCGTCAGGGGTCGCCGGGAGCCCACTGTCGATTGCTTCCAGGTAGGTCTGTAGCTCGTTCCATGTTTCCGGCGGATCCCAGTCCATGAAGAAACACGGGCCGCCACCGTGGGGTAGATAGACGCTCGGTTGTGTGGTCATGCGAAGTGGGTCCTTGGTCGAGGTTGACGTTCGCCGTCGACGTCGATGTCAACGATTTCGTTGTAGAAACAGATCATCCCGGCGATCGGGATCGACTCGGGCCGGGGCAGAACGTAGGTCCAGGCGATGTCATCCACCATCCGGTCGCCGACTCGGGCCGAGAAGAATGTCGACTCGCCCTTGTAGGGGCAGGCCGCTCTTCGTTCGTTCTGCGCCAGCAATTGCATGTTGACGTCGGTCATTGGCAGGTAGAAACGTTCGGGCG
>JAHDFR010000311.1 GCA_020628065.1 Acidimicrobiales bacterium
CTTCGTTGACGGTGTGCTGGTGGTGGTCGACACCGAACGGACCGACACGTCAGACTTGCTCCGAGTCCGGGCCGATCTGCAACGCAGTGGCTCCACCATCCTCGGCTCGGTCATGAACCGCCAGAAGTTCAAGCGCCGCGGGTTCTTCAAACGTCGTGACCACTACGCCTACTGAGGTCGCCGCCCCGGCTCCGCCACAGGAGATCACCCCCGCCCCGGCGTCGGCCGACTCGACAACGGCACCGCTAACCGGCGATGCCGTGGCCCTACCTGGACTGGTGGAAAGCGTCATTGCCTGGTGCGCCTGTTTCGTGCTGTTCCACGGCATTCCAATGGACTGGTTCCAAACCCGACAGCAGGCGCTGGAGGTCGAAGGAAACCTGCGTATGGTCATCATCCAGTTGGCCCTCATGGGTCTGGGCATCGCCCGGGTGATGGGCAGCTTCGACTGGATGCTTCGAGTGGTCCGCCTCGATGCCGCCCTCTTCGGGTTCGTAGGCATGACCTTCGCCTCCGCCTTCTGGTCGGCCGACCCGGGGGAGACGGTTCGGCAATCGATCATCTTCATCACCGTCACCCTGTTTGCCGTCTACCTAGTGCTCCGGTACTCACTGGCCGAGATCTTGCAAATCTGGGCTCTGGTGTTCGCCGCTTCCGCCGCCATAAACCTGTACTTTGTGCTGCGACTACCCCTGTACGGCCTATCGGTGGCCGGACAGTGGGACGGCATCTTCAAACAGAAGAACGCCCTCGGCTGGATCGCCCTGGTGGCGGTGCCGGTGCTGCTGTCGGCCGGGCGGGCCACCCCTCGGTTCCGCTGGCTGTTCTACCCGTCCGCGGCAACCTTTGTCGTCCTGTTGTTGGGTTCGCAGTCCAAGACCATGCTGTTGGCCGGTGGCGGCTCGCTCGGCCTCATGGTGGTGTACCAGATGTTTCGTGGTCGCAAGACAATGCGTGGCGTCGCCTACGTTGGACTGCTGGCCGCCGTCGGTGTCACCATCACGCTCACCGCCACCAACATCGAGGCCCTCACCGAACTGCTGGACAAAGACGTCAGCTTCACCGGCCGCATCCCCTTGTGGCAACTGGTCATACCGATCGCTCTGGAAGAACCACTACTCGGCTATGGCTACAAGGCCGTGTTTACCGGCTACTTCGGGCCGATGCACGAAGTGTGGGTCATGGAGCGGTGGGAACCGTCGCATGCCCACAACGAGCTGCTACAGCTATGGTTGCAGATCGGGTTTGTCGGTGCCGGGCTCTATCTGGTGACACTACTCAGAGCGTTGCCCCGGTCGGTGCGGACCGTTGCTGCGCTACCCGGCGCCGCCGGGCTGTGGCCGTTGGTGTTTGTGTCGTCAGCCATCCTGGTGTCCATCACCGAGTCGGGGATGAGTAACAGCATCGCCGGGTGGATGATGTTCGTCGTTGCTGCGCTGTCCGCCAGCTATCACAGCTCCGAACTGAACTAGCTTGCCACGCCGATCCGGCGCTCTAAAGGCCAACAAGTTCTCGTCCAACAACCATTGCGTTGTTGAGCTTTCCCTCACCTCGCAGAATGCCTCACCTGGCGGAATGAATAACCGCTAAACCGTGTTTAACGGTTAGTTGGCCTGTGGCTGGCGATCTGCCACCGGCCAACCCAAGAGAGGAAACGACCAGTGACAACGAGGACAATGAGGACGACGGGAGCATTGGCCGCCGACTGGGAATTCGGGAGCTTCTCACAACATCACATCGAACAGGCTTCTGGACAGAGGTATCCCCATGACGGCAACATCCACTCGAGTTACCTACTACTACGACGCGTTGTGCGGCTGGTGTTTCGGCTTCGCCCCGGCATTCGACGAGTTCCACCAGCGTCATCACGATCACCTGACCTTTGAAGTAGTCAGCGGAGGGTTATTCGGGGACAACCCGGACAAGATGCCCGTCGGGCGCGTCAATGAAGCTGCGCCCCACATCAAGCAGGGTGCATACAAAGCAGTCGAGGAACGCACCGGGGTCACGTTCGGTGCCCCGTTCCTCGAAGACCTCTTCGGCGAAGGAAAGTTGGTCCTCGACTCGACCTATCCCGCCATCGCCATGGCCATCGTGAAAGACCAAGCGCCGGAGCATGAAGTCCTGTTCGCCAAAATACTCAATGACGCCGTCTACAAAGACGGAATGGACCCCACCGACGTCTCCGGCTATGCCCCGTACGCCGAACAAATCGGGCTCGATCCGGCCCATTTCCAAACGAACATGACCGTCCCGAAGTACCGAGAAGCGGCCCAAGCCGAATTCGAACGGTTCCGGCACAGCGAAGCCAACGTCTTCCCGACCGTCGTCATCGAACGCCACGGGTTCACCGCCGTACTCGCCCAGGGCCACGCAACAGTCGACGAGCTGGAGGTTCGACTCGCCAACTTTCTAGCCCTGGCTGCCGGAACGGACGAAGAACGTGAGTGAAACGACGACGCGCCGTAACCGAATCCAGTATGAGGCCCCGGTGATCGGCCTGGGGCCTATGTGGCTATGAGTTCCTCGATACGTTCGGCCAACTCGTCTTCGCTGATGGCGCCCTGACGGACATCGATAGTGCCGTCGTCGTTGATGAAGGCAACCGCCGGCTGAGAGCCGATGCCAAAGGCGGCCCATAGTGAACCGTCGCCATCAAGGGTGTGGGTGAACCGGTTCACGCCGTTGCCACCGAGGAAACCCTTGACCGCCGACAGGTCATCCTTGCCGGCCATACCAACGAAGGTGACCTGGTCACCGTAGGTGTCATTCGCCGCTGCGACCGCAGGGGCTTCAC
>JAHDFR010000092.1:0-1944 GCA_020628065.1 Acidimicrobiales bacterium
TTGTCGGATCGTGGGCGCTGGCTGACGTTGGTGCCAACACCAGAATCATGAGCGCCGCGATTAACGCAACGCCGATGGCGCGTAACTGACGAGTCATTTATAGGTCCCCTCAAAGGTGGCGGAATATCGTCAGGCTCTAGTCTTGCACCACACTGCAATCACATACAAGTGCCAGGTGAAAGTACCTTGTCGATTCGTAGCTCGTCAGGCTACTGCTGATCAGCGATCAAAAAATAGGTGTAAAAGAAGGGTGGTGTTGACCTTCAATCGTTGGAGATCAACACCACCCATGCGGTTGTTCATGACAGCGGGTTGTGAATCCGTTGCCTTTCAAGATTGTGCAGCATGCGCCTTTGCACACTGCAGCAGCCATCCAGATCAGCGAACATCCTCTGGTTGCGGCTCCTTTAGATGTCGTCATGAACGTTATTTGTCGGTGCGTTTGATTCGGAAGCCAATTGACCTCCGGGCATCGCCCCTATGTGTCTTGTGTTAACGACGCGTCAAGGCGAACCTGTAGTTGAATGAGTCGACTGGACTCCTACACAGGTCAAATGAATCAGACAGCCAGGACTTCCGATCATCGAACGGAGCACACGGCCTGGTGCTGGGCGTATTCGGTTGGGCGATGTCGGGAGCCGGTTACGGGCGTTGTATCCAGTACTCCGGACGCCCCTCGGTATCGGCAGGCGTGCCCTCAACCTTTACGGTCTTGGTCTGAGTTTTGTGCCCGCCGGGCGGCTTACGGTTCAAGGTCCGTCTTGGCCAGATGAACGAATCTGGCCACCAGCGCCGGATCTTTGATGCCCGGTGCTGACTCCACACCTGATGCCACGTCGACTCCCCACGGTTTGGCGGCATGAATCGCCGTCTGGACGTTCGCCGGTGCCAAGCCTCCGGCCAGCAGCACCCGGGGGCCGCCGGGGCCGAGGCGGGTGGCATTCCAGTCGTGGGATTGGCCGCTGCCGGGCTCGGCGGCGTCGAGGAGTACCGGATCGGTTTCGTACGCCGCTAGTAGCTGGTGGTCAAACGATCCGGCGGTAAAGGCTTTGATGACCCTCGGCACTCGGTCTGCTATCCATCTCGTCTGTTCGACGGTTTCGTCACCATGCAGTTGGGCAATGTCGAAGCGGCACTCAGCCATGTGTTTGACTACCGCTTCCGGGTCATGGTCTCGGAAGACCCCCACGGTGACAGTGTCCGAAGGCATGGCGGCGACGATGCCGGCGGCCACGTCCGAAGTGATGTGGCGGCTGGAAGTGGGCGAAAGGTTCAAGCCGATGGCGTCGGCACCGGCGGCGGCGCAGGTTAGTGCGTCAGCTTGACTGGTCACTCCGCAGATCTTCACAAACACTGGGCTCGACGGTAGTCGAACGCTTCAGCCCGGTCCCCGGGAATTCCCCCGAGGTTCTAGGGTCCTGGGAGCCCGACGGCGGCTTGCGACGAGGCTACTACGTATGGTCCGGGCAGGAAGATGGTGTTCACCTCGATGCGGACCTCGGCGGTGCAGGTGAGGTTGTCGACGCCTCCGATGGCCAGCGAGCCGGTGTGACCGGTTCGAGTCAAGAAGTCCTGACCGGCGGTGATCGCTTCGGTCGGATCGAGTGTGGCGTCTCCGGCTCGGCTGGCGGTTGGGTCGAGAACTTGGGCGCAGGCCCGGGCGGCGTTGTCGGCGATGTCGCGGGCCTCGCCCAACGCCGCCACTTTGCGGCCGCCGTCGACCACCAGCCCGGCGGCTGCCAGCACCGCCAAGGTGATGATGACAAAGAAGACCGAGACCGATCCTCGGTCGTTGCCTTCGCCGACTCTGATGTCGCGCTTGCCGCCGCGCCGCCTGCCCACCTCAGCGAGGATAGGCCCACCGATGGGGCTCTGTCGCTCGTCGGTGGGGTGACCGATGGCTCGGAACGGCTTCGCCAACCTCGATTACGCTTTGACTATGGC
>JAHDFR010000092.1:2044-8880 GCA_020628065.1 Acidimicrobiales bacterium
TGGTGTTGGCCGCCGGGGCGGTGACCGCCGACTTCGGTGTGCCGGGTGTGGCTCAGCATGCGTTCGGGTTGAAGTCGGCCGCTGAGGCACTGGACATTCGCTCCCATGTGTTGCGCTCATTTGAGCGGGCGGAACGATTGGGGTCTGAGGCACCCGACGGGTTGACCACCATTGTCATCGTCGGTGGTGGACCGACCGGGGTGGAGATGGCGGGTGGCTTCGCCGAGCTGATCGACCGGCCGCTCAGGCGTGACTTCCCGGGGCTGGGGCCGAACCTCGGTCGGGTTGTGCTGGTTGAGGGGCAGGATCGCCTGCTGGCCTCGTTTGCTCCCCGTCTTGGTGAGCACGCTCGCCGTCGACTGGAGAAAATGAACGTGGATGTTCGACTGTCGACTCAGGTGGCTGAGGTGACAGCGGATCAGGTGAGACTCGGCGACAACACAACAGTTGATGCGGAAACCGTTGTGTGGGCCGCTGGGGTCAAGGCCAGTCCACTGGCCGCCGCCCTTGGGGTTGACACCACCAAAGGCGGCCGGGTTGTGGTGGACGAGCAGCTTCGGCTTCCCGGTCACCCGGACGTGTTTGTCATCGGTGATCTGGCGGCCCAGCAGGTTGACATGTCGGTGGGTGACTCGGAGTTGGTGCCGCAAGTGGCGCCGGGGGCGATGCAGGGCGGCGAGTACGTGGCCGCCCGGATAAGCGAAGCTGTTGATGGAGGCCGGGCTTATCAACCGGAGCCTTTCAAGTACAGAGACAAGGGCTCGATGGCCACCATCGGCCGCAACGCCGCGGTCGTCGAGTTACCTCGTGGCCCGAAGATCACCGGGTTTCCCGGGTGGGTGGCCTGGCTGGCCCTGCACCTGGTGATGCTGATTGGTTTCCGGAACCGGGCCAACGTGTTGGTCAATTGGGCCTGGAGTTACCTCACCTATGACCGGGCCAGTCGCCTCATCGTCGAGCCCGATCGACCGCCGGTACTCTGAGACATCAGGTAGGAGTCACAAGCAGTGACCTGCTTGGATGACTAGGCAACCGCGATAGCCGGGGAGGTGACGGTGCCCCAACTGGTTGACGGTCGATATGAACTCGAGGAGGTCATCGGCTCGGGCGGCATGGCCACTGTTTGGCGCGGCCGTGATACCCAGCTGGACCGACTGGTGGCCGTGAAGCGTCCTCATCCGCTGCCGCCGGGGGATCCTCGGCATGACCGGTTGGCTCGCGAAGCCCGACTGGCGGCCTCGGTCAGTCACCCGAACCTTGTTGAGGTTCACGACGCCGGGTCGGATGAGAACGGCCTGTTTCTGGTGATGGAGTTCATCGACGCTCCGTCGCTGCGTGAGATCGGCCCGTCGCTGGATCGGAGTCAGCTTCTGACCGCCGGTGCTCAGGTGGCTCGGGCGCTTACCGCCGTGCACGCCGCCAACGTGGTTCATCGCGATGTGAAACCATCCAATGTTCTGCTGCCTACCAACGGAGCCAAGCTGCTCGACTTTGGCGTGGCACTGGCCGGTGAGCCGATGTCCGGTTTCGAACCAACCGTGGCCGGTGTGGTGTTTGGAACCCGGGGCTATGCCGCCCCCGAAGTGTTGGCCGGGCAGCCCGCCACGGCCGCCAGTGACATCTACGCCGTCGGC
This sequence comes from Acidimicrobiales bacterium, assembly GCA_020628065.1. Taxonomy (GTDB): domain Bacteria; phylum Actinomycetota; class Acidimicrobiia; order Acidimicrobiales; family SZUA-35; genus JAHELU01. The sequence goes on from JAHDFR010000092.1 coordinate 3,679, forward strand.
GTCATGATGTATGAGTTCTTGGCCGGCAAGCAGCCGTTTCCGGAGGGAAACATGGTGGTGGCCGCGCCGGTTCTTGATGATCCCGCTGGGCCGTTCCTGGCTCAGTGTCTGGCGCTCGACCCGGCTGTCCGGCCATCGGCTGCTTCGGCCGCCGGGGCCCTTCAACAGTTGGTAGCCGGTGAGGCACCGGGTGCTTTGAGTAACCCGCCAAAATCGAGCATTGGCTACGAGCCCACGGTGGTGATGACGAGCCCCGCCGGACATCCGACCACCGCCGATGCACCGCCGACGGCTATGCGTCCTCCGCTGACGGCTATGCCCCCTCCGCCGACTGGAAGCCACACCCCGCCCTTCAGTCCACCAGCGCCTGCACCCGATCCGGTCGACCGTGTTGAACCGGTCGACAACGGCCAGTCTTCGGGAGACCGGATTGGCTGGGCTGTGCTGGTCGGTGTGGCCCTGTTCGCCCTTGTGGCTTTCGTTGTGAACCGCTCGTTGACCGACACCGATGAGCAGGCGGAAACATCCATTCCTGTCAGCACTGTTCCCGCTACCAGTTCGTCGGTTGTGACGACCACGTCGACCACGGTGACGACTCCGACGACGGCGACGCCAACGACTGCACCATCAACGACGGTTGGTGGACCGGATGCTGAAGCCGACGCCGCGTTATCAGGGTTGGGTGACGACCCTGACGAAGAGCAGGCTCGTGAGTTGGCCTACGACACCTTGAAGCTGGCTATTCGTGGTGGCGGTAAACCGGACGACACGGCGCAAAAGGTCGCCAAGAAGATCGGCGAGGCGGTCAAGGAGAACCGCCAGGGTAAGCCGGATGAGGCACTTGAGAAGCTGGAGGACGGGGCGGAGGAAGCGGCCAAGGGGCTCGATGGCTTTAACCGGATCTGGGCTCTGTCGGTGCTCGACAGTGCGGCTCGTCGAATGGGTCTGGAGGATCCCGGGTTCACCATTCGGTTTGATGAGACCAACCCTCTGAACGGTGAGGTTCAAGGCGACGAAGAGGACGACTAGCGTCTTCTCATTTCCACGGGCGAGGGCCCGGCTTCCGGGTACCGTGCTAGCGTCGACGGCATGGCTCCGATTGTTGAAGCCGTCGATCTTAAGAAGACGTACCGTCGTCGCCGGGGTGTGGATGTTCAAGCGTTGGGCGGGCTTGAGCTGGCGGTCGGCGAGCCCGGAGCGGTACATGGATTCCTGGGGCCCAACGGCTCGGGTAAGACCACGGCTATTCGTTGTTTGCTCGGCTTGATTAGGCCCACTTCCGGTCAGGTTCGGTTGTTTGGCGTTGACTCCACCACCGGGTTTCATCAGGTGGCCCATCGGGTGGGGGCCATCGTCGAGAATCCGAAGATGTTCCCCAACTTTTCCGGCCGCAAGAATTTGTCGCTGCTGGCCCGCATCTACAAGCTGCCGAGTCGTGAAGTGGACCGGGTGCTGGAGATCGTGAAGTTGGACGGTCGGGAGGGCGACACGTTTGGTTCGTATTCGCTGGGAATGCGCCAGCGGCTGGCCATCGCCGGGGCTTTGCTGAAGGATCCTGAGTTGTTGATTTTGGACGAACCGGCCAACGGACTTGATCCGGCCGGCATCGCCGAGATGAGGGATCTGATCCGCTCGGTGGCTGCTCAGGGCACCACCATTTTGGTGTCCAGTCATCAGTTGAATGAGATAGAACAGGTTTGCACCGAGGCCACCATTATCTTCAACGGCTTGGTGGTGGAGTCCGGGTCGCTGGATGCGATTCGAGCCCGCCACGGCGCCGTCGATGTGATTGTCGGGACCGACCAGCCTGAGCGGGCCATCGAGGTTCTGTCCGCTGCCGGGATGCCGGCCGGTCACCGTAACCGGCCGTCCGGTGGGGAGGGTGCCGCCATCGGCCTGGTGACCGTCGACGTTCCTGCCGCCGATGCTGCTCGAGTAACGAAAGTGTTGGCCGACAGTGGGCTGTACCTGTCGGAACTTCGGGTGGAGGCGTCGACACTGGAGGATGCGTTCTTCCGATTGACCGCGCCTCCGTCGCCCACGGCGGTCGACCGCATCGGGGTGACGGCATGACCGCACTGTTGATAGCCGAGACCAACCGGTTGCTGTCTCGGCGCATGACGAGGTGGGTTCCTGTTGGGGTGTTGGCGTTGACCGTCATCGGCTTCACCATTGCCTACTTTGTGATCCGAGCCGAAGGCGGCTCGATCGACTTCGTGACCGACATGGCGTTTGAAGCCGACGACGATTTCGGCCCCGCCATCGAGCAGCCCGAGAGTCAAACGTTCATCCTCGGACCTATCGGATTCCTGTTTCCGATTATTGCCTTCGCCATGGGAGCCTCGTTCTTCGGGGCCGACCAAAAGAACGGTGTAATCGAGCTGCTCTTGACCTGGGAACCGAAGCGGATGAAGTTTTTGCTGGCTCGTGCTCTCGGTGGATTCGCTGTAGTCACGGCCATGGCAGTCGGCTTGTCGGCCGCCTTCATAGCGGCCCAGTACATCCTGGCCGGGTCGCTGGGAACCACCGACGGGATGACATCGGAAATGTGGGGGTGGCTGGCGGCGGCGGTTCTCCGGAGCGGCGCGGCTTCGGGCGTGTTCTTTCTCATTGGCCTTGGCATCACCGTGGTGGTCAACAACTCGATCGCCGCCATTGTCGGCTTCGTCGTCTATGTCTTCGTGATTGAGAACTTGCTGTCGGCATTTGTTGAACTCGTTGGCGTGTGGTTGCCGATGGTCAACACGACAGCGTTCTCCTTCGGTAGCAACGTGGCACCGTCGTCGGTGTTCACTGACTTCTCCCAGGGCCCGCCGCCGGTTCACCATGGGCCAATGACGGCCGGTTTGGTCGTGGCGGCCTATGCCGTTGTTTTCCTGGCCGTCGGGTTTGTCGTGTTCAAACGGCGGGACGTTGCTTAGCGCTACCTATCGGGATCGGGCAGGACACGGTGGTTTACCAGCGCCGATCTTGTCACCGCGGCGTCGGTGAAGGCTTCGGCCAGCCAGCCGACTGTTTGGGCCGCTTCGACATTGGTGGTTGAGTCGTCGGTGAACCAGATCTGCTGCGGCTCCAGGTTCAACTGTCGGCCGACGTAGTTGTAGATCTCGGGGGTCGGTTTGCGATGGCCGATGTGGTGGGTGTTGAACACCCGGTCTAATAGGTGGTGAAGGTTGAGGTCGTGTAGCTCGGCTTCGACGGTGTCGGTGCCGTTGGTCAGCAGGGCGACCGTGACGTCAGCGGCCTGTAGCTCAATCAACAGCTGCCGCATTGCCTCATCGACGGTGGCCGGAGCTGATAGCCACTCGACCGCTGCTTGGGGATTGTTAACGAGTTCTCCGACGATGGTCACCCATTCGGCCCTCGTCATTTTGCCGGTGAGCATCTGGTCGATGTGGGGCGAACTGAACCCGGCCCGCCAAAGCGAGCCGGGTTCGAGTCCATGTCGTTGCTCTACGTCGGCCTGGTGGTTGGATTCGAAGTGTCTGATGACACCGTCGAGGTCAAAGACCACGGCCGCTATCAAGGTTGGCTCGCTAGGCCAGCGGCGCCAGGCCAAAGCCGACACCAAATCGTTCGCACCAGATGTCGACGGTGTTGAACACGTCGAGGTCGACGTCGGCTGGGATTTCGTAGTTCTGGTCGCCGATGTTGCCTTTGAGTGGGCCGAGGCTGACGAAGTCGCCGTTGTCGGCTCGCAGGTAGACCTTCAGGTCGGGACCGTTGTCAGATGAGAAGTTTTCGAAGCGGAGGAAACGTTGTTCGGTACCGTCGTTGAGGACTTTGGCCTGGCCGACGATGTTGTAGCGGGACAGGCCGGCGAAGTCACCGCTGACCAGGGTCACGATTTCGCCCGGCATGTCTTCTTCCATGTCTTCCATGGATTCATCGGTTTCGGTGAGGTTCTCGTTGGCCTCGTCCATGGCTTCGACGAATTCGTCGGTGGCGGCGATTTCGTCCTGGGCTTCAACCGAGTTGTTGAAGATCGGGCCGGATTCGTTGACCTCGTTGTCGATGAAAGCGGCTTGGATCCCGAAGAAGCCGAAGGCCAGCCAGGCGACAAAGGCGAGTCCGATCACGCCCACCGCTCCTAGTAGTGGTTTATTGCGTGTCAAGTTCATGTCTAGATCTAACTCTCCTGGCTGGTGGTGGATTCCGCTCTAGGCTCAACAGTTTATAAACAGACCGGATGGCATGATCGTAGTCGGTCATTTGAACCGGCTGGCTTGGTAGCCGCCATGGGTCGGCCACTAATGTCCGGTTCATGAATCGCTACGAACAGCTGATGGCCCGGGTCCGAGCCGGTGAACCTATTCTGATTGACGGGGCCACCGGGTCGGAGAGCAATCGGCGGGGAGCCCCGCTTCAGGCCAGGGGTTGGAGCGGGGGAGCGGCGCTGTCTCACCCTGACATTGTCCGCCAAGTCCACACCGACTATCTGGAGCTGGGGGCCGACTTCATTGCCTCCAACACGTTCGCCACCGGCCGCAACGTTCTGTCCGACGTGGGCGTGGTTGAAACCTTCGAGGAAGTGAACCGCCGGGCGGTTGAGCTGGCGGTTGAGGCCCGGGCTGCCGGGGGCGGCCGGTTTGATCATGTCGTGGTGGCCGGTGGCATCAGCAACTGGTATTTCACCGACGTTGAGCCGGTGCTTGAACAGTTGCATGACGACACGGTCACTCAGGCCACGATTATGCGCGAGGCCGGCGCTGATCTGATCAGTCTGGAAATGATGGTTGACATCGAGCGGTTGACCACGAGTTTGGATGCGGTGTCGAAGGTTGGGTTGCCGGTGTGGGTTGGTTTCAGCATCGGCCCGGAGGAGGGCCACGACCCGTCGCTGCTTGGTGAGGACATTGAGCTGCGGGACGGCGGTCTGCTGGCTGACGGGGTTGCGGTGGCTGCAGGCTATGAGGCGGTGGACGCCATGTTCATCATGCACACCGACGTGCGTCTGACCGAACCGGCGTTGGCCGCTGTTGCCCAGCATTGGTCCGGCCCGCTGGGAGCCTACGCCCACGCCGCCCAGGAGCTCGACGCTTCCGCCTATGAGTATGACGACGTGATCACACCGGCCGAGTACGCCGCCTACGTTCCCGCCTGGCAGTCGGCTGGCGCCACCATGATCGGTGGTTGCTGCGGCATCGGGCCTGATCATGTGCGGGCGGTGGCCGATGCCTTGGGTTGAGTGGTTGGGTTGAG
>JAHDFR010000092.1:8980-17488 GCA_020628065.1 Acidimicrobiales bacterium
CTATCGAACAGGTGTTTGGATTTGGTTTGAGAGTCTGCTAGACTGGTAGAGCGGCGGATACGAGGTTGCCCTCGTCGCACTCTTCCCCACCTGTGGCAGCTGAACGTTCTTCCCGCGGCGCGGCCGTGGCAAGCAGGTGGGTCTGTGGTTACTGACACCATTGATAGAAGTGAAGCAGAAGAAGAGTTGTCGACCTCGGTGCGGGATGCGCTCAAGTTGCTGTTGTCGCTGCGCTCGCCCCTGCAGTCGTTGGCGGTTCTTGGTTGCACGCCATCCCAGCTGCAGGCCCTGGCCGACGGTGTTCGAGGTGCCCAGGCCGACCTCGACCGTTTTCTAACCCGGGTTGGGGTGGCGTCTGCTGCCTGTGCTCAGGCCGGGTTGCCCGGGTCCAAAACTGCGGCGGAAACGCTGTTGGGCGACGGTCAGGTCCGCCGCTCCACCGCACGGCGAGACGCTGCTCGGGCTGAGGTTGTGGTGCAGTTGGACAAGGTCGGCGCCGCCCTTGACCAGGGGTCGATCGGGGGCGAGCAGCTCGATTCGTTGGCCCGGGCCGCTCGGCGGCTGAAGCCTGAGCAGCGTGAGCGCCTCAACACCGATGCTGTCCTGTTGGCGGCTCGGGCCTTGCCGGCAGATGCGTTTGATCGCGCTGTCCAGACGCAGGCTGACCGCATCCGGGGCGACTTTGGGCTGGCTGATACCAAGGCCAAACAGAAGGCCAGCTCGTGGCGGCATTGGGTCGACACCCGTACCGGCATGGGTCGGATCTCGGCGGCCTACGATCCCGAGCGCTACGAGTCAATCGTCAACGCGGTTGAAGCTCGGCTGTCGGCTCTGGCCCAGCGGGGTGACGTGGCCAAGGACGACAACCTGGCTGCTATTGCCGCCCACCACCTACTTGTTGGCGGTGTTGGCGGTGCGTCGGATGAACCGGTTCGACGACGGCCACTACTTAATGTGGTCGTCGACGCTGATTCGTTGATGAACGGCTTTGGCGAGCACACCGTCGCCCAGACCGGCGACGGTCACCGGTTGCCGCCGGAGTCGGTGGCCCGGTTGGCCTGCGATGCCGTGTTGCAACGGGTTGTGCTCGACGAACGGCGGGTGCCGGTTGATGTTGGCCGACGGTACCGCACCGCCACCGATGCCCAATGGCAGGCCATTCGCTCCATCTACCTGTCGTGCGCCTGGAGTGCCTGCGATCGTCCGCTGTCGTGGTGCCAGCTACACCACATCCACGAGTGGGAACACGGCGGGCCAACCGATCTATGCAATCTCATCCCGCTGTGCAACGAGCATCACCACGCAGTGCACGAGGGTGGTTGGAGAGTTCAGCTGGCCGGTGATCGGTCCTTGAAGATCTGGCGACCCAATGGTGAACACGCAGCCACCGTTGCGCCCAACCGACAGCCCAATCAGGCGGTGGCGCTCGCAGATGCGAGCGCCCCGCCATGATCGGGTGAGGGATTGGTCGGGGTGGTTACTCCTCCGGGGGAAGCTCGGCCCAGCCGAGGTGCAGCAGCATGTCCTCCATGAAGACCACATCGTCGCCGGTAACCGGGGAGACGAAGGGCTTGCGGAGGATCGAGTCCGGGTCGGCCAGCAGGAGGCCGATGACCACGTCGGCCATGATGCGACTGCCGACTTGGCCCAGCTGCTCGCCCTCCTGTTGCAGGCGGGCCTCTTCCAGCAGGTACAACAGCAGTGGGGCCTCATCGATGTCGACCGGCAAGGGCAGGTCGCCGAAGGCGCACGGGTCGCCAGGGTCGCACAGACCGAAAGCTTCGTTCGGGATGGGGTCGAAGCCCATGCGGGCGGCTACATCTTGGCCGCTCGGGAGACCCATGGCCTTGCTACGGAACAGCGAGATATTGGCCAGGCTCACCACCGGTAGGCCGGCCACGGTGTTCTCGGTGTCAAGAATGAAGTCCGGTAGGCCGGGTCCGCCGATGGGCAGGCGCAGCATCGGGCGGGCCAGGAAGCGGTCGACCTTGCGGCCGACCTGTAGGCCGGCGAATTGGTCTACGTCGTCGTCCAGGTCACCCTGGAAGGAGTTGAAGTCGAAGAATCGCTCCCACTCAATCTGACGCTCCGGCGGGATGATCTGGTTGCCCAAAAGGTTTCGGCCCAGCTCGCTCTCGCTCAGTGGGAACATCCGAACCCGGTCGAAGTTCTCATTCAGCGTGTACCGGCCTCGGGCGTTGGAGTGGCCGAACCGGAAGGCGGCGACCGAGAACTCCACCGGGATCATGCCTTTGTTGGCATCCGACATCGAGTAGTACTGGGGACCGTTGGCGATGGTGTCGTCAAGCAGGGCCTGGTCGATGAACTCCGGAAGGAACTGGTTGAGCACCGCCGATTGCCAGTGTTGAACTGTCAGCGCCCGGGCCTTTTGGAACAGACGCTCATCGCCACCGGGGGAACCTTCGGCTCGAAGGTCATCAACCATTCGGTTGTGGAAGGCCATAAGCATGGCCGACAACTGAGCGACGTTGTTGTTCTCGTCGTTGCGACGATCGGCGATAAGTGCTCGACCTTCTTCGGTTCGGGCGAAGTCGCGCTCGTTGCCGACGTGGTTGCCTAACAGCAGCTTGGCCCGGTCATCGGGATCACGGGGAGCGGCGTTGCCGTCGTGTTCATAAATGGTGTCCAAGTCAAGCCATGGCGTGGCCCGGTTGCGGATGGTGGTGGGGTCGTTGCTCTCTCCCAGCTTGGAATCCAGATCCAACGAAATGTCGTGAGTCAGGATCTGACCGAGGTAGGTGTAGCCGACCTCCTGCTCGGCGTTGTTGTCCGTCCCCCTGAACTGGGAGTCTTCCATGTAGGCCGGATTGAGGTTGTCGTCGGAGGGGCTGCCGATCAGGAACAGCACCTCATCGTCCAACACCAGGGAGTCCAGCTCGGGAAACATGCGGCCGAACCGGAAGTTGTTGCGGCCGGGATCCCCGGCAGCGGTTGATGGCGCTATCGACACCATCATTAGGAAGGCTGCGCAAACAGCCAAAAGGGCGGATAATCGATGACGGGAAAGCACTCGCGCTCCAATCCTTGGTCCTATGGACCAGGGTCGTCCGCCAACGCCACCGAAGGCCGATCCTAGAACGTTGTCGCTGCATCAGCAAGGCGGGGGCAGTGCCCTTTGTTGCTCGTCGTCTCTATTGGCGATAGGAGGACAGGAAGCGTTCGAGGCCACCGATGGCGGCGAGAAGGTCAGTGGTTTCCGGTAGGAACACGATGCGGAAGTGATCCGGTTCCGGCCAGTTGAAGGCCGTGCCCTGCACCACCAGTGTGCGCTCGGCCTTCAGCAGGTCCAATACGAACTGTTCGTCGTCCCGAATATTGAACTTGGCGGTGTCCAACTTGGGAAAGAAGTAGAGGGCACCCTCGGGCTTGGTGCAGGACACCCCGTCAATAGCGGTCAAGGCGTCATGCGCCGCCTCCCGCTGATCGAACAGGCGCCCACCCGGCACCAGATATTCAGTGATGCTCTGATATCCGCCCAGCGCAGTGGGTATGGCGTGCTGGGACGGAACGTTGGCGCACAGTCGCATCGAGGCCAGGATGTTGAGCCCTTCGATGTAGTCGGTGGCCCGGTGCTTAGCCCCGCTGATCACCATCCAACCCGAGCGGAGCCCGGCGGCCCGGTACGTTTTGGACAGGCCGTTGAAGGTGACGCACAGCAGGTCGTCGGCCATGGCCGCCACAGAGTGATGTTTGGCCTCGTCGTAGAGGATCTTGTCGTAGATTTCGTCGGCGAAGATCACCAACTGGTGACGCCGGGCCAACTGGACAATCTCGGCCAGCAGCTCCGGGCTGTACACCGAACCGGTGGGGTTGTTGGGGTTGATGAGAACGATCGCCGTGGTCCGAGACGTGATCTTGGAACGGATGTCGTCGATGTCGGGGAACCAGTCGGCTGCTTCGTCGCAGCGGTAGTGAACCGGGTAACCGCCGGCCAGGTTGGTGGCCGCCGTCCACAGCGGGTAGTCGGGGGCCGGGATCAGTACTTCATCACCGTTGTTCAACAGCCCTTGGAGAGCCATGACGATTAGCTCCGATACGCCGTTGCCGACGATGATGTCGTTCACGTCGACGCCGCTGATGCCAAGGTGGCCGCAGTACTCGGCAATGGCGGTGCGGGCCTGCAACAGGCCGAGTGAATCGCAGTAGCCCTGGGAGTTGATCAGGTTGTCGCCGATGTCTTCGAGGATTCGGCCTGGGGCATCGAACCCGAACGGGGCGGGGTTGCCGATGTTGAGCTTGAGGACATGCTCGCCGGCCGCCTCCAGGCGTACGGCTTCCTCCAGCACCGGGCCACGGATGTCGTAGCAGACGTCCTCCAATTTGCGGGACTTGGTGATGCGTTCAAGTTCCATGGGTTCGTTGTTGGCCCAGTTGTTGCCGGAGGTCTGAGCGTAAACGTTGGTGGTCATTCGGCGGCTCTAATCAGATCGGTCGTTACCTGTACGAACCTATCGGCCGCCTGTTCCCAGTGGTCAGCGCTCAGTAATCAATTTCGATGGCGGCTGTGGCGTTGCCCCGGCCGTCCGTCCAGTACACCATGGCGCCGCCGGCCCGGGTAGAGGTCTCCCAGGTTAAAGCTCGGTAGTGGCCGGGACTGGCCCACCAGGCGTCGAGCATTTGAGCAGCCGTCCAGTTAGCCGGGCCGCTCCACAGCACCTCGTACCCGCAGTGCTCCAACTGTCCCTGTCGCAGACTCTGCTCGGCACAGTCGGCGGCGTTGTTGGACATCGACTGATCGAACTGGACCGGGTTGAGACCCTCGGCCGCCCGTCGACGGTTCAGTTCATCAACCAGCTCCCGACGTAGCTTCACGGCCGTATCCGTGACCGGCGGTTCTGTTGTGGTGGTAGCGGTGGTGGTTGTTGTCGGTCGGGTAGTGGTTGTGGTGGTCGGTGGCGTAGTTGCTGTCGACGGTGTTGTAGGGGCTTCGGTGGTTGTCGTTGGTCGGGTAGTTGTAGTCGTTGCCGGAGGCGCGGTCGTGGTCGACGAACTTATGACTATCGAGCTCGTGGCTATCGAGGTTGTGGTGGTCGTCGAGGTTGTGCTCGTGCTGTCGGCGTCAGCGCCGGCTTCGGTTGTGGTGGTGGTTGTAACGGTTGTCGAGGTCGTATCCGTCGTGGAGTCGGTCGACTGGGCCCCGTCGACGACGAGGACCGCATCAATGGAGCGTGACTCCAAAGCCGCCGGGTCGAGGTCCACCACGGTCGTTGATGACGCCGGCTGAGCGTCAGGAACCGTCGGGAGTGCTGTTAGTTGCGACTCGAGACTGTCCGGTTGGCTAGCCGACCGTGCCCACAGCCCTAAACCAACAACGGCCACCACTGCCATCACCGACAGCGCAACGCCGACTCCGCTAACCCGGTACTGAAGCCTGTGCCACATGACATTCCGCCTGCTAGCCGTCCACCGGTTGATCGCCCCGGATCAACCACGCCTGAGGAGAAGGTTATACGTGATGGGTGGCGAAGCGGGCCCGTGTGGTCCAGTCGAACATGGAGCTGAGACTCTCACCGGAACCAACCCGGCGAATAGCTTCACTCAACAAGCCGTCGACCGAGACCGTCTCGACTTTGTCGCAGTATTCCACCGGGGCGGTTTCCACGGTGTCGGTCACGAACAGCCTGGAGATTTTGCTGTCGGCCAGCAGGTCCATGGACCCGGGGGCGAACACCCCGTGGGTGATGGCGGCGTAGACGTCGGTGGCCCCGAGGTCCAACAGTTCGGCGGCGGTGCCGCAAAGTGTCTTGCAAGAGATGGAGAAGTCGTCGACGATGAACGCTTTGCGGCCCTCAACCGATCCGAGGATGCCCAGGATCTCCGCCGAGTCGTCGTGGGCCGGGCGCATCTTGTCGGCGATGGCCACCGGGCAGTTCAGGTAGGTGGCGAACTCCCGGGCCTCTTTGGCGAAACCGGTGTCGGCGGCCACAATGACCATGTCGTCCACTGTGCCACCCATTTCCTCCAGCAGCCGGTCGGCCAGGATGGGCAGCGCCATCAAGTTGTCCACCGGTACAGAGAAGAAGCCCTGAATCTGCTGGGCGTGAAGGTCGACGGTGATGACCCGGTCAACTCCGGCCGCCTCCAGAGCGTCGGCGCAAACCCGGGCCCGAATGGATACTCGGGGCTCGTCCTTCTTGTCGCCCTTGGCGTAGGCAAAGTAGGGGATGACGGCGGTGACGGAGCGGGCGCTGGCCCGCTTCAAGGCGTCGATGTAGAACAGCAACTCCATGAAGTTGTCGTTGGTTGGGTACACCGTGGTCTGGACGATGAAGGTGTCTTTACCTCGAACGTTCTCGCCCACTTTGACGAAGGTGTTGCCTTCGCTGAAGGTGATGGTCTTGCTTTGGCCCACCGGTAGGCCCAGTTGGGCGCAGATCCGTTCGGTCAGTTGCTGACTGCCGAGCCCTGCGAATATCGCCGTGTTGTCCATGGGGATGTGTGCCGTGCCGTTCAGTTGTGTAGTCACTGTTGCTGTCGTCACCGCCGTGCGCTTTTGAGTACCGCACAACTATACGTTGCCCGTCTGACAGCGACCAGATGATACAAATTCAGCTAGTTGATCCGGGCTGTCAGCCGCAGTCCGCCCAGGTGTCCACCGGTGAACAGGTTGGCCACCGTGGAGTAGAAGTCGTCGAGACCGTCCACGGTGGCTGAGCCGTAGCGTTGCTCCAGGTTTGGTCGGGCATTGCGAAAAGCGGCCAGGCGATCGGCAACGAACGCCTTCCAGTCGGCCGTCTTGTCCACGGTTTCGATGTCGGTGAAACCGGCAGCGGAGACGTCGGAGATGTAGGTGTCGAGGTCGGGAACGTAGGGGCAGTACACCTTGTCGGCCAGGTCGGCGGTTTCGGCGTCGGTCAGCGGGCCGAGGGCCACGTAGTCGTCGATGAACATTCGACCGCCGGGCCTAAGGGCGTCGGCACAGCGGGCGAACAGGGTGGCCCGGTCGGGAATGTGTAGCACGCACAACATGGAGACGATGCCGTCGTAGGCGTCGACGCCGGCAGCTCCGGCCAACATGTCGCCGTTGACATGGTTGACCAACTCGGCCAGGCCGCATCGGCGGGTGAGGTCGGCGGCGGTGGCGTTCAGGTCTTGTTGGATCTCGAGTGCCGTCACCGATGCCCCTGTCCGGTCGGCCAGGTAGCGGGCAGGACCGCCCAAGCCCGAACCGAGATCCAAGATGGTTGAGCCTGGTCCGGGAGCCAGGTAGCCGATGGCGTCATCGACCGCTTCGGTGCCCTCGTAGTGGTATTGATCAAACGAGGTGAGGTCGTCGACGTTGAGCTCCTCGTCACCGCCTTTGCCCATGGCTTCGAGGTCGGCCATGATGCGGTCGACGTTGCGGTACAGCCCCATGGATTTGAAGTCGGTCGTGTCTCCCATCGGCGCTGATGGTAGCGGCCGTGACTCGCCCGGTCTAAAGGGTGACGATGCGACGCTCGCTGTTCAGAGCGGGGCGGCGGCGGGTATGGCGGTGTCGGACCGCAAGCTGGCGCTGGTGACGTCGATGGGGCAGGCGTAACCTGGAGGCATGGCGAATCCGATTCCGTTGTCTGTGCTTGACCTGGCTATCGTGTCCGACGGCCAGTCCAGCCGTGACGCCCTGCTCGCCACCGAACAGGTTGCCGTTCGGGTTGAAGAACTCGGCTACCAGCGGCTGTGGGTGGCCGAACACCACAACATGGCCACGGTGGCTTCCACCAGCCCGTCGGTGCTGATGGCCCATTTGGCTTCGGTCACTTCGACGTTGCGCATCGGTTCCGGTGGCGTGATGTTGCCCAACCATTCACCGTTGGCCATTGCCGAGCAGTTCGCCCTGCTGGAGGCTCTGCACCCAGGCCGCATTGACCTTGGTATTGGTCGGGCGCCGGGTACCGATCGCAACACGGCGGTGGTGCTGCGCCGCAGTCCGGACAACCGGGACGACGAAGACTTCCCCCACCACCTCATTGATCTGATGGGAATGCTCGGTGACCCTCGCCGCGACACCGGGTTGTGGGAGCAGTTCAAAGCCTCGCCCGAGGCTCGGACCCACCCTGACATTTTCCTGCTGGGTTCCAGCGGGTTCAGTGCCCAGCTGGCCGGCGTCCTCGGTCTGCCTTTCGTCTTCGCTCACCACTTTGATATGGGTGGCACCCGCCAGGCGGTTGAGGTCTACCGGGAGAACTTCGAGCCGTCGGTTGTTCTCGATGAGCCGTACGTGTTGGTGACCGCTTCGGCGTTGGCGGCGGCTGACACCGAGACCGCCAGCCATCTGGCCGCCCCCAATCGGTTGCGGCGCCTCGGTTTGCGTACCGGTCGGCTGGTGCCACTGGTGTCGCCGGACGAAGCGGTGGCCAGTCCGATGTATCCGCAGGCGGCGGCCATGGACTCCTCGGCCCTCATCGGTAGCGCCGAGCGGGTGGTGCAAGGCTTGCACAAGTTGGCCGACGACACCGGCGCCAGCGAACTCATGCTGTTCACCTCTACTTACGACCTGGCCGATCG
>JAHDFR010000312.1 GCA_020628065.1 Acidimicrobiales bacterium
TGTATTACCGGATGCTTACCTCCTCGGGGGTGGATGCAGCCAAGTCCGGCGGCGCATAGGAACTACCGATCGGAGATCCGGCGGGCCGGGGCATGTCAGCGGTATCAGGTAACGATCAGCGGACCTAGCGTGAGAACCTCTGCCACGAAGGCCAAGGAACCGACTCTTAGCCACAACGCCCGACGTTCGAGCATGAGTTCAAGAAGTGAGAACAATGTGAGAACAACCTCCCGGATTCCTCGGGTAATCAGCGGTCACCACAAACACCGCTGAAGCGCCGAAACCACGCTCGAATAGCGACGTCCGGACATCTACAGCAAACAACGGCAGACGCCAGAATCAAGCCTCCTGAGAACTACGGATCAGAAGGTGTGGGGTTCGAGTCCCTACAAGCGCGCTAGATCAATATGGCCCGAAACCCCGCTGATAAGGCGGGGTTTTTCTATGCCCGGACGCCAGCCAGCAACTGGATGCAGGGAGGCCGCGAGAACACTTCTGAGAACAATGACGGCGAAACCGTCACACCCCGTCCGTACCTTCCAGCGGTATCTCAACTAGTCGTTGAAATCTGCACAACTGGGAGGTTGCTCGCATGAACGCACCCACAAAACGAGACGACGGAGTCGACGTCGTCGCCATCTTGGACGCTATGGAAGACGCGGTGCCGGGGCCAGGGCCCAGCACATCGACAACGTCTTCACCCTGGATCTGCCCACCATCGGCCATCAACGCACGTTGACCGAGGTCCTCACGAGCTTGGCTGTGCCCGACGGCCTACAACAGATACACGGGCTTCTCATCACTGACGGCGAGGCTTGGATCGTGCGCGACGTCATCGTCATCCCCAAATCCTTGGCCTTGAGCCAAGAGACTGCCCCGCTTGCGCCGGCCGACCTAAGCCTGATGGTGGAGGTCCTGTCGCCCGAAAGTGAACGTTTCGACCGGGGCCCAAAGCGTGAGTTCGCCGAGCGCCACGGGATCGACTACTGGATCGTCGCTCCCGGCAATCCGTGGAAGTGGATCGAGTACATGCCATACGGCGGCGGCCTCGTGAGCTTCCCACTAGCAGCCCCGACGAAGGAGTCGGCGTGACACACTCACAACCCTCAATGACCAAGATCTCTGTCAGCGTTTTCCTCAACAGCAAGAAGGGCATCCTGCTCACACGACCATCACCTGGCGAGCACCGGAACATACCAACCAAGGTCGTCGAGATTGGCGACTCCATCATTGCCACGGCCAAGCAGCTGCTCGACGATCTAGGACTGGACGTCGAGATTCATGGCGTGCTGACGATGGAATGGTGGTCACAGCATCCCGACCGCTCCTGCTCCGAGCTTTGGCTGATCTACAGCTGCGACTGGCTGGAACCAGACAAGACCACCCGTCTGGCGACATTGCCTGAAGTGCAATTCGTCCTGGACCTAGATCTGGAAGAGGTAACAACGCCTCGACTCAGCCAGCTTCTGTTGATGTCAACAAGCGACCACCTGTCCCGCGCCCCACACCTGTACGAGAACGGTAGAGCCGTTCACCCCTCGTTCTATAGCGGGATCGGTCCCGACTTTGGACGGGATGAGTAAGGGTCGCTCAGCTAGCTCAATTCGACCGCCAGCACCACGAACTGGGTGAATTGGTTGGCGTTGAAGTTGTTGTCGCTGACGATCACAAGACTTCGGCGACCGTCGGGCAACGTCGGACCCCAGGTCATACCTTCGATGTTGTCGATCGGCACACCCAGGTCGTCGAAGGCAAACACCAGGCGCTGCGACACCGGCTGCACGCCAACCGGCTCCCCGTCCTCGAACAGCGCCTCGACCCCAAGTGTGTTAGTGGCGCCGGCGGTCGAAATCTCGTTGATGATGACCACGTTGCCGGTGCCACCACCCAACGTACCACGAACCGAGAAGGAACGCTCCATCACCAGCATCGTCCCGGCGTTGTCAATCGGCAGGACCTCCACCACGCCGTTCACCCCGAAAATGGTCGACGGCTCAGCCCACGGGTCCACCTCGTACACGTACTCGGCCACCGGACGGCGGCGTGGTGCATCGTAGATCAGAATCCTGGCCAGGCTGCCGTTGTCAAACGAGGCCGCCGGTCCGTCCTGAACCAAGGCCGCTTCACCGGCGGTCACCAGGTGTTTTCCATCAGGTGTGAAGTTGAGGCTCTCAAACCCGAGGTTGAACCGGAAGCCGTGGGTAGCTCCATCAGGCTGGTAGTAGTCGGGCACCGGCAGTTCAGCGGTCACCCGTCCGTTGCGGTTGTAGCGCCGAATGAACGGATCAATGATGGGATCGGCCAGGGTGTTGCCTTCCGAAGAGACGTAGAAGCCGCCGAGGCCGAACATGGCCATACCTTCGGGGTCGAGCCCTCCGGGAGCAAACGCCTCGCCGGCGGAATCAAGCAGCACGGTCGACGACAGAAACTCCAGGTCACTGTCATCAAACTCACCGTCGGTCAGGTCGACGGCGACGGTGTAGAACCGAACCGGGTCGCCCGTCGGTCGGTTCCCCTAGTCATCGGAGATCGTGTGGAACACGCCACGCCGCTCGTCGTAGGTAGTGCTGGACAGACCTCCGACCTCGGTCCCGTCAACGACGGTTCCGGTTGGCACCACCACTTGGCCGACAAACTCGACCGAGGCCACGCTCCGCCCAGCGTCGACGGCTGAGCGATCAGGCGGTCCCGACGATGCCGCTGAAGGGGCGGCCAGCAGTACAGCGGAAAGGAGCGCAGTTGCAGACAGAGCGGCTGTACGAGCCGCCCGGCCAAGC
>JAHDFR010000093.1 GCA_020628065.1 Acidimicrobiales bacterium
TCCTCCAACCGCACCGGGGCCAACCCGAAGTCGCACCGGTCGAACCCGTCCAACTCTGCCGTGTTGCGGGCGGTCCGGAGGCTGCCGTCCAGGCTGTACACCCAGGCGTGGTAGGGACAAGTCAACGCCCGGGCCCGACCGGCGCCCTGCACCAGCTCGTGACCCCGATGACGACACACGTTGTAGAACGCTCTGCGCTCACCGTCGTCACCGCAGGTCACCATGATCTCCTGGTCGTAAACCCGGGCGGTGAAGTACGAGCCCGGCTCTGTCACCTGACTGCGGTGGCCGACATAAAACCAGCTGCGATCGAAGATGGCGTCCTTCTCTCCACGATCAACGTCGGTCGAGGTGTAGTACCGGGCCGGGAGAGTGAACGATCGAGCGGCGTCTCGCCGAAACGGCTGCTCCGGCCTTACGATCTGAACCCCTGACCCCGCTGTGCTGCCGCCATGCATGGCAGCAATTATCCGACAACGCCGGCGGACTGTTCAAAACCGACAGGCCAAAACCTCAGCCAACCGGCACCAAAGACTTATCCCTAGCCACGGGAAACGTCGATGATGTGACGGTAGTGAGCCGGGTCGATGCGGGCGTCGACAAGTCGGGGACTGAACCAGCCCGGATCACCCAGCAGGTGTGCTTCGAGCTCCGAAGCCGACGAAGCCACCAGACCGTGCACACCGTTCGCTCGGGCCACCGCGGCGTAGTCGGTGGCGCCGTAGGTCAGCGACGACAGATCACCGTGCTCCGGGCGTTGCTTCAACCCGATCAAGGTGAACGCAGCGTCGTTGAACACCACCACCGTGATCGGCAGGTTGAGACGAGCCACCGTCTCCAGCTCGGCCTGGCACATGGCCAGACCACCGTCGCCGACGAAAGCCACCACCGGCTCACCCGGCCGAGCCAACGCCGCCGCCACCGCCGCCGGCAAAGAAAATCCCATAGTGGCCAGGCCATTACTGATCAACACCCGGAACGGTTCGTCAGCCGGGACGTTCGGCATAAGGGCCAGGAAGTGGGCACCGGCGTCAACCGTCACCGTCGCCGGACCGTCGATCGATGCCATCGCCGAAAGAGCAGCATCGAGTAGGTCCATAGGGCCGAAGCCGCCCGGCCGCTCAGCTCCCAGACGTTCTCGACCCGCCGACCGGTAACCGGAGGCGGTATCGGCCGGCCATGACGGTGACCAGCCTCGCTCACCGAGGTTGTCGACCAACTCAACCAGCATCTCGGCCACAGGTCCAAACATCGGTGTCGGATCGGGGAAAAAGCGATGACTGGGCTTGGCTGATGACAACGTCACCACAGGCACCGTTCGCCGCCACGGATTGGGCATGGGTTCAACCGGATCGAAGCCAACAGCCAACACCAGGTCGGCACTGTCAAGCAGCTCCTGTTCCATCGAACCACCGGTGAACAGACCGGCGAACAGCGGGCCCTCGGTGTCGACCACGCCAACCGCCTGATAGGTGGTCAGCACCGGACAACCCAACTGGGACAGCGCAACGCTGATCGGCCGTTCCGGCAGGGCCCGGTACTCCTCGGCCGCGGCCTCCATCCCGACCAACACCACCGGGCGTTGGGCCTCGGACACCAACCCCGCTACTTCACTCGCCCCGAGCGAAGGTAAAGGGGCACGAACCTGCTCGGCGCTGGGAGAGATTGGTGTCTCGCCCGGATCACACTCAGGGTCGTAGTTGACATGGACTGCGCCCATAGGCCACGTCCCGGCCCGATCCAGAACCGACGCCAGCTCACCATCGGACAACGCATCACACCCGACAACCGAAGCCACCGACACCGGCGCCATCATGGCCCGCTGGTCGATCTGCTGATGGCCCACCACCGACCTTTGGACATCAACCACCGTGTCAGTGACGATCAACGACGGGAACCGATCCAACGTCGCCTGGGCCGCCCCATTCACCACCGACGCCGCGCCCGGACCCCGAGTAACAACCACCGCCGCCGGAGAACCGGTAAGCAGACCATACGTTGACGCCATGATGCCGGCCGCTGTCTCACCGCGAGCCAGCACGAAGCGCATACCCGCCCCTACCGCCGCGCCGACGAGATCAAGGTTGGGCCCACCCCCCGGAACACCAAAAAGCGTGTCGTTTCGTTGGGCCAAAAGGCCAGCCAGTCGGTAGGCGAAGTCAGGCATCGACTCGCTAATCTAGTACCGGAGGGATTGCGCGGGGTAAACGGCATCCATGAGCGGGAAAAAAAGAGCAGGCGCTTCAAGAGACGACCACTGGGGTTCAGGCTGGCCGACGGCCGGTGCACCCGACGTGCCCGGGTTCGCCCAGTTGCGGCTGGTTGGCTCCGGTGGATCGGCCACCGTGTACCGGGCCACAGAGCTGCGGCACGACCGACCGGTCGCCTTGAAGATCCTCGACGTTCAAACCGGTGACAGCCAGAAACGGGCGTTCAGCCGCGAAGTCGACGCCATCGCTCGGATCGAACCACACCCCAACGTCATCACCCTGCTGGGAAGCGGTGTGACCCCCAACGGCCACCCTTATCTGGTGTTCCCATTTTTCGACGGCGGCACGTTCGCCGAATGGATCGACGAGCGTGGCCCCCTAACCTGGTCGGCCGCCATCGATATCGCCATCAAAGTCTGCTCCGCCGTTGAAACCGTTCACCGAGCCGGGCTCATTCACCGCGACGTCAAACCGGCCAACCTCTTCATCGGCGTCACACCGGCCCACCCCGTGCTGGGTGACTTCGGCATCTCGACCCTGGTTGAAGGCGTAGCCACCCGCACAGTGAAGCAAGCCATAACCGCCGGGTATACGGCCCCCGAGATTCTGCACGATGACCCGGCCACCACCATCAGCGATGTCTACTCGCTCGGCATGACCGTGTTCCGCATCATCCAGGGGCTGCACGCCTACTACGCCGACTCGCCGGCGGCCGTTATGCGAAACGTTCTCAACCAGAGCGACGCCCCCCACCTGTCGGCCGGAGTTCCCCCATCGCTGGACCAAGCGGTAACCCGGGCCCTCGCTCAAGACGCGGCCGAACGACCACAGACAGCGCTCGAATTTGCCCGTGACCTCCAGGCCGTCCAAGCCGACCACTATCTGCCGGTCACGCCGTTGCTGGTAACCGGCGAGCCGGGAGTGCTCGGCGAAGAGGAACCGCACCCGGTTTTTCCCCCTCCGGCAGAACATCCGGTGGGCCCGCCGGAGACCCATCAGGCATCCCCGCCACCACAACGCCCCACTTCGCTGGAGGACGAGGCGCCGCCCTCCATACTTCAATCGGAGGGCGCAGCTTCTGTGACCAACACCCCCACCGACGAAACCGGCGGGGACGGCCAAGTCGACCTCAACGACCAGGTTTCAGTGGCCCACCGCCCAGAAGCGGGGGCCATTCTGGCTGCAGCGGTGAACCCCGACCCGACCGTGGCCGACAACACCACCACCGAAGACCAGGCGGTGGCTCAATCAACGGCCGCCGACGGTGGTCTGGTGACAACCGCCGAGCCCCAACCCACTGAGCGACGGCTTCGTCGCTGGATGGTGCAGGACGGAGCCGTTCCGGACCTGCCGCGGCCGATGAACCAGGACTCGACCCCTCAGCGGGTTATTCGCCAGCCCGAGCGCGTCGGGCGAATCGGAGGTCGGGAACAGCTGCCGCCGCAAAGCCTCGACCTCCCCACCCAGTTCCGGGTTCGCAAACCCCGGTCAGAGCTTCTGGCCCCCAAAGTTCAGGTCAAGAAGAAGCGCTGGTGGTCTAAGCTAACTCGGAGATCTGAGAGCGCCTGAACGACTCGTAGAGCTCGATGATGTCGGGATCTATCTGAGAGTGACCTTCAGGCCGGTGATCATCGGACATTGCCGTTGTTTGGTAATGCTGGAAGACCGCATCCACATTCGACGATGAACCCGAGGCGATGGCCGCCCGTAGGCGAAGACGGTGCAGCTCAACCGAATACGGGTTGGCGAGAAGCCCGCGGGCAGCCGCCCACTCGGCCAAACTCGGATCGTCAAATTGGTCAAGTGCCAGGGCCGCCACGCTACGAGCCGCCTCGTCAACCAGCAGGGCTGCTTTATGCCAGAACCCGTGCTGGCGCGGCCAGCGAGACGTGATGTTGGCGTAGGGAATGCCGTCCACCAGCTCCAACGCTTCGATGAGAAGCTCGGTGGCCTCAGTCATGTCGGCCCGTTCGGCCTGAGCCACCATGTCGACGAAGACGTCGAGATCGGTGCCAACCATGGGACTGAGCACATAGCGATCATCGGCGCCCGGTTCAGCCATGATGGACACCCCGTCAGCGCCGGAACCCAAACATCGTCTGGCGTCGGCGAACACGTTGTTGATCCAGGGTCGGCGGGCCGTGGTAGAGGGCCACAGGGCGTTCATTACCGTCGACACCTCGGTACCGGCGCGATGGTGAGCCAAGTAGGCGATGAACTCCGGGGTCGATGAACGGTCGAACTGGATGGGATGACCGGTGGCATCCACCACTCGCAACGGTCCGAGCAATTTGACGGTGTATCGCACCTGAGCGGGGTCGGCTGCCATCGTGGTGGGGTTGTGCCTCGAACCGGGGCCGTCGTTGAACGGTTGGACCGGGCGAACAGGAGGTAGCTGCCCGGAAGCGGCATCCCGTCTACGCTCAACCGCCCCGACGGTAATCTGTTGTGCCAGGTCGGGATGTTCGACAATGTCAGGAGCGGTTGCGTCGGACACGGCTGCCGCCACTTCGGCTCGTTGAGCCGATGTCATGGCCCGCCGGTCTATCTTCACCCGGTACGCCGGGATGGCGACTCGGCCTTCACCCACTTCCATCGTCAAACCGGTGTGGGTGGGATCGGTGACCACTGCGCTGACGCCTCCACCGTGAATGGAGTTGGCGGCGGCAACCAGTCGTTGCGTTTCCTCCGGGTGCAGGCCCAGAGGGTCGAGCACAACCATCGGTGTCCAGTCCCCCACTTCGGCCGCCCGCCCTCCGGCTGCGCTCAGATCGATGGTCGAAGCGATCTCGACGGCCATGGCGGCATGCCGCTCCACTCTGGGCAGCACCGAAGCAAGATCGGGGGCAACGGTGACTCGTTCCAGCTCGGCCAGTTCCTCACCGAACCCGACGCATATCACTTCAACCGTGTCGGCCAGCGGGGAGGTTGCCAGCTCCAGGGCCATGGTGGCCATGGAGTCGACGACAACACTGAGATTGCCGTCGAGATGAAGCGCCTGCACGTACTCCAGATCAACCAGGAGTCTGTCGTCAGCGGTGTATCCGACCGATACCAGTGAAGGATACGGGTTGGCGGCCCACGTGTCGGGCAGCGGCGGGATGGGGCGGGTGAGACGCCAAATCATTCCTCCTCGAGCGGCCTCGAACGGTGGAGGGGCGCTCTCGTAGCGATCGGCCATGAGGAACCTGATGGATCCGTCGTTGACCAGTGCTCCCACCATTTCCGGCATCATCATGCCGTGACGCTCGGTCGACAGGCCGAGATGGCGCAAGGCCAAGTCCAAGTCGGATAGTGCGTCATCGTCGCTGGCGCCGGCAAACAGTTCTTCAGCCGACAGCGGCGGTTGGAAGACCGGGGCTGTTCCCGGTCGCCGAGAACCCATTTCCCGCAACTGGCGGCGGTCGACGATGCGGGCCACCCCGGCCGACAACAGACCGAAAGCCGCCAGAGTCGCCGCCGCCAGGGCGGCCTCATCCAACGGACCGTCGCCCGGTTCGCCACCGGAGAAGTCGTCGACCTGAGCGCCGTCTGCGCCATCGACGGCGATACCTCCACCAGCAGCGGTGGCGTAGGTCGACGTGATGGTTCCAAGCTGCTCAGCGGTCGGACCGTCGGCGTCGTCCTCGCCCACCCGACCCTCGACGGCTGCCGGGTCGGCTTGGCGCTCACCGCCAACACCGTCAGCCCACGAACTCAGCGATGCACGAGACGCCTCTGCGGCGGCCGTGTTGGGGTCGTTGGGAACCGGGGGCACCTCCAGCCATTGGCCGGGATACACCATGTCCGGGTCTTCCGGCGGAAGAAGCCGCCCACCGTTGGCCGCCACCATGTCAACCCAGTACGGGCTGACCTCCTCTTCGGTCGGCTGGCGGCCCCAGGCGTCGGAAAGTGTTTGGGTGGCGAGCTTCCAGAAGTGATCGCCTTCGTCGACCTCGACAGCCGGTACACCGTCGGTTGACGACGGCTGCAGCCCGGACTCGGTCTGGTTTCCTGCGGCTTCGACCGGTTCGGGTTCAACCTCTCGGGGAACCGGAACTTTGATAACCCAACCGGGGGTGAGAGAGTCGGTTCGTTCGGTCAGGTTGAGACCGTCGTTCATGACTCCGACGTTCATCCGGCGGATCTGTCGCCAGGCCAGACCGTTACCGGCCGACTGTTCGGCCACCGACCAAAACGTGTCACCCGGCTTGATCTGATAGTCGACGATGTCGTAGTCGTCGAGATTGATGTCGGTAGCGGACGGTTGAACGGTGACGGGCCCGCCCGATCCTGTCGGTACGTCGAGGTCCGCCACCGGCGTCATGGGAACATCAGGCCCAGGCTCGGCTTCGGTCACAGGCTCATCGTCTGCAGTCTCCCCGTCGTCACCGATGGACTCGGCGACAGGTTCATCAACCTCAGCATCGAGTGTGGCGGACGCCGGCGGATCGTCGGTCGGTTCAGACGTGTCGACCACCGAAGGCTCCAGCTGCTCATCGGCCGACTCGGCGGCGGCAACAGCCACCGCGGCAGGAACGGTGGCAGAAGCAACCGGAGCCGACAACGAGAACAGCAACATGGCGGTGGCCACCAGGCGACGGGCGCCATGTTGAGCGAACGGGATGAGGGCGATGACCTGCTTGGCCACCTGACCGCGAAACGCCGCCAGTATTTCAACCACCAACGCCCAAGCGACCTGAAGCCAGGCCAACCAGGCCAGCATGGACAGCCCGAGACGCAGAGCTGCCGACGCCTTGACGTTGTTGGAGGTCAGCGGGTCGATCAGGTTGCCGAACTGCTCCGGATAAGAGAACCCAAGGCTGCCCAGCAACAGAATTGGCACCCAGACCAAAATGCAGATGATGATGGCGGCCGCCACAACCCCTTTGAGCAGGTCACCGATTCTCGCACTGCTCATGGGTTACTCCTGAACACATCAACCCGCTCGAAAGCCTCAGCGGTGAACGTTCGAGAGCCCGGCAACCCAAGAGCAACCACGTCGCTGAGGTCCGCCGAGCACGTCACCGTCACCGAGACAACAGAATTCGGTTGCAGAGAACCCGATTGCAGGCCGGTCGATGCTCCCCCGGCCGCACCCGATGGTGGCAGCACAACCGTCGACACAATCTCTCCCAGAGCACAACTCAAACCGGAAGCGGTGAGGTTGGCGGCAGCCACCGCGGACGCCTCGGCCCTGGCCGCCGCTTCAGAGTTGTGAAAGGTGGCCGCCCGAGCGGCCTCCTGCGCTGCGGACTTCACATCGGTCTCGGCCTGGACTATCCGGCCACCAGCCACGATGAGAAGCACAAAACCGAACAGCGTCACCGGAACCAGGAGTGCAACCTCGGTCGACACCATCCCCCTGTCGTCGACCGCGCCGGTTTTCCTGGCACCCGCTACCGATCCCCTCTTCACCCGTAATCGTTTCATGTGTGTAGTAACCAAATGAAGCCCGCTTCCGCGGGCAAAGCCTCAAACCTCAACTAGTGCAACACCACCCATGTCCATGTTACCGGTCTGATGGTACCGGCTTGGGTCGATGGACCTAAGTCGGGCCGTGACGTGACCTGCCGGCCTCAACGCTCAGCCGATCCGACGAAGCGCTCAACCCGGCCCTGGGCTAACGCTGTAACCCTCCACGGACCGGGAATAATGCGATAACGGGGACGAGCCGAAACCTCGGCGGTTACAAGATCACCCACCACTGTTACTTCCACCTCGGCGGCCTCCACCTGCCCGGTGGTGGACAGTACAGCCAGGCCGGCCCGCCGAGCCTCGTCAATGTCAACACCATTGACCTGGCCGATGTCCAACGCCGTCTCCGCCGCCAGGTCCGCCGTTTGCTTGGCGTGCCAATACAGAGCCACCTGGAACGGGAACAGTGCCATCACGATGATGAGCGGAAACAGGACCGCCACCTCAGTGGAAGCCAACCCGCTTTCGTTGTCCGACCTCAGCGGCTTGCGTCGACTGCGCACGTCTCTTGTACAAGTGACGGTCTCATGCCGACTCAGAGAGCCGTCAATTGACAGTGGTGTTGACGTCGATCTGGTTGGCGGCATCGTTCATCGCCCCCATCAGCAGCACGGCGGCGGCAATAGCAACGCCGGCCAGAACAGCGGTCAAAATCATCATCTCGGTGGTAAGGGCACCGTCTTCGTCGACAACGACTGGTCGCAAAACGGAACCAAGACGCTTAACCAGGTGTGTAGGCATGTCTCTCACTGTCACTTTCTCTGTCACTTTCACTTCTCTCTCAACTTCAGTGCTCGTCCGAACTACAACGCTTGACCGTCATCGGTCGATCTCAACCACCGGCACATCGGCTCCCGCTCCTCCGTTGGCGATGGCGGTCATGGCCCCATAGCCGACAAAAGCGGTCAGGCCGACAGTCATGATGGCCACCGGGATGATCATCTTTTCGGTTCGAGTCTCGGCCATCGACTCCAGATCGGTCACCATCGAATGCCGCATGGCGTCGGCTTTCGCCACCAACGACTCCCGCACCCGCGCCCCGTGACCACCGGCCAACGCAAGCGACGAGGCCAGATCCCTCAAATCATCAATACCCAACTCATCGGCCAGCTCACCAAACAGCTCCCAGGCCCCACGATTGGTAGCCGCCGCCCGATCAAGCGCCGTCCTCAGCTCCTCAAACACCCAACCCTCACCGGAGCGGGCCGCCGCCTCCAACGCCGTTTGGGTTCCGGCACCTCCGGCCAACAGAATGCTGACAAGTTCCAGGTAGGCACCGAGGGCGTGACGAAACGCCCGCCGCCGCTCCTCAACCTGCTCGTTCAAAGGCAGATCCGGGTACATGAAGCCCCCCAGACCAAGGCCCGCCGAGACGGCCAACAGCACGAAGACCGGTGGCTGAAAGCCCGACAGCAGCGCCAGAGCCCCGATGAACAACGGAAGGCTGAACCCCACCACCATGGCGGCCAGCTTCTCAAAGTCATGGGTGCGCCGATCCTTGCCCAAAACCCGCAACTTGGAGTCAACGTCACCCCTTCCACCTTCGGCACCGCCGGTGGTCGGTCGTCGGTTGAACCGTCCGCCGGGAACGACCGAAGAGCCACCCAACGGACCGACAAACTGACCGGTGGTCGACACAAGACGAATAAGTTCGTCAAGGTCAACGGGTCGCGGCCGTAGGGCCCGCAGCATCACCAGCAAACCGGCCCCAAAACCGGCTCCAAGCAAAGCGGCCATCAGGGCGCTCATCGAGACACAACTCCATACGGCGGCTGCAAGCCTGTTTCGTCGGCGGAATCAATGCTTCGACGGCGAGCCTGAAACCGCTGCGGCATATCAAAACGCGAGTAGCTTCGTAGCGCCAAGCCGCCAATGACGAAGATCGACGCCACCACACACATCCACAGCTGACCGGCCAACGAGTCGTAGGCGATCAAGAGATTGCGGGCGAACAGCCACAGTAAGGCAATGGTCAACGCCGTGGTGGCGACCACAATCCGGGCCGAAGTTCGAATACGGGCCCGCCCAACCTCGACCCGTTCACGCATACGGGTGTCAGCCCTGGTGGCGTCGGCCAAGCGACCCAACAACGGCCCGAGCTCACGCACCTCCATGACCGCGGCGTTGGTCAAAGCGGCGACCACAAGATCAGCCGACGGGTGATTCAGATCCTCACCCAACTGATGAAGCGACTCAACCAACGACGCACGCTCCAGGTTGAGGGCAAACCGGCGAAGCTCAGCGGCAATTGGCCTCGGAGCGACATCAACGCTGGCCAGCAGTGCCTGCTCCAACCCGGCCGCCCCCGCCATGTTGTCCCGAACCAACTCGGCCCACGACGCCACGGCGTTGGTCCTGGTCACGTAGCGCCGATGGTCCACATTCAGTCCAACGCCTCGACGCAGCAACACAACCGTGATCCCGGCACCGAGAGCGGCCACCGGCCAGCCGGTGGCAACCAGCACAATCACCGCCGCCAGAAGGGCCCCGGCCAACGCCAACAACATGGCCTCCCGATCAATCCGGGTGCCGAAGATCCGGCGGGTGATCGAATGAGCCGACGGCAGGTATCTGCGGCCGCTCAAACCTCCGATCAGCAGGAGAAGACCCAAACCGAACGTTGCTCCCAGGCCGACGCCAATCAGCGAATCCATTTGCACCCACCCGTTCGCCGGTTCATCCCGTCGACCCCCACCGATTGGCCGACGGCTCCAGCCACCGCCGGTCGAAGCCCACATGCTCAAGCCGAGCCAACGTGGCGTCTTCGAAACGAAAGTTCGGCTGAGCCCGCATCGAGGCGTCGGGCCCATACACCTCATTGGAAACCACGAGCTCGCCGTCGGCCCCGGTCACCTCCCGAACACTGGTCAGCACCCGCCGACCGTCACGCCGACGAGCAACATGGACGATCACATCCACGGCGTTGGCCACCATCAAGTTGGCAGTCCGGGTGTCGAACCGCTCCGGGGTCATAGCCATGTAGGCCTGCAGCCGGGGAAAGGTACCAGCCGTCGAATCGGCATGCACGGTGGACATCGAACCGTCGTTGCCCTGACTCATGGCCAACAGCATGGGAACCACCTCGGCGCCACGAATCTCGCCCACGATCACCCGATCGGGACCCATGCGCAAACCGGCCCGGACCAGGTCGTGCATGGTCACCTCTCCGGTGCCCTCAATATTCGACTCCCGGGCTTCGAGCTCAACGTGGTTGGGATGCAGTTCGGCGAAGCGGGCCAAGCCGATCTCAAGCGAGTCCTCAACGGTGACCAGGCGCTCGTCGGGCGGGATTTCGTTGAGCAGACAACGCAGCAGCGTTGTCTTTCCCGCCCCGGTTCCCCCGGCCACCAAAATATTGAACCGGGCCCGAACCATGGCGCTCAGCAACTGGAACAGCGCTTCGTTGATCGTCCCCAAGTCGATCAACTCCTTCAACCGGACAATGGCGAAGTCGTGGCGCCGGATGGAGATCGACGGCCGCTGCGACACCCAGGCCACGGCATTCAACCGATCGCCCGATGGCAGCTGCAGATCGAGTACCGGTGACGCCGGATCCCAATGGTGTTCGTGGCGGGAGCGGCGGGCCTGATTGCGAATCATTTCTATGAGCGATTCATCGGTGGCGGCCACCGGGCGCTCCCGAGTTGACCGACCATCGCGCCACTTCAAATGAACGTTGTCGCACCCGTTGACGTAGATGTCGGTGACCTGCGGATTGTCGATGTGCAGCTGCAGATCACCGAGCCCGAACATCCGGTTGAGCACAGCGGTGTTCAGCTCGGACGCCGCCGCGTTGTCGAGCGGTGGCTGACCCTGACCGAGGCGCCGCTCGTTCTCGGCTGAGATGGCCCGCTGGATAACCGTTCGGGTATACATCCGGCGGTCCTCCTCATCCCAGCCCGACGAGTCAACACCGTTGCCGTCCAACTGGCCAGCTCCGTCAGCGGCACCTCCCGCTCGCATTCCTTCAGAAACCTGCTCACCTACGGTTCGGGCCATCCGCTGGACCAGCTCGGCGTCGACGGTCACGACCCGGCGGCCCTTTGTGGGTACCCGATGGCTTCAGCCACAGCGTCGGTGACGTCGGGCGACTCGACAGGGCGTTCCGATTCGACGAGAACGGTGTCAAGCGGTGAATCAAGACCCGTTGTGCCCTCAGGCGTGGCCTCGGGGCCGACACCAAAATCGGTCTCAGCCGTTCGCCTGCGTTCGTTCATCCACCCGGACATCGAAGAGGCGAAAGTGGCCACATCAGACGTCAGACTGCTGCGTTTCAGCCTGTGAGGATCGACCCCGGAAGTAATGGCCGTTGCCGTCTTCGGTTCGTCGGTCAGCGCGGCCACCACCGGAAAGCCGAACGCCTCGCTGACGTCGGACGGCGAATATGGTTTCTGGCCGATCAGGACCCAGCCGACCTGGGTTGACGCGGCCAACACTTTCATCCGTTGGGCGGCCGGCTGGAGTTGATCGGGTACCGGGCGGCAAACCACCAGCACAGCGTCAGCCGCCTCGACAAAACGACTGTTGGCGGCGTTGACCGATAAGCGGCCCACGTCAGCAATGAAGTCGCCGGGTCCGTTGGCCAGCCACTGGCCAAGTTCGCCGCCAACGGAATCGATGGCCACACTGGCCTGCTCCGGTGAAGGCGGGGCAATCACCACCGGTAGGCCGCCTGGAAGCATCTGCGTGTGATCGACAATGGAGTCGCTGCTCAACGCGTTGCTGGCGGCTGCCGCCAACGACAGCAACCCGGGTCGTGGGGACAGCCGGTACCTGAGGGCCAGAGAGCCACCGTCGGGGTCGGCCTCAACGAAAGCCTTTGTTCGCCCCTCCTCGGTTGGCCAGGCGGCCGCCGTCAGCAAGGCCGTCAAGGTAACTCCCGGGGAGCCCTTCACCGAGCCGAAGCAGACGAGGGTCACGAATCGTCCTGTGAATCGGTATCTTCAGCGGGGTCGGACTCGGCCACGGCTATCAGCCGCACCCGATCAACGGCCGCCGCTCGGGCGATACGAGCAGCGTCATCATCCGATACCGCCAATGCCAGGCGGGCCACCGGACCGTCGATAACGACGTCAACCACCACGGCACGGCCGACCAACACCACATCATCGACATCAAAAAGGTCGGCACCATCGGTGGCCGTGGGAGTCAGAATGACGTCGACCAGCGCGCCCGGCGCGGTCACCCGGGCGGGCAGCTCGGCCAGCTCGATGCTCAGTCCGACCTCGGCCTGGCCAGGCGGAAGCTGAACCTCGGGGCCGACCAGCTCTAGAGTCATCAGCGTGCCGGGCGCGACATCAACTTGAGCCACTTGGCCGACCAACAGATCCACATCAGCGTCACCCACCAGATTCAGCGCGTCGTCGGAGGTCAATTCCACCGACTGGAGATCGTCAGCCAACACCACCTCACCCACACCAATGGGCTGACGGGCGGCCAGCACCAGGCGGGAGGAACTGTCAAAGGTCTGCCAGGCCAGCGCCCCCAGAGCGGAGCCGACAATGAGCAACAGGCCCAACGCAACCTCAGGGACACGAGAACGCCGGCCGCCGACCTCAAGCTGCCCCAGGTCGAACTGTCGGCCGCCATCAGCGTCGGTCGGCACCGACCGTTGCGCTACCACAGGACCACCCGGGCACGCCTGCGCCGCGAAGCAATCACAAATACCGCCATTTGTCCGCCTTCTCCCTCTACGTCTCTACTTGATATCTACGTGGTGTTTCGAGTGGAACCTAGATATCCCCAGTTATAGGTACCGCCGATCGTGCGATATCCTAGCGCACTGATGGACGAGCGTCCATGCCGGCGAGAGGCCGGAACAGCCACCGTGACGCGGTGCCAAACCAGGGGGTTTCAGTGAGCAGTTCAGCGAGTCCCAGATCAGAGCCGGGCCAGATCCACGCCACCACCGAAGGGTTCAAGGTGGCGGCCGACGAACATGGCCTACACACCATCGAAGTAGCCGTACCCGACACCCAGGGACACCTCCGAGGCAAACGGGTCCCGGCCGGACGGTACTTCGACAGTGTTCATTCCTCGGGGGCCAACATCGCCGACGCCATCTTCGTGTTCGACATGCAGAACGATCTGCCGGACAACGAGTTCGTCAACATGGACTCCGGCTACCTGGACACCCACATCACCCCCGATGCCGGTACCGCCCGCATCCTCACCCACCGTCCCGGCTACGGGCTGGTGTTCGCCCACTGCGCCGACGCTGAGGGAGAGCTCCATCCGCTCGCTCCTCGCACCGTGCTGGCCAAGCAGATTGAACGGTGCCAGGCGGCGGGCCTCGACCCGCTGGTGGCCACCGAGATGGAGTTCTACCTCACAACCCCCGATTGGGAGCCGGTGCAGAGCCACATTCAGTACAGCTCGCTAACCGACGCCATCGGCCTGGAGCCGGTGCTGGCCGATATGCGCTCCGCTCTACTGGGAGCCGGTATCGAGGTTGAATCGTCCAACGCCGAATACGGGCCGGGCCAGATCGAAATTAACGCCGGACCGGCCGACGCCATGACCACGGCCGACAACACGGTGCTGTTCAAGTCAATCGTCAAGCAGGTTGCGGTGGCCCACGGCCTGCGTGCCACCTTTATGCCCAAGCCGTGGACTGAAGCGTCCGGCTCCGGCATGCACATCCACACGTCGCTTAACCGGAATGGAGCCAATGCGTTCTCCGACTGCGCCGAGGGGGAACCCAACGATCTGATGAGGGCCTGGATGGCCGGCATGTTGGAACATGCCCCGGCGCTCACCCTTTTGGGCGCGCCGACTCTCAACGGCCCCCGTCGCATCCGTCCCTACACCTTCGCCCCCACCCACGTCACCTGGGGTGGCGACAACCGAACCGTGCTGGCCCGCTGTATCGCCGAGCCCGGATCATCCGCCAACCGGGTTGAGTACCGCTCAGCCGGGTCCGATGCAAACCCCTACCTGATGATCGCCGGTCTGCTGGCTGCCGGAGCCGACGGCCTTGAGCGAAACCTCGACCCGGGAATGATGTGCGTCGGCGACATGTACACCAACCCCGGGGACCATCCGGCCCTGCCCGTCGACCTGGCCGGAGCCATCGACGCCTACTCCGGAAGCACGCTGGCCTCCCAACTGGGCGACATGTTCTCCACCAGCTATTGCAGCATCGCTCAAGCAGAAGTAACTCACGGGGCCGAGAACAACCCCGACCCGGACGACGTCAACGACTGGGAGCGTGAGCGCTACATCGAGCACTCCTAAACAAAACGCTCATAGAGCGAATATCGGTAGAACGCTCACAGCGACAACCCACACGCTCTCAGCCGACGCTTCTCGACAGGATTGTCGGCGCGCTAGCCTCGGCTCATGACTCCTGAAGAGATTCGGGCGCTACGCCAGGCGGCGACCAACGTCGTCGCCCGCCAGAAGCAGCTCGAAGGTGAACAGGCCCGGTTGGTAGAAGAGCTGGCCAAACTGCGCCAAAGTGCCGGCCAGGCTCAGCTCCTGGCCGACCAGGCACGTCAACAGGGCGATGAGACCAAGGCGGCGCACTTCGCGGAAACGGTCGACCTGCTGAACGAGAAGGCCGATGAGCTCGAAACCGAGATCGCCGTCATCGCCGCTGACATGATCGAAGCCGGTTCGGACGCCGACGAAGCCAAGTCGCTCGCCTCCGACTCGGCCATCGAGATGGGCGAACTCAAGACTCAGGGGGAGCGAGTGCAGGCCCCGTTCGCCGGTGAGCAGGCCGGGGCCGCCGCCCAAAAGCAGGCTTTCGAACAGGACGTGCAAGCGGCGGCAGCCTCCGCCCGGCTGGCTCAAATGAGAGCCGAGATGGGGATCGGAGAGGAACCGGTACCGGCGGTAGACACCGCCGACCCCTCCGAAGACAATTCGACCGACGACCTGACGCCGCAAGACGTTCCATCAGAACCGGACAACCAACCGGCGGCAAGCGGGACCGCTAGCGTTGATCCCGGCGAAGGGGAGAAAGATGATGGCTGACAGCAGCACCGACACCGAAACATCGGCAGATCTCAACGACTACGAGCGGGCCCGGGTGATGTTCCCGGACTACATGGGTTTGGCCAGGGGCAAGTACCTGCCAACCCACCTGGCACCGAAAGGTACCGGGCACTGTGTCACCATGTACGGTCTCGGCTACGACCGCTCCATGGTTCCGGCTCCCGGCTCCTACCTGCTGGAAGGCCTCATCGACCTCCACGCCACCATGGACCCGGACACTGTTCGTCCCGGCTGGGAGGACGACCGCACAGCCGTGGCGGTGGCCGACCTGGCCCTGCACGGAGAGCCGTTCCCCTACTCGGCCCGGCAGGTGTTGAAGAACGCCGTCGCCGCCTGGGAGGGCCACGGGCTCAGCCCCAAGGTCGGCATCGAACTCGAGGGCTACCTAATGGAGCCTGACCCGGCGGCGCCAACCGGCGAGCGGGGAGCGGCCGCTTGGCGGCGCTACGCCAACCCCCGGGCCATGGTGTACGGCACCGGCCCGGCCAACGATCCCACCGGCGTCATCGACGACATCATGACCATGTCCCGACGATGCGGATTCCGCGTGGAGTCCATCAATGCCGAGTACGACGAGTCCCAATACGAACTCACCCTGGAGTACGGCGACGCACTGGCCACCGCCGACGAAATCTTCCTGTTCAAAGTGATGGCCCGAGAGCTGGCTCTGACCAAAGGACTCGACTTCACGTTCCTGGGCAAGCCTTATGCCGAGATCTCCGGCAGCGGCCTCCACGTCAACGTGTCGCTCACCAACGGCGCAGGCGACAACGCGCTGTCCGACGGAGCGGCTGAAGACGGGCTGTCCATGCTGGCCCGACACAGCCTGGCCGGCCTCTGTCATCATCATCGGGCATTGACCACACTGTTGGCCCCGAACGTCAACGCCTACCGTCGCCTGCAACCGGCCCAGCTGAGCGGCTACTGGGCCAACTGGGGTTACGACCACCGATGTGTGGCCAATCGGGTTCCCGATGTCCGAGGAGCGGGCACCCGCATCGAGAACCGCATCGGCGACGGCGCGGCCAACGTGCATGTGGCCATCGCCGCCGTACTGACGGCCATGCGCCTCGGGGTTGAAGGAGAAATGGAGTGTCCTCCAGCCGAAACCGGTGACGGATTCGAGGAAGTCAACACCGATGTCTGCGCCCCGGCCGACCTGTCCGAAGCCCTCGACGCTCTGGAGGCCGACACCACGTTCGTCGACGCCCTCGGCCCGGAGCTGGTGGCCAATCTGGTGGCCAACAAACGAGCCGAGTGGGACCGTTTTATCGAGGCCGAGGGCTCGTTTGACGGCGAAGCGCCACCGACGCCGTGGGAACTCAACGAGTATCTGATGTACCACTAGGCACCGTCGGCCGGCGGACCGGAGGCGAAATGGTTGGCACTCGCTTATACGAGAGGGATATCGCTTCGAGGACGTAAGCGGGCCCCACGATCGCAAGATCGCAGGACCCGGTGCCCGCCAAATCTGTCAGTTATGTCGAGCGTTGACTAGCCGCTGAGACCGTCGTCGTCACACCAGGGGTAGACGAACAGACTGCTGTCTCCAGCACGGTGATCGGCCAGGACGACCTTCAGAGGAATCGGGTCGCTGACACCGGCGATGTCGGCACCGGGGCGAACGGTTACGCCAACGGCAACAGCGGTCGAGATCGGTAGGCCCTCAGCAGCTACCGATGAGAACAGCCCGGCGTCGCGCAGTACGGCCATGCCGGCCCGCTGACATTCGACATCGGGGGCTGCGGCGCTGGCGG
>JAHDFR010000313.1 GCA_020628065.1 Acidimicrobiales bacterium
GCGGTGTGCCGAGGAACGGCCCAAGCCGGTGGGCGGTTCGCCTGGACCGTCCCAGCCGCTCAACCAGTAGGCGAAGCGGCCGGAGAAGCACGTATAACGGCCACAGCGTTGTCGGCAGAGCGACCATGTCGTAGTCGTTCTCATTGGGAACGAGAGCAGCCGGTAGACGACCGAACAGTCCTGAGGGAGCCGGCCACTGGACGTCGAGCACCATGGTGGCGTCGGTGGTTCGGGCCAGAGTGAGGTTGGATCGCAGTCGCCGGTGAACCTCTCCGGCGGCGGCATCGATGGGATCCCAGCTTCGATAGCCAAGCTCGGCCAGAACTTCAGCTGCGGCCAGCCCGTCCCCTGGCGAATCGACGCCGATAGCAGCGGCACGACGTTGCGACGGCGCCGTTGGGTCGCCGACGGGAACCGCTCCAATACCGCGGTCGTCCAGGTGGTCGATTGCCTGGTGAACCTCAGCTCCAGCAGCGACGCCGACAGCGACACAGGTTTGCCGATACCGAGGGTTCTTGGTGGAAGGTAGGCGATCGTCCCAAATCGCTTCCAGTAACTCGCTGCTGCCCGGTGTCCCCACAGGCTCGGCGGTCATGATCGGACGTCGTTTGTTGACAGATGGCGCTCCATAACGGCCGCCAGCCTACTGGGGCGAGTCGGATCCCGGCTCCCGTCCGCCGACGGGCAGCGGGCGGCCGGCGGCGATACGGAACCGCCGATCACCCGGAAGTAGACTTGACGTTATGAGCCACCGACCCGATCCTTCCAGGATCGCACCCGCTCGAAACCGTTTATGGTTGTCGTTGGTGGCCGCTGTGGCCGTACTCATTTCGGCCTGCGGCGTTGACTCTACTGAGGCGCCGGCCACTGCGGCGGCCGCCGCTGACAATGATTCGGCTCAAGAGGATGCGGCTCAAGAGATCGTCGAGGCTCCACCCGAGGGTCGGGTCGCCCTCGACGTTGCACTGGAAGCCGGCCAGCCGGTGGTGCTGTGGTTCTGGGGTGCTCATTGAGCGACATGTCGTGATGAGGCCAGTTCGGTCGCATGGGTCACCCGGCAAAACACCGGTGTGCCGATTATCGGTGTGCCAAACCCCTCTGAGGGAACGGACGAGGCCAAGAACGACTTCATCGAGCAAATGAGTACACAGGTTTCTCATGTGCTCGACGATCCCGGAGGGTTGTGGTCCGAGTACGACGTACTGTCGCAACCAACCATGGTCTTCGTAGCCGCCGACGGGTCAATCGAGCGCAGCACCGGCGCTCTAGGCCCTCAAGGCTTGTTAGCCCGGGTTGAAGAACTGGCCGGCGCCTAGCCGGCGCCGACATGGACGTTGATGACTTCTCGCCAAGTTGACGTCGTTCTCGGCTTGTTGCTGGCGGCTTCGGTGACCACCGGCGTGGCTTCGTGGCTGGTGCCGACATCTGTGGCCCGACCGGTCGTCATGCTTCACGCCGTCTTCGGACTGACCATCTTGCTATTGGCGCCGTTGAAGGTTCGGGGGTCGGTGCGCACCGGCCTGCGGAGGCATCGGGCCACGCGGCTTCTGTCGATCGCCTACGGGCTGATGGTGGTGGCCGCTGTCGGGCTCGGTGCCGCTCATGCGTTGGGGTTGTGGTTTGGTGTCGGATACTGGTCGGCGTTGTGGACCCATCTGCTCTTCGGCTTTGTGGCCGTACCGCTCACGGCGTGGCATGTTCTGTCTCGACCGGCCCGCCCCAACGTCACCGACCTAAACCGCCGAGCCCTTCTGACATCGGCCGCGGTCACCGCAGCGGCAGCCGGGCTGCTCGGCGTTCAGGAGGTGGCTGCTCGGCGCTTGGGACTGGCCGGAGCATCTCGGGCCGGAACCGGTTCACATGAGGTGGCATCGTTCGACCCGAAGGCAATGCCGGTGGTGTCATGGATCGATGATCAGATCCCTCCGCTGGAGGTCGACTCATGGCCGCTACGCATCTTCGGGCAGTCGGTCGATCTCGATGACATTGCCCCTCTTACCGTTCCGATGCGAGCCATCTTGGACTGCACAGGCGGTTGGTTCTCCGAGCAGGAGTGGCATGTCGTTTCGCTGGCCGACATCGTCGCTGCCTACACAACCTCCGTGCCGGACTCGACTCGCAGTGTGATGGTTCGATCGGCCACCGGATACAGCCGTCTCTTCCCCCTTTCCGCCGCCGCAAGCCTCTACCTTGCCACCGGGTACGGCGATCAGGCGCTTCGAGCCGGTCACGGTGCTCCGTTGAGGGTGGTGGCCCCCGGTCGTCGAGGGCCATGGTGGATCAAGTGGGTGACCGAGATCGAACTCAGCACTCGACCCGGTTGGGCTCAACTTCCCCTACCCGTCGACTGAGTCCGACGGGCGTCAGGCAACACCCAGGGCGGCCGCCACCGCGGCGAGAGGTCTACAGACCGTGAGTTCGGGAGTACGTGTTAATGGTTGATGGAACCCAACCGTTGGGCAAAGCCGACGGCCGGCGAACCTCGATCTTCAGTGGGTAACCGGGCGTCGAATCATCGGAATGGGTGGAGCCGCAGTCTCCTCCCGGGCAGGTCGACAGGCCAACGAGCAGGTCCATTTCGGCCCAGAACTCGATGTAGTCGCCCGGTCGAACCGGGCTGGCTTTCATGAAGTACT
Organism: Acidimicrobiales bacterium; assembly: GCA_020628065.1. Lineage (GTDB taxonomy): Bacteria > Actinomycetota > Acidimicrobiia > Acidimicrobiales > SZUA-35 > JAHELU01. The sequence goes on from JAHDFR010000313.1 coordinate 2,637, forward strand.
GGTGGGTGTCGGCGGTGAACCCGGTGCACATGAAGACGTTGAGCACATCGTGGACCAACAGCTCGGCCTCGGTCACCGCCATGCCGGTGTGGGCCGCCAACGCCCGGCTGAGATTCGAGTGACAGCA
>JAHDFR010000314.1 GCA_020628065.1 Acidimicrobiales bacterium
CTGAGGAAGAGACCAGTCTGGACTTCGCCTGTAACTACGAGGGCTGACCGGCCGTCGCCTACGACTCCTGCTGCTCCCGGTAGCGCCGAATGATAACCGTGGCGTCCATGCGGTTGTCACCGGCGCCCTGGGAGTCGGACAGGTAGTTCTTGGTCATGGCGGTCAGTGGGGTGTTGGCCCCCAGCCGTTGGGCTTCGTCGCTGACCAGGCCCAGGTCTTTGGCCATCCAGTCGACGGCGAAACCGAAGTCGAACTCGTCGGCCAGCATGGTTTCACCCCGGTTGGACAGGTACCACGACCCGGCGGCCCCCTGGGTCACGGCCTGCAGCACCAGGTTCATGTCGAGACCGGCCCGCTCGCCGAAAGCCAACGCTTCGGCCGCACCCTGGATGGCTCCGGCGCACAGGATCTGGTTGACCATCTTGGTGGTCTGCCCGGCCCCGGCCGGTCCCACCAGGGTGATGGCTTTGGCGTAGGAGTCGATCACGGGTTGGGCCGAATCGAAGTGGCCTTGGTTGCCACCGCACATCACACTTAGCTGACCGGCTTCGGCCCCGGCCTGTCCGCCGGAGATGGGAGCGTCAACGAAACCCACGCCAACGGCGCCGCACGATTCGGCCAGCTCCCGGGCCAGGTTGGCGGAAGCCGTGGTGTGATCGACAACCACAGCGCCGTCGCTCAGCGCGGCCAACGCACCGTCTGCCTTCAAGTCGTCGGGGGAGCCGCCGTCGCCGTACAGTACCTGGCGGACGTCGTCGTCCCCGCCCACGCACACCAGTACCACGTTGGCGTCCGCTGCCGCCTCGCCCGGGGTGGCACAGGCGGTTCCGGCATGTTCGGCCGCCCACTTCTCGGCTTTGGCCGACGTGCGGTTGAACACTCGCACGTCGTGTCCGGCGGCAGCGAGATGTCCGGCCATGGGGTAGCCCATGTTGCCCAGTCCGATGAAAGCGCAGGTCTTCGAGTCAGCCATGGCTCCACTCTATGGGCACGCCGAACGGCCGGGCCACAATGCGGCCCGGCCGGTCACGGTGGAAGCCCTACTCGCAGTAGTCGATGGTGGCGATGTCGGGCACGCCACCTTCGGCTCCGACGGTGACCGTCCGCTCCAAGTCGCCGCACGACGCTGGGAAGCTGATCGATTGGACGCCGCCGACGCCTTCGCACAGGTCGATGCCGTTGATGTAGTCATCAATCTGATCGACGTCTTCGGTGTCGGTTGCGGTGCTCCCCGTCGATCCGTCGGCGCAGACGTAGGCCACTTCGATGTCGGCCGAGGCATCCTGCTCGGGAGCGGTGCCGGTGGTCGGCTCGCTGGCGGGAACGATCTGCATGGTGTCGAGTTCGAACCGGACTTCTTCCAGTCCGTTGCCCCGGTCGACGTCGGCGAGCCATACCGTGTCGACGTACCGGATCTGAGCGTCGACGCTGAAGAGCATCAGCCAGTCACCCGGGATGGGGAACACGGACAGTTCGGGAGGTCCGGGGTCACCCGGCGAGGACGAGGCGATGATCACCGTGTCCACCAACTCCTCGCAGTTCGAAACCAAAGCCACCTGCCCGTCTCCGCCTTCGAAGTGACGGACGTTGCCAAGAGATTCGACACCTTCGTAGATGTGCAGCTCTCCGGCGGCGTTTCGATGTCCGAGCTGTCCGAACCGGCATTCGGCGTCCGGGTCATCATCGGGGAACGGGAGATACACCAACTCCCCGACACCGGATCCGTCGGGGCCGAGGACCACGATCTCAGGTGTCGGCTCCTCCCCCGGCTCGTCTGCTTCCTCGGTTTCTTTAACTGGATCGCTTTCGGCCGCATCACCGGACTCTTCAGCAGTGCCGGTGTCGGCCGTATCGTTGGCGGGCTCGCCGTCGCCGTCCTCGGTACTCTCGGCCGGTTGGCTCACGGTGCTGTCGTCCACCTCCGGAACGGTCGGGTCGGTTGCCACCTGAACGTCGCCGCTTTCGCTCGTCCCGGTGAGCGACCAGACGCCCAACCCGACCAACAGCACACAGGCCGCACCGGCGAGCACAAACCCAATCTGGTTGCTTCGGTATCCATCGTTGAACTTCATTTCAAACCACCTTTTTCTCGGTTCCTGTTGGTGAACCAGTCCAGGTAGTTCCCAGTAGGGGCGGGGCTCGGAAGCCTGCTGTACCCGCTGGGCGATGGCCTGTCGGAAGATGTCGTCTGTCTGGTCGTTTCCGCCGTCAGACATGTCGTTGGACCGCTTGTCAGTCACTTGATCAACTCCTTCAGGGTCTCTTTGGCTCTGGCCAGGTGGGTTCGAACAGAACCCTCGGATATGCCGAGGCGTTCAGCCACCTCCCACCCGGTCAGCTCCTCCCAGTACGTCAGATGCACAACGGCTCGTTGGCGGGGACTCAACGCTTCGAGCACGGCCGACAGGTCAGGGCCCGATTCGGCCCAGTCCATCGATCGGAGTCGCTCCCGGGCCGCCTTCTCCTCCCGCCGTCGGCGACGACCTTGGGATCGAAGGTGGGACCGGGCTTCGTTGAGCACCGCCTGGTAGAAATACGATTTCTGGTCTTCGACCTTCTCGAAGGCCGGTGACCGAAACAGGCGCCCGGCCACGGTGGCCACCACGTCCTCGGCGTCGGCCGGGCCGACGATGGATGCGGCGAAGCCCACCAGGGCTGCGGCGTTCTGTTCGTAGAGCTCCTCGGAGCGCCATCGAATCTGCACGTGATTCACAAACCCTTTAACGTCGCAGCGGCGCTCGATCCGTGACACCG
>JAHDFR010000094.1:0-1289 GCA_020628065.1 Acidimicrobiales bacterium
TGAGCACCTCGATGCCGTCACCACTGTCCGAATCCGGGACTTCCGATGAGGCGGCGAATGACGGTCCGGCCACACCGGCGGCGGCGAACACCGCCACCAGGCCAACGAACCAAATGACAATCGCTTTGCTCCTGTTGTCGAAGCACCAGGTACTGACTGCTGTCAACATGTGTTCCTCCCTATATGCGGTTTATATGCGGGTTTATATGTAGTTGGTGCCCGCCCCTCAGCGGTTCGGGCTCAGGTTTATCGTCACCCGAACGAGGTCCCCGGGGCATCGGGAACCCGGTCAATTCGCCCTGGCCCTCCGGCTGATACGAACGCCCGCCACACGGCCGAGACCCGTTCATACTTTCGGCCGATTTCCCGCTGGACGAGGGCTTCGTAGACTTGAAGCCATGGCGGTGAGCGATTTCGTCAACATGTGCCACGATCCCCGACCTCTGGGGGCACCGAAGCGCGTCTGGCGGGACTGGGCACTGCTGGCCGGCGGGTATGGAGCCATCGTGGTGGAGCTCGTCCTCCGACCCGACATCCCGGTCCGCCCCCTGTCGGTGATCCTGGCGCTACTCCTCATACCGATGCTGCTGTGGCGTCGCACTCATCCGCTGACCACGGTGGTGATCACCTTCGGCTCGTTCACCATCGTCAACCTGGCCGCCGCGGCCACCCGGACAACGCCGATCGGCCTGTACTCCATGGTCGTCCTGATGATTCTCTCCTATTCGTTGTTTCGGTGGGGTTCAGGCCGCGAAGCCACCATCGGACTCGGCTTCCTGGTGGCGGCCTGGTTCAGCAACGTCGCCGCCGAATTCACCGGCTGGGGGGACGCCATCGCCGGCGTCATAATTCTGCTCTTCCCGGTCGAGCTCGGATCGGTCATTCGCTACCAGGCCAAGAGCAGACGGCAGACGCTTGCTCAGACCCGCTCGTCCACCCGGGAGCAGCTGGCCCGAGAATTGCACGACACGGTGGCCCATCACGTTTCGGCCATAGCCATTCAAGCTCAGGGTGGGCAGGCTCTGGCCGCTACTGACCCGGCACGGGCAGTTGAAGTGCTGGCCGTCATCGAGGAAGAGGCTTCCCGGGCGCTGGCCGAGATGCGAAATGTGGTCGGCGCCCTACGAGATCACGCCGGCATGGATATCGACATGGAGGTTTCCAAAGGCCAACCGCTCGATCTACGCCCCCAGCCCGGCCTGGCCGATGTCGCCAATCTGGCCGGCATAACGTCCCAGATGGCCAACAGCGACGACCAGTCTCTTAACCGGCAAACGGCACCCCGGGTT
>JAHDFR010000094.1:1299-2402 GCA_020628065.1 Acidimicrobiales bacterium
AACCGCTCGATCTACGCCCACGGCCTGGCCGATGTCGACAATCTGGATAACGTCTCAGATGGCCAACAGCGACGACCAGTCTCTTAACCGGCAAACGGCACCCCGGGTTGAGATCGAACTGGAAGGCAACTTGTTGAACCTCAAGCCGTCGGTTGACACCACCGTCTACCGGCTGGCTCAGGAGGCGGTGACCAACGCAGTGCGACATGCCCGCAACGCTTCAAAAGTGCTGGTCCGGATCGTCGGTGACGACGACGCCGTCAAGCTGACGGTACGAGATGACGGCGTCCACAATCCTCTCCCAATCCGATCCGCCGGCTTTGGCCTGGTCGGCATGGCCGAACGGGCCCGTCTGCTGGGCGGCACGCTCGATGCCGGGCCGAACGAGGAGGGCCGGGGTTGGGTAGTAACCGCTGTGTTGCCCCGTGCCGGTGGACCGGTGTGACCAACTCCGCTGACATTGCGGCGCCGGTCAAGGTCCTACTGGCCGATGACCAGGACCTTGTTCGTACCGGCCTGCGCATGATTCTTGACGCCTACGACGACATCAACGTGGTGGGCGAAGCGTCCAACGGTCGCCAAGCGGTGGAGCTGGCCCGGCGACTGCAACCCGATGTCTGCCTGTTCGACATTCGAATGCCCGAGATGGACGGGATCGAGGCGACCCGTCTGCTGGCCGGAGCCGACGTGACCGACCCGATGGCCATCGTGGTCATAACCACATTCGATCTGGACGAGTACGTCCATGGAGCGCTCAAAGCCGGAGCCAAAGGATTCCTCTTAAAAGACGCCGGCCCCGAGCTGCTGGTGCAGGCCATTCACGCCGCAGCCGCCGGTGACGCCCTCATCGCCCCCAGCATCACGGTCCGGCTGTTGGAAGCCTTCGCCCAGCCGACGGGCGGAACGAAACCGGTGCAACCCATTGAACCGTTGACCGACCGGGAAGAGGAGGTGCTGGTCACCGTGGCTCGTGGTCGGACCAACGCCGAAATCGCCGACGAACTTCACATCTCGCTCTCGACGGTCAAGACCCACCTGGCCAGCCTCATGACCAAACTCGACGCCCGAAACCGAGTAGAGATAGCAATGTGGGCCTACGAGAC
>JAHDFR010000094.1:2502-17207 GCA_020628065.1 Acidimicrobiales bacterium
CCGGCCCACACGTGGGCACTACGAGACAAACCGATCCGGCTGAGCGTCGCAAGCACATCGTCTATTCCTGAACATCGAGTGTCTGCAGACACAGGTGTCTGGGGCCACATCAACCGGATGGGCTGGACCCGGCGGACATAGCGTTTTAGGTATGAGCCTTTTATCATTCCGTGCGCCAGCCGTGCCGAAGAGGTACACGGCATCGGCCAAGATGTTCGCCGCTATTGGCCACCGCTACAACGCCCACGAGCTGCGTCTCATCGAAAGCCTCGGCACCGTGACCACCCTCCCCGCCGGTCGGCGGTTTGTCACCGAGGGTGCGTTCGGTCGTGAAGCCGTCATCATTCTCGACGGTTCAGCCTCGATCGTCCATGAGAACTCCGACGGTGGCGTCGAAACGATTGCCACCGTCGGCAAAGGCGACCTTGTCGGCGAGGTGGCCCTGCTGAGCGGCCAACCCCGCAACGCTACTGTGATGGCCGACACCGACCTGGAGATCGTGGTGTTCAACATCCGCGAGTTCCGAAGCCTGCTGGATCAAGCCCCCCGACTCTCGTTCGAAATAGCGGGTCGGGCCGCAGACAAAGTCGGCTAAACAACACTCAACAGACCCGCTGCCTGAGCGTCGGCGGCTAGGTCTGGTCTCGTCGTCCATGTCACTATTACCGGGTGATTCAATATGACCGGGTGGCATTGGACGACGCCACAATCAACCACCTGATCGATGATGCCCACCAGCGCTACCGGGCCGCCCGCCCCGAAAGCGAAGATTGGCACATCAAGGCGCTGACGGTGCTGCCCGGTGGCAACACCCGGTCAGTGCTGCACTTCGACCCGTTTCCCTTTCGGGTGGCGTCGGCCAGCGAGCAGATGCTGGTCGACGTGGACGGCCACACCTACATCGACTTCTGTGGCAACTACACTGCGGCGCTGCTCGGCCACTCCCCCGACCGGATCAAAGAAGCCATCACCAGCGTGTTGGAATCCGGCTGGGCCCTCGGAGCCACCCACCCCAGAGAGGTGGAGCTGGCCGAGCTGATCTGCGACCGTTTCCCGTCTATTGATCAGGTTCGGTTCACCAACTCCGGCACCGAAGCCAACCTGATGGCCATCGGCACCGCTCTTCGGCACGTCGGCCCGGACCGCCAGACCGTCGGCGTGTTCGACCGCGCCTACCACGGTGGGGTACTGGCTTTTGGCGACATCGACGGTCCCCACAACCCGCTGAACGTTCCACATCGGTTCCGGGTGGCGCCTTTCGGTCAAGCCGCCGATCGGGCGGCCGTCGACGGCCTCGACCAGCTTTTCCAGCCGGATCTTGGCTGTGTTCTCGTCGAGCCGGTGCAGGGCTCGGGGGGTTGCCGCCCACCGGGCCCGGGTTTCCTGGCTGAGCTTCGACGCAGATGCGACGAAACCGGAACCGTGTTGATCTTCGATGAGGTGATGACCTCCCGGCTCGGGCCGGGTGGCGCCCAGCAGCGGTTTGATGTGGTGCCCGACATGACCACGCTGGGCAAGTACCTGGCCGGCGGAATGACCTTCGGTGCTTTCGGCGGTCGGCGCGACATCATGGCCGCCTTCGAGCCGGGACAACCGGGAGCGCTCACCCAGGCCGGCACGTTCAACAACAACATCGTGTCCATGACCGCCGCCATCACCACCCTGCGCCACGAACTGGATGCCGACAGCCTGGGCCGGGTCAACGACCTGGGCGATCAGCTCCGCCAGGACCTGCAGGCGGTGTTTGAGGCGACCGGCGCGCCGCTGTGGGTTACCGGCGTCGGCTCGATGCTGTGCGTTCACGCTGAAGACGATCGTCTCCTGGATCTGCTGTTCCACGCCATGTTGGATGAAGGCCTCTATCTGGCCCGCCGCGGGTTCATGGCGTTGTCGAAGGCCGTAACCGCCGACGACTGCCACCGTCTGACTCAAGCCGCCGCCGCATGGATTGAGCAACTGTTCGGCGACGGTGGCCATGACGACGTCTGACACGAGCGAATCACTCACCCACGACGTTGACGACTCCGGCTCGACGGCGGCCGGTCTGCTGGGCGCAGCTCTCGCCGTTACCGCATGGGCCACCGGTAGCGTGCTGGCCAAAGTCATGGACATGGGCGGCATGGCCATTGCCGTCTATCGATTCCTGCTGCACTTCGGCCTGCTATGGATCTGGATGCAGGCCAGGGGCAACCCGTTCACTATCGCAGCCGCCCGCAAGTCGTTCTGGGGTGGACTGGCGCTGGCCTTCGACGTGGCCCTGTTCTTCAGCGCCATCAAGCTGACCTCGGTTATCAACGCCACCATCATCGGAGCGCTGCAACCGGTATTAGTAGGTGTGGTGGCCGCCCGGTTCTTCGGCGAGAAGATCAGGGCCCGGGACGCCATGTGGTCGCTGCTGGCATTGGTAGGCGTCTTCGGGGTGGTGCTGGCCGGCGAGGACTCAGGGGTCTCCAGCTTCACCGGTGATCTGCTGGCTGTTGGAGCCTTGTTCTGCTGGAGTGGCTATTTCATCGCTTCCAAGCACTCCAAAGGTCGGATGACCCCGACCGAGTTCACCACCGGCTCGGCCATGTGGACCGGGCTCCTCAACGTTCCAATGGCGCTGGCCATCGGACAAGACCTCTCGACGCCAAGCCAACAGGACTTCCTTCTCTTACTGGCCATGATCCTCATCGCCGGCGTGTTCGGCCACAGCGCTATGAACTGGTCGTTGGTGCAAATCCCGTTGTGGGTCGGATCGACGTTCACCCTGTTGATCCCGGTGGCCGCCTCGGTGATGGCCTGGCTTGTGTTGGACGAGCCGCTGACGCTAACCCAGATGGCCTTCACCGTTCTGGTACTGGCTGCTCTGGCCGCCATCGTGGTTGGCCAGCCGAAGAAGCCAACCGCCAAGTAGTTTGTTTGCCTAGATTGTCTTACCGCGACACCGGCCCGAGGGCTTGATCTTCCTCATCGACGGTCATGGCACCGGTCATGATGGCCACGGCGTCGTTCATGGAATGCGTCTGCGGGGTGATGACAGCGGCCCGGCGACCGAGCCGTTGCACGTGGATACGGTCGGCTACCTCGAACACGTTCTGCATGTCGTGTGAGATCAGGACTACCGGCAGACCACGATCACGCAGATCACGAATGAGCTGGAGCACACGACCCGATTCGCGCACACCCAATGCGGCCGTGGGCTCATCCAAGATGATGACCTGGCTGCCGAACGCCGCCGCCCGGGCCACCGCCACCGCCTGACGCTGACCGCCAGACAAGGTCTCCACCGCCTGAGTGATGTTCTGGATGGTTGCGATACCAAGATCCTGCAAGTGCTGGGACGACTCGGCCCGCATCTGCTTCTTGTCCAGCATGCGAAAGACCGAACCGAGGATGCCCGGCTTGCGAATCTCCCGGCCGAGATACAGGTTGGTCGAAATGTCGAGTGCCGGGGAAACGGCAAGGGTCTGGTAGACCGTTTCGATACCGGCCTCCCGGGCTTCGCTGGTTGAACGGAACTCCACCGGACGACCGGCCAGCTCCATGGTCCCAGAATCCGGCGTGTGAGCACCGGCGAAACACTTAACCAGGGTTGATTTACCGGCACCGTTGTCGCCGATAACGGCCAATACCTCGCCGGGGTACAGATCAATGTCGGCACCGTTGAGCCCGACGACCTTGCCGAAGGTCTTGACCAGTTTTCGACCCTTCAGAATTGGCTCAGTCATCCTTCACCGCTCCTTGCGTCGCCGATGTTTCGCCCGCCGGGCGAAACTCGGGTTGAGTTTTCGGCAGCTCGCAGAGCTGTCGGCAACTCATACCTTTACCTCTCTAATCCACTGGTCCAAAGAGACGGCGGCGATTACCAGGAGGCCGATGGCCAACACCCGGTAGGCCTGGTCGAGTCCGGCCAGGGCCAGGCCGTTGCGCATCACGGTCACGATGGCAGCTCCCAGCAGGGTGCCGACCAGGATGCCTCGGCCCCCGAACAGCGAGGTTCCCCCAATCACCACGGCGGTGATGGTTTCAAGATTGATGTCGGGGGTGACATTGGGGCTGGCCGAGCCGACCCGACCGATGGTCACGAAGGCGGCGATACCCATGATCAAACCGGACACGGTGTAGACGCCCATGAGGACCCGATCGGAATTGATACCGGACAGTTCGGCCGCCTCGGGGTCGTCGCCGACGGCATAGATGTGGGTACCCCAGGCCGTGCTGCGAAGGATGTAGGCGAACAGGGCGTACAGCGCCAACATCACGGCGACGCCGGCCATAATGCCGAACGAGCCGATATTGGTGGTGGCCCCCATGGCCAACATGCCCTCCGGCATCTCCGGGCCCTGAATGGTTCGGGCCCGGAACACGATGAGCGACAGGGCGGTGAAGACGCTGAGCGTGCCCAGTGTGACAATGAACGGCGGCAGTTTGAACCGGACGATCAGAAAACCGTTGGCCGCTCCGGCCAGTGTTGACAGCAGGATCCCGGCAACCACGGCTGCCCACGGCGACCACCCGAGCAGGGCGGGAAAGGCTTCAAACGCCAGGTTGGATGCCTCCGGTTTGGCCGCCAGGTTGGCCATGAACATCTGACCGAAGACCATGATGGCGCCGATACTCAAATCGATGCCGGCGGTCAGGATGATCAGCGTCTGAGCAATGGCCAGAGTGCCGACAATCACCATCTGTTGGGTGAGCAGAGAAAGGTTGGTGGCCAGGATGAATCGTTCGTTCAACAGCGTGAACACGATCATGGCCACCACCAGCACCGCCAGTGGGCTGAGGTAGGGATACTTGTGCAGCGTCGACTGCAGCCGAGCGGTGAGTCCGGATTGGGAGCCGAACTCCTCGGCAAAGTCCACTGTCGGGGACCCGTTAACAGGCGATGAAGCGCCTTGGGAGACGGTTGAGTTCACGTACTATGCCCTTCGCCAAATAGTCGTTGTCTCAGATTGTGTTGATTCTTCTTGTGAGAGCAGAAGAAGGGAGGGCGACCCTATAACCGGGCCGCCCTCCCTTGCTATCACTTAACGAACGAGTCGTTCAAGAGTGTCTGAGGATCAGCCCCAGGCGTTGTCGATGCAGTACTGCGAGTCTTCCTGATCGGCAACGGTGACGGTGTCCATCGGATCGTCGGTGCACAGGGCAACGCCGGTATCGAAGAACGTTCCATCCTCGGAGGTGTTGGCCGGAGCATCACCACCGGTGGCGATGGTGTTGATGGCTTCAACGCCGAGGCTGGCCATGCGCAGCGGGTACTGCTGCGAGGTGGCCTGAATGCTGCCACCTTGGACAGCTTCGACGCCGGCCAGACCACCGTCGACCGACACCACGATGACGTCCTCGCCAACGGTCTTGCCGGCGGCCTGAAGGGCGGCGGCGGCACCGAAAGCGGTGGGCTCGTTGATGGTGTAGACAACGTTGATGTCCGGGTTGATCGAGAGGCAGGTCTCCATGCCGGTACGGCCGCCTTCCTCGTTGGCTCCGGTGGCCTCGAGACAGGCCCACTCGTACTCGCCGCCGGCACCCGTGGTGTAGTTGCCTGACTCAGGCTCGTCACCCATGACGGTCAGGTCACCGATGTCGATGCCCATGCCCTTGAGGAAGCCGTTGTCACGGCAGTAGTCGACCGATACGACGCGATCGTCGAAGATGACAAGACGGGCGATGACGGCCTTCTCACCGTTCAGCTTGCCTGCCGCCCACTGACCAATGGCCTCACCGGCCTTGCAGTTGTCGGTGGCGAAAGTGATGTCGACCACGTCCGGCGGATCGGTCGGGGTGTCGAGGGCAATCACATAGAGACCGGCATCGCGGGCCTTCTGAATGGCGTCATTCACGTTGACCGACATCGGCGTGATCAAGATGCCGTCCTGGCCGGCGGCGATGGCCTGCTCGATCAGGTCGATCTGGCCCTGGTCGTCACCCTCCGACTGGCCGGAGCCAATGGTGATGTCGATTCCGAGCTCGTCGGCTTTCTCCTGGGCGCCTTCCTGCATGGCCACGAAGAACGGGTTGGTGGAGTCCTTGGTGATCAGCGAGACAGCGACGTCCCCGCCGCCTTCTCCAGCGGCATCGCCGCCATCGTCTCCAGCTTCGGTGCTGTCACCTCCGCAAGCTGCGGCCATCAAGCCAAAAGTCAGAAATAGGGCCAGCAAGCGCCAGCCGGTACGTCGCGACATTGTCGTCTCCCCTTCGATGTGGTCGGTACTCCTGAGAAACCTTGTCTCAGGCTGTAACTGCTTGTACTTTATTGCGTCAGCTGTCATTGCGCCAGCGGCTTGGGCGACGGCCGGCTCTTGACAACGTTGTCAGACACCATAAGATGCCCTTGACAACGTTGTCAAGAACAGCGGACAAACCACCTGTTGACTGTCAGCCGCTCATTGCTGCAGCGTTGCTACCGTCAAGTCCGCTTGTCTACCCCAAGTCTGGAGTTCGCCAGCAACACACACTGACCGCACCCGGCGGCCAGTGCAGGGAACCGAAGGAGCGTCCCGCTTGTCAGCCAGCCGTCGCCCAACGATGCGAGACGTCGCCGCCGAGGCCGGCGTCAGCTTCAAGACCGTGTCGAGGGTCGTCAACCGGGAAGGTGGCGTCAGCCCGGACCTCGTCGAACGGGTAGAGAAAGCGGTGGCTGCGCTCGGCTACCGCCCCGATCACCGCGCCCGTCTACTGCGACGCTCCTCCACCGCTCCGGCGACCATCGGATTCGTCTGGATCGACATTGCCAATGCCTTCTTCAGCAGCGTTCTCCGCGGCATCGAAGAAGTGGCCGACACCCGAGACTGCCTGGTCCTGGCCGGCAGCACCGAATGGTCGCCGGAGCGGGAACGGCGACTGGTCGACGCCCTGGTCGAGCGACGGGTCGGCGGTCTTATCGTCGTCTCCTCCGGAGCAGCCGCTGAAACTCTCCAATCGGAGATGCAACGAGGAACTCCCCTGGTCTTTCTTGATCTCGAACCCGGCTTCGACGTCGTCGACCTGGTGCGAACCGATCATCGAGCCGGGGCCGTCAAAGCGACCGAGCACCTGGTCGGCGGAGGCCATACCGACATCGCCTACTTCGGCGACAACCTCGACATCTTCTCCGCCAGTGAGCGGTTGATCGGGTTCCAGACGGCCATGGGAGCCGCTGGACTGCAAGTCGACGACAAACAGGTCATAACCGGGTCCCATTCGGGTGACGAATGGCGTGAAATCATTCGCTCCTTCTTCGAGTCGAGTGAACACCATCCGACCGCTATCTTCACCACCCAGAACTTCGTCACGCTCGGAGCGGTGCAGGCGCTACACGACCTTGATCTGCGATCCACCATCGCTCATGTCGGGTTCGACGACATCGACCTGTCCGAAGCGGTGACTCCCGGCGTCAGCGTCATTCCCCAGTTCCCCCGACAGTTGGGTCGCCGAGCAGCGGAAATGCTCTTCAACCGGGTGGAAACCGACAACGCCGAACCAGTGAGAGTCGTCGTCGAGCCCCCGCTGATCGAACGAGGATCGGGCGAAATCAGACCAAGCCGCTAGTCGTTCGCCTCACCGCCGATCACCACGAAACCGGCAGATGCTCCAGACCGAGCACAAAGACGCCACGGCGCTCCGGCTGCTTCGCCTCAGGATTGACCAATCGAATATCGGGCAGTCGATCCATGAGCTCGGTGAACAGCACCCGCAACTCAAGGCGGGCCAGCTGCGCTCCCAGGCAAAAGTGGTGGCTGTTGGCTCCAAAGGCCACGTGCGGGTTGGGTGAGCGCCGGATGTCGAAAACGTCGGGTTCGTCAAACACCAGCTCATCCCGATTGCCCGACAGATACAGCAAGAGCACCCGGTCTCCTTCAAGAATCTGCTGACCGCCGAACTCAACATCGCGAGTAGCGGTGCGGTTCATGTTCCGTACCGGTGTGATCCACCGCACCATCTCCTCAACGGCGCCGTTCAGCAGACTCCGATCGTTCTTCAACCCCTCCCACTGCTCGGGGTGTTGCAGCAAGGCTTCGAGGCCACCTGACATGACATGGCGGGTGGTTTCGTCTCCGCCCACCAGGATGAGCATTGTCTCGTAGATCAGATCCTCGGTGCTTAGCGGCTCGCCGTCGGCGTACATCAGCAAACTGATCAGGTCGGTGGCGTCGGGGGCGGTTCGCTGCCCCATATGATCCACGATGTACTCCACCCACTCCAGGACCGCCTCATAGGTCTCGTGGCGAATCTCGTCACCGCCGGTGGCGAACAGGTCCGACCAGTGGAGCAGTTTCTCTTCGTCGGCCGCCGGTAGGCCCATCAGCTCGGCGATCATTCGCAGCGGAATGGACTGGGCGATGTCGGTGACAAAGTCACATCCGCCATCGGATGCCACGTTGTCGATCAACTCCCGAACCGTGCGGCGCAGGAAGTCCTCGTGGGCGGCCACCCGTCTAGGAGTGAACCCGCTGGACACAATTCGACGTCGGCGGGTGTGCTCGGGCGGGTCGCTGTCGATCATCGACGGCACGCAACTGGTGGGCCGAGAGCCCTTGCCCGAACAGAACGTCTCGAAGTCTCGCTCTATTGCCCCGATGTCGGCGTGACGGGTGATGGCCCAAATGCCGGTGGTGTCATCCCAGTAGACCGGGGCGTGCTGACGCATCCAAGCCATGTGCTCAAACGGATCGGCGTTGAACTCATACCCCAACACCTCAACGCCGTCGCGTGTGGGATGCTCCGGCGTGCGGTGTTTGATAGTGCTCGGATCAAACCGGTAGTCGGCAAAAGGGTCGTCGTCACTCACCGTTGCTATCCCCCATCTCTAGCCCGCAGCAAGCGAGCGGTTTCGTTTGAAATCTCAGCCTTCAACACACCGAACACCAGGTCGACCAGATTGGCCACAAACAGATCCTGAGATCGGCCACGAGTGTCAGCCGCTCGTCGGCCCAACTCGTGGTAGCAGAGCGACGAAGCGGAAAAGCGCCGATGCAACGGCTGGGTTATCTCCGGCATTAACTTGAGGCATTCCTGCTGCCACCGGACCAACCCGGAGTCGACGGGCCCAACAGCCTCGGAGTACCTGGCCGGATCGTGTAGGAACAGTTCTGCGCTGATACGCAAGTATTGGCATCCGATCTCGGTCTCCAACTGTGAGGCCAGCGGCCGGACCAGGGCCTCGGCCAAGTTGAACAGGTTGGCCCCCGACCGCCCGTCCAGCTTGTCGAGCATGGCGTGGCGCAGGTCGGCCACCTCACGCTCGTGGCGTTCCAGCACGGCCGCCAGCAGCACCTCGCGGTTGCCGAAGTGGTACTGCACAGCGTTGGTGTTGCGATGCCCGGATGCCCGAGCCAGCTCCCGCAACGATGCACCATCGACACCCCGGTCGGCGAAAAGGCGCTGAGCCGTCTCTATCAACGCCGTCCTACCGGCGGATTCGGAAGTTGCTGAGGCCACTGACATCACTGTTTCCCATTTTAACGCAGTTGCGTTAATGTAGGGAATCGAGAGGCGAAGGGGGCCGGTATGAGCAACTACGTTCTTCCAGAAGTCAGCGACAGCGAGCTGCTCGGACTGGAGGCCAAGATCCAGGAGGCCCAAAAGAGGCGTTCGTTGGATGGACTCAAGGTCTACGGATTCGGCGAGGTGAGCATCGCCCTTGGCTGGCCCATCGATCAGCCCCGCTTTGTGGCCAAACGAATGATCCCCATGCCGAAAGCGGCAAGCCTGGAAGGTCCGCTGCAGGCCATCGACCACTTCGCCGACGAGATCCTGGCCGCCGGAGGGAAGATACTGCCGTACCAGACTCGGCTGGTGCAACGACCGGACGGTCCGTACGTCGGCTACCTGGTGCAGCCGATCGTTCCCGCCGATGAACTGGCCGAAACCGTCCTCAAGACCGACCAGCCAACGCCATCACACCCTCTGCTGATCGCGGTGCGGGACTTCGTGATGAGCTGCGCCACAAAGGACACGGCATTGGACGCCCAGATACCCAACTTCGCCTGGGTCGACGGTGAACTGTGGCTGCTCGACATCAGCTCGCCGGCCGGCTTCGACGCCGACGACAACCTGATCTACCCCAATATGCCGCTGGCCAACAAGCTTGTTCCGTTCCCGCTCCGCCCGGCGTTGGCCAAGGCTTCAGCCGACGTGCTTTCCCTCTATCGAGGTAGGCACAACGCCCTGACTCAGGTCGTGGTGTTCCTACACCGGATCAAGGCCGACGCCTGGGTAGAGCCGGCCATCGAAACGTTCAACGAGGTCTTGCACAAGCCAATCGAGCTGAACGTCGTCAACGAGCGGTGGCAACAGAACACCAAGGACTTCCCCAAGATCAAGAAGCTGCTTCAACTACAGCGGGGCTGGCAGGAAACCGTTCGCCGCAAGCCCTACGAATACCTCATCACCGACAGCTTTACCGGCGAAGTCATTTGATTCGGGGGGGTGGAGCGCTGCCGCCCCAACCCCCGCCAAACATTCCAACTGCTAGCGCACTGCTAGCCGAGCGCTTCACATATCGAAGTCAAGAAGGTTCCATCTATTTCATTCGGACCCGCTTCAAAGACAACCTCACCGTCTTCGACCACTGTTCGACCCACCGTCAATCCCAAGGTGCCTTGTCCCCGGATGGTCAACACGACCTGGGGACCGTTGAAGGTTGAGGTCGATCCACCGTCATCGGTGATCTCGTCTATGCGCGTCACGCTATTGCGGAACGACTCGCTGTTGCCGGTATCCGAGCGGGTGTAGGTCGTCGTTCCGTTGAAGGTCTGAATCTGTCGAGTCTCTTCCCCCTCGTCATTGGTGAACGAAATATCGTTTTCAGACCGCTCGCTGTCGATAAGCAGGTCAGCTCCTTCACCGCAGAAGTCGGCTATCCGAAAGCTGAACGTACGGTCAATCCGCTCAATTTCGGGGGGAGATGCCGACGCCGCCGAGGCGGCACCCATCACGCTCAACACGAAAACAAACGCGCCAAAAAGCGCCTTACGCCGGATTGTCATTGGAGGATCTCCTCTTTGCTGGTGGTTGGTCGGGCAGAACGGACGATCGCCGACCAGACGCCCTTATTGTTAAAGACGCCTCATCTTTCTAGACGATTCCACAAGGGAGCAACAAGTCGGGGCCCTGGAACATCGTCGATCTCAGGCGAACTGTTGGCGCAGATCTCGCTTGAGAATCTTGTTGGAGCCGGTCTTGGGGATCTCGTCGACGAACTCGATGCGGCGGGGAACCTTGTACCCGGCCAGATGCTCCCGGGCGTAGGACTCCACACCTGCCGCATCCAGGTTGGATCCCGGTTCGGCCACCACCACTGCCAACACATCCTCGCCCCACTGTTCGGACTCGACGCCGATAACGGCCACTTCAAACACCTCGGGATGAGCTTCCAGGGCGGATTCGATCTCGGCCGGGTAGATGTTCATCCCACCGGAGATGATCATGTCCTTCTTGCGGTCGCAGATGAAGTAGAAACCCTCGTCGTCCCGGTAGGCCACATCGCCGACGGTGTGCCAACCCTGATGGTCGTCGGCGTCGAACTTGGCCTGGGCCTTGTGGTAGGTCTCGAACATGGAGGAGGACCGCACGAACAGCTCACCGGGCACATTGGCCTCAGTGATCAGATTCCGGTCGTCGTCGAACAACGCCAGCTCCACCAGTGGAGCAGGCTTTCCACAGGACCCAGGTTTGCGCATCTGATCGGCCGGCTCGAGGACGGTGTTCACCCCCATCTCGGTTGAGCCGTACACCTCCCACAACGACTCCGGTGGAAAGTCCTCGACATAAGCCTCCTTCAAGGCAAACGGCCAGGGTGCGGCGTTGGCCACCATCTTTTGCATAGACGACCGGTCGTAACGAGCCTTGACCTCCTCACCAAGATTGCACACCATGCGAATCGGTGTCGGGGCGGCAAAGGTAGAGGTGCACTTGTAGGTGTCGATGAGACGCAGCCAATCCTCGGCGTCGAACTTGTGCTGCACCACCACGGTCTGGCCCATGGCGAAGGCCAGCGCGGCGAACCCACCGGGCCCGGAGTGATACAGCGGGCCGCAAGTGATGTAGACATCATCGGGGGTGTAGCCGAGCAGCTGCACCATGGCGATCCGTTGATCGGTACCGCCGGTTGAACTGCGAACCGCGCCTTTGGGGTTGCCGGTGGTCCCCGAGGTGTAGATCATCACCCGGTCCTTGACCTCGGTCGATTCAGAATCGCCGAACGTGTCGGGCAGCACCGGCTCGCCCGGAGCCCCCAGCATGTCGATTTCAGCCAGCTGCCCCCCGCTGATACCAACCGGTCGGCCGTGATCGTCAACCGGCCCGGGGCCGCCGAAGATCACCACGTGACGCACCGAATCCAGCCGGGGCTGCAACCGCTCCAGCATCTCGGCGTAAGCCACGTCGGCGTACACCACCACAGCGTCGGAATCGTTGATGACAAAGACCGCTTCATCGTCGGTGAGCCGATAGTTCAGCGGCACCGACACCAGCCCGACTTTGCGGGCGGCGTGAACGATGGCCGTGACCTCCAGCGAGTTCTGGCCCAGCCACATGATGTGCTCGCCCGGCCGCACCCCCAAATCCAAGAGACCGTTGGCCAGTCGGTTCACCGTGGAGTTGAACTGGCTGTAGGTCAACATTCGGGCCGATCCACCGGGCCGGTCGTCGATCACACAGGGCTTGTCGGGAGCGGCCTGGGCCATGGCGGCCAACATGTCGGAACCGGATGATGACTCAGAAGAGGACGGAGAGGATGACACTGGGGATGATCCAGAAGAGGACGAAGAGGATGACACAGAAGGTAGTTAAGCCTGTTCAGAGTGGTTCACGCCAGACGGTACAGTGATCTCGGCGGTGGAATCGTCTTGGGGACTTGTCCGGTCGGAAGCCAGCAATCGGCTACCAACCCGGGGAAAAATGGAGATTCTTTAGGTGGACAGCGATTCAGAGAGTGTCGAGCCCGGCTCAGCCGATGGTGCCGACGGAAACAGCGGCGAAGAACCGAACAACATCCGGCGATTTACCGAGACCGTGCAACTGCGCTCAGCCCTGGGCGAAGTGCCGAAACGGCCACCGGCGGTGGCCCACAACGTCAACAACCTGCTGCCCCTGGCCGCCGCCGTGGCTCTGGTCATTATCGGCGGGCTGATCACCGTCCTGGCCACTGATAGCGGTTCCGGCGATCAGGCCGCCGGCGCAACCCTGCTGGCTGAAGGGGCCGCCATCGATCTCGATGTGACGGCCACCGCCGCACTACTGGAGAGCGACAACCAGAGCAGCATCAGGCTCAACTTCGACCGCGACCTTCAGGCCGCACTGATCGACGACGGCATGCTGGACCCCGACGTCCAGTATCTGGCACTGTGGTTGACCGACCCCGGACGTCAAGAGGTTCTTCCTCTGGGAGTGGTCTACGATGACGCCGTCGTGCCCATGCCGGTGGGTGTCGACATCGCCGAGTTCTCCGTAATTGATGTTTCCATCGAGCCACTGGACGGGCAACCAGGTCACTCCGGTCGCACCATTATGCGCGGCGTCCTCGAACCGTCCTGAACACCCGCAGCTAGCTACGGTGTTTACGCCGGGCGGGCGAGTTCGAACAGCTCCCAGGTTCGTGAGTACGAGTTGCCGGCGTGGCGTCCGATGGCCTTCAACTTCTGCTGATCAACCCGGGTGCCGTCCAACAGATCGACGTCGATGTGGAAGGCCACGACTTCGCCGACCAGCAACCAGTTGCCGCCGTCGGATCGCCCCACGTGTAACTCGTTGTTAAGTCGACACTCAAGCTGAGCCTTGCACTCCGCCACCCGAGGGGCGTTGATCATCGTGCTCTCAAGCGCTGTCACCCCGGCGTGCGCAAATTCGTCCTCATCGGCCGGCAGGCTGGCGGAGGTGGCGTTCATGGCTTCGGCAACCTCGTCGGTGACGATGTTGACCGTGAATTCGCCGGTGGCCCGCACATTATCTGCCGTGTCACGGCGGTTGCCGCTACCGGCCCCGGGGCTGAACACTATGGTGGGCGGATCACCGGAGATGGCGTTGAAGAACGAGTAAGGCGCCAGATTGTTGACCCCCGAAGGTGACCGGGATCCGATCCACCCAATGGGCCGAGGCACAATCAGGCCGGTCAACAGTTTGTAGCCGTCCGCCCCCTCGAGTTCCGCCGTGACAAACTTCTTCTTACCGGCGTCAGCCGACTGATCGGTGACGCCCCCCTTGCGCTCGCCGTTGTCGCTCACAGACCTCATGTTACCGGTCGGTCAGACCACCGCCGGTGATCCTTTTAAACCAGTCTCGACAACCAATTCCGGTCGACATAGTCGGGCCTATCCAACCCCGGCATCCGGGGGAACGGCCACCGGGGCCACATCAGCAAAGCGATCGACCTGTCGAAGATCAGGGAAGAGTGTGGCCCACACCACGGCCACCGCGACCGTGGCCACCCCACCCACAACAACAGCCGGAGCCAGTCCGAACCAGGCAGCGGTCAACCCGGACTCCAGCGCCCCCAGCTCGTTGGAACCCCCTATGAATACGTTCTCCACCGCCAGAACGCGGCCTCGCATCTCCTCCGGGCTGGCCAGCGGAACCAGAGTGGCCCGAATGAACACGCTGACGGCATCGGCGGCGCTCAACACGACGAGGGCGGCCACGGCGACCACATAGGACGTGGTCAACCCCAGGACCACCGTGGCAAGGCCGAATACGGTGACGGTGGCGAACAGTATCGGCCCAACCCGACGCCTGATCGGTCTGAACGA
>JAHDFR010000095.1:0-13411 GCA_020628065.1 Acidimicrobiales bacterium
GCAGGAAGCTTCCCCCGAAGGCGGTGACCCCTCATGAGTACCTCACCCCGATCGATGTACCACGATGTTTCACCCAAGCCGATGTTTCGCCAGCGGCGAAACTCGTTAAGCCTCCGAAGGAGGCGACCGTGACAGACATGCTCGATCGCCGGCAAATGGCGTACATCGCTTCCCAGGCGGCTGATGCCCGGGTGAACGTGGAACTCGAAACCGAGGGCATGACGCTGAACGTCGGCCCTCAGCATCCGGCTACTCACGGCACCCTGCGGGTTGTGCTTCGCCTCGACGGCGAGGAAGTGGTGGCCGCTGATCCGATTATGGGCTACATGCACCGCGGCTACGAGAAGCTGACCGAGGTGCGCACCTACCCGCAGGTCACCACGCTGATCAACCGCATCGACTGGTTGGGCAGCTTCGCCAACGAGGTGCCGTTCATTCTCGCCGCTGAGCGGCTGATGGACATCGAGGCTCCGCCTCGGGCCCAGTGGATTCGCACCATCTTGTTCGAGCTGGCCCGCATCGCCAACGTGACGCTGTTTCTTGGTGACATGGGCGTTCAGCTGGGGGCCATCTCCCCGGTGTTCTACGCCTTCCGGGACCGGGAATTCATTCTCAACCAGATTGAGGCCGCCACCGGCGGTCGTTTCCACCCCAACTTCGACCGAATCGGCGGGGTAAAGGACGACTTCCCCGCTGGTTGGATCGCCGACACCAAGGTTTCGCTCAAGGCCATCCGGGACTTCTGCGACGAGATGGAAGATCTCCTGCTTGGCAATGAGATTTTCGAGGCTCGGACCCGCGGCATCGGCATCATTCCGGGTGACGTCGGTCTGGCCTACGGCCTGTCGGGTGCCAACATTCGGGCTTCCGGTGTCGACTGGGATATTCGTCGTGACGGCCCGGACATCGGTCTTGTGTACGATCAAATCGACTGGAAGGTCTGGACCCACCCCGATGGCGACTCGTTCGCCCGCTACTGGGTGCGACTGCAGGAAACCCGTGAGGCCTGCAACATCGTCGACCAGCTGTTGGACGGCATTCCGTCCGGTCCGATCATGGCCAAGGTGCCCCGCATCATCAAAGTGCCCGAGGGCGAAGCCTACGTGGCCACCGAAAACCCTCTTGGCCAGATGGGTTACTACGTGATCAGCCAGGGTGGGTTGGAGCCGTTCCGGGTCAAGATCCGTTCGGCCAGCTTCTCCAACATGTCGATTACGCCGTGGTTGCTTAAGGGGACCTACGTTCCCGACGTGATCACCATCTTGGCCTCGCTGTATTTCATTCTGGGAGACATCGACCGGTGATTGAACTGGCCTATTGGCAGGAGACGATTCTCAAGCTGGTCTTCGCCTTCGTTGCCGTGCTGATTCCAGCCGGACTGACCGTGAACCTCTATCTGTTCAAGATGGTGTCGTTCATGCAGAGCCGTCTTGGCCCTATGGAGGCCGGTCCGTTCGGATCGCTTCAGTTGGTGGCCGAAGTCGGCAAGTGGGCGCAAAAGGAAGACATCGTCCCCCGTCGGGCTGACGAGTTTGTCTACAAGGCATCACCGTATGTCGTGTTGCTGTCCACCTTCCTTTTGGTGTTGGTTGTCCCGTTCGGTCCCGACGCCATGTTCGCCAACTTCGGTACCGGCATTTTCTTCGCCATGGCCGTCAGCTCGGTGTCGGTCATCGGCATTCTCATGGCCGGGTGGGCCAGCGCTTCCAAGTACTCGTTGCTGGGCGGTCTGCGAGCCGCCGGTCAGTTGATCGCTTACGAGCTTCCGTTGGTTCTGGCTGTTGTCGGCGTGGTCATTCAGGCCGGTTCGCTGAACCTGCAGGACATCGTGATGGCCCAACACAACGGTGAGATCTTCGGTTGGGGGGCGATCGGTAACCCGTTCATTCTGACCCAGTTCGTGGGCTTCATGATCTTTCTCATAGCGGTGCAGGCCGAGTTGACGCAGACCCCGTTCGACATGCCGATCGCCGAATCGGAGTTGGTCTCGGGGTACATGACCGAATACTCCGGCTTCCGGTTCCTGCTGTTCTTCATCGGTGAGTTCGCCACCGCCAACATCTTCGCCTTCCTGGGGGCAACCTTGTTCCTGGGCGGCTGGTCCATCCCGCCGTTCTTGATGGACATCATCCCCGGTTTGGCGCCCGAGTTGGATGCCACCGGAGCGGTGCTGTCGGAAGGCGGTAACTCGGCCGCCGGCATGTCGCCGTGGTTCAACCTGATTGGGCCGCTGGTGATGCTGGTCAAGATGTTGGCTCTGACCTTCATCGTCTACTGGGTCCGATTCACCTACCCCCGTTTCCGCGAGGACCAGCTCCAGAAGTTTGCGTGGAAGGTTCTCATCCCGATCTCTCTGGTCAACATCGCCGTGACCGGCGTCCTCAAGGTGGTCTTCTAACATGCCCAAGATTCCCGGTGTGATAAAGGGTCTCGGCGTTACGTTCGGCGAGATCACCAAGACGGTCACCAAGGGTTCCGCCACCGTGCAGTACCCGCACGAGAAGGAGAACCCGGCTCCTCGTGCCCGTGGTGTCATCGCCCTCCATGAGGACAATTGCACTTCATGCATGCTCTGCGCTCGTGAATGCCCCGACTGGTGCATTTATATCGAGGGCCACAAGACGTTGGCCCCGCCCCGGCGAGCTGGCGGCAAGCCCCGTTCGGTCAACAAGCTTGACCGCTTCGACATCGATTACGGCCTCTGCATGTACTGCGGTATCTGTGTTGAGGTCTGCCCGTTCGAGGCTCTGTTCTGGAGCCCGGAGTACGAGTACTCCGAGCCCCGCATCGCCGATCTGCTCCACGACAAGGAGCGCCTCGGCCAGTGGATGGAAACGGTTCCCGAGTTCGAGCCTTACGAGACCGGCGCCGAGGTTAAGGCGAAGAAGGTGCCGCGGCCGTGATGAACTTGGTACTCCAAACCGCCCTCAGTGACACGGGCAACTGGATCGCGAATATCTTCTTTTACATCATCGCCGCGGTGGCCGTCGTCGCTGCGCTCAAGATGGTGACCACCAACAATGTGGTGCACGCCTCGCTGTACCTGCTGGTGGTGCTGTCGGCTGTGGCCGCAACCTACGTCATCCTCGGCGCCGAGTTCGCCGCCGCCACGCAGGTCCTTGTCTACCTCGGGGCCATTATGGTCCTGCTGCTGTTCGGCGTCATGTTGACCCGGGCCAAGATTGGGGCCGAAACCGATCTGGATTACGATCAGCGCTGGATTGGCGCACTGGTGGCAACCGCCCTGGGTGCGGTCATGATGTATTCGCTGTGGGAGGGATTCGGTGACGTCACCATGCCGGCTGAGCAGGTTCCCCAGCGCACCGAGGCCGTGGCCGACGAGATTTTTAGTACGTACATCGTCCCGTTTGAGGCCCTCTCCGTGCTGCTGTTGGCTGCACTCATTGGAGCGGTCGTCGTAGCTCGGCGGGATTGAGAACGAGGGACCGGGAAGGGTTTACGTCGATATGTCACTGTTCATACTTGCACTCCTGTGCCTCATCCTCATCGTGGTTGTCTTCATCCTGGCTTCCAGGCTGAACCGGGAAGGGTAGTGGTCGGTGTTTCTTAACCAGTTCCTGTTCCTTGCCGCCATCTTGTTCTGCATTGGCGTGTACGGGGTTCTAACCCGCAAGAACGGTGTACTTGTCTTGATGTCGATCGAACTGATCCTGAACGCCGTCAACATCAATCTGGTGGCGTTCGGGGCCTTTCATCAGCATCTGTCCGGTCAGGTCTTCGCCCTGTTCGTGATTGCTGTAGCCGCTGCCGAGGTCGGTGTCGGGCTGGCCATCGTTCTGTTGATTTACCGCAACCGGCGCAGTATCAACGTCGCCGAAGCCAACATTCTCAAAGGCTGATCTGTGTTTCTGCTTGCTGCTGAAGAAGCTGCCGCCAACTCGTGGCTGTACGACAACGCCTGGTTGATTCCTGCACTGCCGGCCTTGTCGTTTCTGCTGATCATTTTCTTTGGTAAGCGCCTACCCAACAAGGGCGCCGAGATCGGCATCGCTGCTGTCAGCGCCGCGTTCATTCTGGCCGTGCTCACCACCTTCACCTGGATGGGTGACATCCGGGCCTCATTCGACAAGAAGGAAGAGGCCCAAGTGCTTACGGTGGATGGCGAGGAAGCCATAGCCGTCGTTCTCACCGCTGAAGAGGGCGAGGTTCGTGGCGCTCCGATCATCAACGAGGTCGAGTGGTTCGGGATCGGTACCGACGCCAACCGGACAACGTTGGGAACAGAAGCCAACGGTCACGGTCAACCGGCCGGGGGCGAGGGCGAGACCCACGCTGACGAAGAGGGCCACGCCGAAGAGAAGGCGTTCAGCATCTCAATCGGTACGTGGGTTGACGGTCAATCGGTGATGATGCTGTTCGTCGTCACCTTCATCTCCCTTCTGGTTCACATCTACTCCACCGAGTACGTGAAGGGCGATCGGCGTTACACCCACTACTTTGCCTTCCTGTCGTTGTTCACGGCCTCCATGTTGTTCATGGTGCTGTCGTCCAGCACACTGCAGCTCATCGTCGGATGGGAGCTCGTGGGCGTCTGCTCGTTCGGCCTCATCGGCCACTGGTGGGAGGAGAAAGACAACTCCGACGCCGCGTTGAAGGCCTTCCTGACCAACCGTGTCGGCGACATCGGTCTGCTCATCGGCATGACCATCCTGTACTTCGCCGCCGGGCAGAGCTTCAGCATCAAGACCATCAACGAGATGGCCGTGGCCGGCGACATCTCCAAGGGCACGCTGCAAATCGCCGCTTTGTGTCTGATGGCGGCCGTGATGTCGAAGTCCGGCCAGTTCATTCTCCACACCTGGCTTCCGGACGCTATGGCCGGACCCACCCCGGTTTCGGCTCTCATTCACGCCGCCACCATGGTGGTGGCCGGCGTCTACATGATCGGCCGCCTGTATCCGGTGTTCTTTGTCGGCTTCGGCATCGCCGGGGGCACCATCAACGTGATGGCCTTCATCGGTGGTCTGACCTGTGTCGGCGGTGGTCTGTTGGCCTTCGTCCAGCGCGACCTCAAGAAGGTGCTGGCCTACTCAACCGTGTCCCAGCTGGGATACATGGTGCTGGCCCTCGGTATGGGTGCCTACACCGCCGGACTGTTCCACCTGTTCACCCACGCTTTCTTCAAGGCCTGCCTGTTCCTCGGTGCCGGCTCGGTGAGCCACGCCTGCCACCACAGCTTCGACATGAAGGCCGACATGGGCGGCCTGCGCAAATACATGCCGACCACGTTCGCCACCTTCATGATCGGTACCGCTGCGCTGGCCGGCCTGCCCCCGCTGGCCGGGTTCTGGTCCAAGGACGAGATTCTGGTCGGTGCCGGCGTGTGGCCGGGAACCGAAGGCAACGGCACCTACACCATCCCGTTTATCTTCGGTATGTTGACAGCGGCCATGACCGCCGCCTACATGACCCGAGCCGTCTGGCTGACGTTCTTCGGTGACTACCGGGGCCACGAGGAGCCTCACGAGTCACCTCCCCGCATTACCGTCCCGCTGGTCATCCTGGCGTTCATGGCCGTCGTGGTCGGCTTCTTCAACATGCCCAAGCAGTTCGTTGAAGCTCTACGGTTGCCCTCCCGTTTCGCCTTGGCCTTTGAGCATTGGGTTGAGCCGGCTGGCGTCGCCACCTTCGTTTCCAAAGAAGCCAACAAGTTCACTCACGCCAAGCCCAGCCTGTCATTGGCCGTGGTGGCCACCGGTCTGGCTCTAGGAGCCGGCTTCTTGGTCTGGAACTACTACAAGCGCCTGTACGCCATGGATCCGAAAGCCACCGAGTACACCAACGGCCTGGCATCCCGTATCCCGCTGCTGGCCACCGGCCACAAGGTGCTGGAAAACAAGTACTACCTGGACCACTTGTACACCGGCGTCATCGCCGGTGGCACCAAGGGTCCACTGGCCCGGGCGGCCAACTGGACCAACCAGAACATCCTCGACGGAGTGGTGAATCTGGTTGGCGTCACCTCGGTCAGCATCGGTCGATTCGTCTACCGTTACATCGACCAAGGTGTGGTTGACGGTGCGGTGAACGCCTCCGGATCCGCCGCCTCGTCGTTCGGACAGCTTCTCCGAGGGATGCAGTCCGGTCAGGTTCGTCAGTACGCAACGTTGTTGTTCGGAGCGGCCACCGTAATGGTCGCAGTGTTTATCTTCGCGGTGTAGGGCCGCGAAGCATCCAATCAGTTTGAGTTTGAGTTAGAGAGCAGAAGGACCAAAGTTCATGGAGGACTTCCTGAATTCCTGGGGATTGACGGCCATGGTGTTCGCACCGTTGGTGGGCGCCGTCGTCATGATGTTGATCCCCGAGCGGGATGAAGAACTGCACAAGATGGTGGCCCTGGTGGCCTCAGCGGTGTCGTTCGTCATCGGCATCCTGCTGCTGACCAACTTCGACTACGGGGCCAGTGGCACCATGCAGTTCGCGGTCGACCGCAGCTGGATTGATGTGATCAACGCCCGGTACGCCATCGGCATGGACGGCATGTCGCTGCCGCTGATAGCCCTGACGTTGCTGGTCACCCCGCTGGTCATCATCTACAGCTGGAATCACATTCCCAAGCCGGGCAACGCCAAGGCGTTCCTGATCCTCATGCTGGTGTTGCACACCGGCATGCTGGGCACCTTCGTGGCCCGGGACCTGGTGCTGTTCTTCGTCTTCTTCGAAGTCGTGCTGCTGCCGATGTACTTCATGATCGGCGTGTGGGGCGGCGAAGACCGGTTGTACGCCTCCATCAAGTTCTTCCTGTACACCCTGTTCGGGTCAGCCTTCATGCTGGTCAGCTTCCTGGCTCTCTACTGGCTGACCGGTTCGGCCACCTTCAACATGGTCGAACTGGCCGAACGGGTCGTCGATCCGGTCGAAGGTCTGTCAGCCAGCCAGCAGACGCTGCTGTTCGGCGGCATGTTCCTCGGCTTCGGTATCAAGGTGCCGATGTTCCCGTTCCACACCTGGCTGCCGGACGCCCACACCCAGGCTCCCACCCAGGGCTCGGTCATCCTGGCCGCCGTGCTGTTGAAGCTGGGTACCTACGGCTTTGTTCGCATCGCTCTTCCCATCCTCCCCGAAGGCGCAGTGGCCTGGGCCCCCTGGATCGGTCTGCTGGCCGTCATCGGCATCATCTACGGCGCTCTCGGTTGTTTGGCTCAGACCGACATGAAGCGCCTCATCGCCTTTTCGTCAGTGGCCCACATGGGCTACGTCATGCTCGGTATCGCTACGCTGACGTCGTTTGGCATCAACGCCGCCATCTTCGGCATGGTTGCTCACGGTCTGATCACCGGCATGTTGTTCTTCATCGCCGGTTCGGTGAAAGAGCGCTATCACACACTTGAGATCAAGCGGCTCGGCGGTCTGCTCCACAAAGATCAGGCCCCCCGTATGGGTTGGATCTTGGCCATCACTTCCATGGCATCGCTTGGTCTTCCCGGCCTGGCCGGCTTCTGGGGTGAGTTCCCGGCCATCCTTGCCGCCTACAACCCCAACGCCGGTCTCAACACCACGGTCTTCCGCATCTATATGGTGGTGGCCGCCATCGGAACCGTGCTGGCCGCCGCCTATCTGTTGTGGCTGCTGCAGCGGACCGCCTTCGGCGAACCGTCGGAAGAGTTTGTCGATCACCCTGATGTTCACGACACGGTCTTCACCGAGTGGGTGGCCTGGGTGCCGATGCTGATCCTGATCGTTGTGCTTGGCTTTGTTCCCGGCCTGATCTTTGATGTCACCAACGAGCCGGTTTCGATTATTGGTGATGTCTTCAAGAACATGTCGTCCGGAGCGGCGCTCGGAAGCGGAGGCTGATCTCAGTGCTGGCCCTCGGTCTACTACAGAGTCTTATAGCTCAGACTCTTCTCGCCCAGACGGATCTCGAGTTCGTCCGGCCTCACATCGACTGGCATGCGTTTGCTCCAGAGCTGATTCTGGTCGGCTGGGGTGCTCTGGTCACCATTGTCGACCTGGTCGGGCTGGACCGAGTGCGTCGTCTCATCGGGCCGTTGACCGGTATCGGGTTTCTGTTGGCCATGGTGCCGGTGCTCACGCTGTGGGACTTGGGTGAGGAGATTCCCCGGATTCTGTTCGACGGGGCCTATGTGGTCGACAACTATGCGCTGCTGCTGAAGGGCGTGTTCCTGCTCAGCGGCTATGTCGTTGTGCTTCTGGCCGGCAACTACATGGCT
The DNA here is from genome assembly GCA_020628065.1 of Acidimicrobiales bacterium. GTDB lineage: Bacteria > Actinomycetota > Acidimicrobiia > Acidimicrobiales > SZUA-35 > JAHELU01. The sequence continues at coordinate 8,196 of JAHDFR010000095.1, forward strand.
GAGGGCGACTACTACGACTCGGAGTTCTACCAGCTGATCGCCGCCTCGGTGCTGGGTATGTTGGTCATGACTTCGGCCCGAGATCTGGTCACCATCTTCATTGCGCTGGAGTTGGTCTCCATCCCGGCCTACATGATGGCCGCCTGGCGCAAGCGGGACCTCAAGTCAAACGAGGCCGGCCTCAAGTACATGCTGATGGGCGTCTTCGCTTCGGCCATACTCCTGTACGGCATGTCATTGCTGTACGGGGCTGCGGCCGACACTCGCCTGACAGCTATCGGCGAGTCGCTGGCCGCCGCCGATTCCGCCCCGTTCATCACGCTGGGTGTGCTGTTCACCATCATTGGTTTCGCCTTCAAAGTGTCGGCGGTTCCATTCCACACTTGGGCCCCCGACACCTATGAGGGTGCCCCTACGCCACTCACCGCTTTCCTGGCCGTCGCCTCCAAAGCGGCCGGTTTTGTCGGGCTGATCAGCATCATCGTCTTCGCCTTCGGCGACCTGCCCGAGCTGGTCGAGCCGTTCATGTGGATCCTGTCGGCCGCCACCATGACCGTCGGCAACCTGATTGCGCTGCGTCAGGACAACGTGGTTCGCATGCTGGCCTACTCCGGTATCGCCCAGGCCGGCTACATGCTGGCTCCGCTCGCCGTGTACGGGGGCCAACTGGCTGAAGCCCAGCAGGCCATCGTCATCTACCTGGTGATTTACGCCGCCATGAATCTCGGTGCGTTCGCCGTGGTGATCATCGCAGCTCGCAAAACGAGATCCGGCGATATCGAGTCGTTCAGCGGCATGCTGCGGTGGGCACCCGGCTTGACGACGGCCATGACCATCTTCTTATTCTCGCTGGCCGGAATCCCGCCCATGGGTGGCTTCTGGGCCAAGTTCTGGGTGTTCAAGGTGCTGACCGACGGTTGGGAACTGTGGGGCACGTTGCTGGCATTGGTGGCCGCCGTCAACTCGGTGATCGCCGCCTTCTACTACCTGAACGTGGCCAAGCAGATGTGGTTCTTGCCGGCCCGCGATGGCGACAACTCACCGATCATCATTCCGCCTGCTCTGACGGCAGCTGTTGCCATCACCGTGATCGTCACGTTGCTCACCGGAGTCACCGGCTGGGTCCCCGATTGGGCCGACTTCCCGGCCGTTGCCGCCGCTCCTTAGCCGGCCGGTTTGTGCGACCGGCCGGTTGTTGCCGGCCCCTCGTTCGTTCGTGAGAGCGGCTTGGGGGCGACATGACATGTGAGCGGTTCGACCGGTTCGTTGAACGTCGGTTGTACGGCCCCGAGGGCTTTTACACCTCCGGCGGTCAGGCCGGTAGGCGGAGAGGCGACTTCATCACCAGCCCCGAAGTTGGTCCTCTATTCGGGGAGGTCATGGTTAATGCCTGCCTGCAGTGGTGGGAGGAGATGGGGCGCCCCGAGCCATTCACCGTGGTTGATCTCGGCACAGGTCCGGGAACACTGTTGAGGTCGATGACCTCGGCTATCCAGGGGCGGTCAGGCGACGACGGTCTCCGATCGTGGAGCTTGGTCGGCGTGGATCGGGCCGGCCCGCACACCGGCGATCAGTTGCCCGAGCGGCTCGACAACGCGGTTGTGATTGGCAACGAACTGCTTGACAACGTGCCTTTCCGCATCCTTGAGATTGGCGACGGTCAGCTGCACGAGGTCTATGTCGTCGACGGGCTGGAGCAGTTGAAGCCGGTCGGTGCCGGCGACGTTGCTGTGGATCGGGTGATGGCCCTGCCCGGCGTCGATGACTTGGTGCCTGGAACCCGCCTGCCTCTGCTGGAGGGGGCAAACACGTTGATGCTTGAGCTTCTGGAGCGTCATCCGGGCCGGGTGTGCATGCTCGACTACGGGGTCGAGTCCACCGCCGTTCTGGCCCGCAGAGGGGGTTGGTTGCGGGCGTATCGCCAACATGAACGGGTCGAGGATTTCTATCAGGAGTTGTCGGCTTGTGATATCACGACCGACATCGCTGTTGATCAGCTTCCTGCAGCACCGATGGTTGAGTCACAGGCGGACTTTCTGCTCCGTTACGGTATCCAGAGCCTGGTGGAGGAGGGGCGCCGCTACTGGTCGGAGCACGCCGCCAAGCCCGACGTGCTGGCGCTTAAGATGCGGAGCCGGGTGTCAGAGGCCGACGCGCTATGCGACGCGTCGGGGCTTGGTTCGTGGTTGGTGGCGGTTTGGTAGATCCGGCTAAACACCCACCGGATGGTAGTTCTTGGGTGTTGAAACTCGGTGCGGCAACGCCTTTTTTGGTTGGGCACCACAATTATTGCTGTTTCGACTAGCATTGTGTCTTCATGGTCGCCGCCAATAGATCGCCGCTTAGCCGTACTGTCATTGCCGACGCCGCTTTGGTGCTGATCGAAGAGCACGGATTCGATTATCTGACGATGCGTAGGCTGGGTGAAAACCTTGGCATCGATGCGATGTCGCTGTACTACTACTTCGACAACAAAGATGATCTGCTCGATGCCATGTTGGATCGGCTGTACGACAGCGTGGTCATCTCCGAACTGGACGCAGGCAGCGGTAACGAGTTTGCCTCATGGTTGCGAGCTATTCGCCGTATGTTTGAGCATCCGGCCGCTCATGAGCTGTACACCAAACGGGTGGCAAGTTCACCCGCCGGTCCCCGAGGTGTTCTTTGGAGTGGTACGAGGTTGCTTCAACGCGGTCTAACTCCGGCCGAGGCCGCCAAGGCGTATCGGCTGATCTGCTCGTTCGTCACCGGATTCGCGTCGTCGAGCATGTACGTCTCCGCTATCGCTGAGGCGGCAAAGGCCGCGCCGGAAGCGGATGACCTCTACGTGAGTGAGTTCCTTTGCCATCTGCAGCAGGCCGATGAAGAGGAGACGTTTGAGGCCGGGCTCAACATGTTGGCGACGGTGCTTATCTCAGATTTGGCGACGGTTACCGCTAGCTGACCTGCTGTGTAGACCCGGCCCGGCTCCGTTGGACGGCGGTCGAGCGTCGATCGTGGGGCGAGCATGGCATGGCTTACCAGCCAGCCACTACCATCAACCGGGTAGGCGAGACTAGCCTTGAACCGGTTGGGCACAGCTGTGTCTGGATTTGAAGGGGAACGACCGGGTCCGCACTGTCGGCCGGATCACGTTTGCTGGATCACGCTTACCCGGTCACGTTTGCCGGGTCATGTTTACCGGGTCATGTTAAAGGAGTAGCCATGTCGGAGACGATCGGAGTATTCGAGGTAGAGAACCGGGTGTTCCCTCCACCGGAGCACTTCGCCGGGCAAGCCAACGCCGGTGATCGATCGATGTATGACGAGGCTGATGCCGACTACGAGGCCTTCTGGGCCCGCCAGGCACGGGAACTCGTTTCGTGGGACAAAGACTTTCACACGACACTCGAGTGGGATCTGCCGTTTGCCAAGTGGTTTGTTGGCGGTGAGCTCAACATCACCGCCAACTGTCTTGATCGTCACGTCGAAGCAGGCAACGGTGACAAGATCGCCTACCTGTGGGAGGGCGAGCCCGGTGACACCCAGACGCTGACGTACGCCGAACTTCTGACCGAGGTGAAAAAGTTCGCCAACGTCCTCAAAGGACTGGGTTTGGAAAAGGGCGACCGGGTCGCCATCTACATGCCCATGATCTTGGAGCTGCCCATCGCCATGTTGGGCTGTGCCCGAATCGGAGTGGCCCACTCGGTGATTTTCGGTGGCTTCTCGGCGGACGCCATCGTCGACCGGTGTGATGACGCTCAAGCTCGAGTGATCATCACCGCCGATGGAGGCTTCCGTAAGGGGGCGGCCAGCGCGCTCAAGCCGACAGTGGACGCCGCCCTGGCATCCGGAGCCCCTTCGGTGGAGAAGGTGATTGTGGCCAACCGCTGCGATCTCAACCCGGACATGGTTGAGGGTCGGGACATCTGGTGGCACGAAGCCATGGCCGGCGCCTCCGACGATTGCCCGGCCGAGCCGATGGACGCCGAGCAGCTGCTTTACATTCTCTACACGTCGGGAACCACGGCCAAACCCAAGGGCATCATGCACACCGTTGGCGGATACCTGACCCAGGTGGCGTTCACCCACAAATACGTCTTCGACATCAAACCGGACACCGACATCTACTGGTGCGCCGCCGACATCGGCTGGGTGACCGGCCACAGTTATATCGTCTACGGTCCGTTAACCAACGGTGTCACCTCCGTCATGTACGAGGGCACCCCGGATACGCCGGACAAAGACCGGCTGTGGGACATCATCGAGCGATACAAGGTCACTCAGCTCTATACCGCTCCCACCGCCATTCGCATGTTCATGAAGTGGGGTGTGCAGGAACCTCAAAAGCACGATCTGTCGTCGCTTCGAGTGTTGGGCACAGTGGGCGAGCCCATCAACCCCGAGGCGTGGATGTGGTACCACGAACACATCGGCGGTAGCGAGCGACCCATCGTCGACACCTGGTGGCAGACCGAGACCGGTGGCAACATGATCACCCCGCTGCCCGGCGTCACCGCCACTAAGCCCGGTTCCGCCTGCCATCCGATTCCCGGGGTGTTCGCTGAGCTGGTGGACGACGACGGTAATCCGGTCAGCAATGGTGGTGGCTACCTGACGATCACCAAGCCATGGCCGTCAATGCTGCGCGGCATTTGGGGCGACCCGGAGCGCTACAAGGACACCTACTGGTCACGGTTCGAGGGCCGCTACTTTGCCGGCGACGGAGCGAAGTTGGACGACGACGGCTATCTATGGCTGTTGGGTCGAGTGGACGATGTCATGAACGTGTCCGGCCACCGTATTTCGACCACGGAAGTCGAGTCGGCGCTGGTGGATCATCCGGCCGTAGCCGAGGCGGCAGTCGTGGGAGCCAATGACGACGTGACCGGCCAGGCGATCATCGGTTACGTGATTCTCCGAGGCGGCAATGAGCCGTCGGTGGAACTGGGCAATGAGGTCCGCGAGCATGTCGGAACCAAGCTCGGGAAGATCGCTCGGCCTAAGACCGTGATTATCGTGCCGGATCTGCCCAAGACCCGCTCCGGCAAGATCATGCGTCGCCTGTTGCGTGATGTGGCCGACGGTCGGGAGCTCGGCGATACCACAACGCTGGCCGACCCTGGCGTGGTAAACGAGATCGCCACCCGAGCAGCCGAAGGGGGCGACGAAGACTAAGCCGTCGGCTCGCCGCAGGCGAGCTTGCCGGAGGCGGACCTTTACGAGTTTGCCTG
>JAHDFR010000095.1:13511-17131 GCA_020628065.1 Acidimicrobiales bacterium
GGGTGCGCTGTAGATCGGTGTAGACAGCGGGCAAACTGTTCAAGATCTAGCGTCCGGCCGATAGGGCAATCGGCCTATTGCAATTGGGTCAACTTTCAAACGCCCTGAAAAAGATCAGCTGCCACGGAACGCTAATCTGCTCTCATGCCTTTAACTAGATGTGAGCGCCACGCTGACATTCGTAAACCCCGGCGGGCTACCTACAGTCGCGCTCACGCTGGGTAAGGCACCGGTGACATCACAGATCCCAATCGTCAGCGGCAAAGCCGGGGCCGCCTTTGAGCAGTTCTGCCATGAAAGCTACGGCAACGTGGCTCACGCCTTGGGTTGGGCTCTGGGCTCTCGTGACCTCGGGACTGAAGCGGCCGACGAAGCGTTCGCTCGCGCTTTTGAACGTTGGTCGAAAGTCAGCAAGATGAAGAATCCGGCCGGTTGGGTGTACCGGGTCGGTCTGAACTGGGGTCGTCGGAAACAGTGGAGGCGGGGCCGAGAGATTGAGCTGCTGTCGGCTCGTCGATCGCCGACATCGTACGAAGACAGCTTCGCCGATCCTGACTTGGCCGCCGCTGTCGGCGATCTACCTATGAAACTTAGGGCAGTGGTGGTGGCTCGGATGGTGTTGGACTATTCCGAAGCCGAGACGGCTGCCGCTCTTGAAATCTCTCCCGGCACCGTCAAGAGTCGACTGCATCGCGGGCTCGCCAGCTTGCGGCAGACCCTGGGTGACGGCTACTCCCCCCGGTACGCAGGAGACAGGGCATCGTGATGGATCTGGAGGAGCGCTTCCATCACGCCGTCACTGTCGAAGGCCACCAGCAGCCGGATCTCGGCGCCATCGCCGCCCGCGGTGAGCGGCGTGCTCACAACAAGCGGGTGGCCTCAGGATTGGCGTCGGTTGCGGCGTTGGCGGTGGGCGCCCTCGGGCTGGTCAGCTCGATCCAGGACTCACCGGAGTTGCTTGAGGCGGCGGACGGTTCTCTGGCCGTCGAGGTCGGTGATGACGATGGAAGTCTGGTCTCGCTGGGGGAGTCGGAGGCCGGGGAGGTCGCGTCGGATCCTGACGGCGACACTGTGTCCCAGCCGTTGATCGAGGCTCTCGGCGCCTCGCTTGAACTCTGCTACAACTACGACAACGACAGCGGCGCCGGCACCATCGAAGTCTGGATGGACGGTGAGCAGAACATCTCCATCGACGAGCGGCGCCTTCGTGGAACCGATGAAGATCGTGGATCGGTGTTTCGCTTTCGGGGTGAGGGTCGGGCTGACGGATTGCGGGTTGAGGCTTCGGGCCGATACGAAACCGATGGCCAACAAACACCGAGCAACGAGAACCGAACGTTCCTCTTTGACGACGGTTTGGGCACGGTCGCCGGACCCCGGTTCATCTACGCGGCGGTTGACTGCGAACTGGAAGAAGCGGTACGTGAGGCCGACGGCGATGGCGTCGTGGCTGACGGCTACGGCGGCTCACTGAAGGTTGATGAAGACGGCATACTCGTTCACGACCGAGTTGACGGATCAGCCGTTGTCATCGAACTGCCGGCAATCGAAGCCGACGTGGTTCAACGATGGCCGACGGACATTGCCCAACTGGACGGAACGTCATATCTGTTTATCGACCAGTTCGTCAACATGTCGCCCGCTTCCGGGGACGAAGTGAAGTTCGAAGTGTCCGTGCTGGCTCTCAATCTCGAGACCGATCAACTGATCGAAGTGGAGCGACGGCTGATCACCAGCACAGAGTCGCCAGAGTGGGTTTACAACGGTCACATCACCACGAACGGTGAGCAGATCCTGATCATGCGGGAACTGTGGCAGGGTGCCTGTCTGTACGCCGAAGCGATCAACCTTGATGGCACGGTGGCCGAGACCCCGGAAACGCTGGGATTCGAACTGCCCGAGACGGTCAGGGTGTTCAGCGACGACGTGATAGCTCAACTGCGAACGGTTAACGACGCCTCCGAGCTGGGCTGTCTCACCTTCGATGACATCGACGACGGGGGAGTCGGCGCGCTAGGTCGTCAGGCCGACGCTGCTTCGTTCAACGAATTCGCCGCCGACTTTGTTCTCCTCTACGGCTGAATCCACGGCAACAGCAGCGGTCGACAATAGATTTGAACCATGAGAAATGGGGTGAAGACCGCTGTGCTCCTGGCCGCTTTGGCCGGCCTGCTTATGCTGTTCGGTTCATTCTTCGGCCGGGGCGGGCTGACAATCGCGTTTGTCATGTCGCTGTTCATGATCGGTGGCTCGTTCTTCTTCAGCGACAAGATCGCTATTCGGTCGGCTCGGGCCGTCGAGGTTGAACGGTCCCAGCTTCCCGAATATTTCGACATCATGGAGGAACTGACGACTCGGGCCGAGATGCCGATGCCCGCACTCTACGTCAGCCCCGAACAGCAACCGAACGCATTCGCCACCGGCCGGAACCCTTCCAACGCTGCGGTTTGCGTAACGGAGGGGCTGCTTCGAGCGCTGACGTGGGACGAGATACGCGGCGTCTTGGCTCATGAGCTGGCCCACATCCGCAATCGGGATATTCTGATCGGCTCGGTGGCGGCGATGATCGCCACCACCCTCAGCTACGCCGCCAATATGGCCATGTGGGGCGCTAGAGGCCGAGGGTCCAATCGGGACAACGGAAACCCGATAATCATGATCGGATTCGCCATCCTCGCTCCCATGGCGGCCTCTCTCATTCAGATGGCCATCAGCCGGAGTCGTGAGTTCGAGGCCGACCGCCAGGCAGCTCGGCTACTCAACGACGGGGAGCCTCTCGCCCGAGCGCTGGAGAAGCTGCACGGCTACTCGATGGAGATCGAGTCGAGCGTTCCTCCACCGCAGGCCAGTCACTACATCATTAACCCGTTGGCCAATCGACGCATCAATATGTCGAACATGTTCGCCACCCACCCACAGCCTGAGGCTCGGATTGCCGCCCTTCGCTCTGGCGAGTGGCTCCGGTGAGCTCAGTCTCGGAAGTTCTCGAACTGTAGAGGTAAGTCGAAGTCGGCTTCTTTGAGTGAGGCGATGACGTCCTGCAAGACATCCCGCTTCTTGCCCGACACACGCACCTGGTCACCCTGAGTCTGTGACTGGATGCCCTTGAGTTTCATGTCTTTGATGTGGGTGTTGATCTTCTTGGCCATCTCCGACGAGATGCCGGCCTTGAGGCCGACGGTCATGCGAGCCCGACCACCGGCCGCGTCCTCGATGTCCCCAAAGTCCAGCGACTTGAGCGAGACCTTGCGTTTGATTAGCTTCTCCTCAACCACCTGGCGAAAGGCAATCATGCGGTCCTGGCTGGCCGACTCGAGGCGGATAACCATGTCGGAGTCGTTCAGCTCGATAGTGGAGTTGGTGTCCTTGAAGTCGAACCGGTTGGCTACTTCGCGCCCGGTCTGGTCGACGGCGTTGCGGACTTCCTGCATATTGATTTCTGAGACAACGTCGAAACTCGGCATGGCTACAACCTAGTGCGATTGTTCCGAAATCGGTGATGAAGTGGCGTCCGGCGCGGTAGCCTAATGCTCTCTGGGTCGGTGCCCGAGTGGCCAAAGGGAGCGGACTGTAAATCCGCCGGCATCGCCTACGTAGGTTCAAATCCTACCCGGCCCACG
>JAHDFR010000315.1 GCA_020628065.1 Acidimicrobiales bacterium
ACAACCCTCGGATCCTTATGGCCTCGATCTGGCAGACCCGACGAACGTTCTGGTCGATCGATTCCGGCGGGCCGGACTGCGGCCTGTGGCGATCATTCGACGGGGGCGACACCTGGGAGAACGTCGCTGACCCCTCGGGCGACGGGACCGGCCGGAAGAAGGGTCTGCCCGAAGGCACCTTGGGCAAGATCGGCGTGTCATTATCGCCGGCCCAATCGGGTCGGGCGTGGGCCATTATCGAGGCCGAAGGCCGCAAGCGAGGCTTGTATCGCACCGACGACCACGGCGACAGCTGGGAGAAAGTGTGCTCGCAGCCGGATCTGAGCTGGCGCCCCTGGTACTACATGCACGTCGAGGCCCACCCCACCGATCCCGACACCGTGTTCATCATGAACCAGAAGACCTGGCGCTCGGTTGACGGCGGCAAGACGTTCGACGAGTTCACGACCCCTCACGGCGACAACCACGCCATCTGGGTTGACCCGGCCAACCCCGACCGCATGATCGGTTGCGACGACGGCGGAGCCTGGGTTTCCATGAACGGAGGCGAGTCATGGTCGTCTATCTACAACCAGTTGACCGCCCAGTTCTACCATGTGGCCACCGACGATCAGTACCCCTACATGGTGTACGGCACCCAGCAGGACAACTCCTCTATTGCCGTGCCGTCATCCACCGGCCGGGGAGCCATCAACTGGGGCGACTGCTACCCACCCGGCACGGGCGAGAGCGGCTACATCGCTCCGAAGCCTGGGGACCCCGACGTAGTGTGGATCGGGGCCATCGGCTCCTCCCCCGGTGGCGGTGAAGCGCTGCAGCGCTACAACCGTCGCACCAATCAGGTACAACTGGTCAGCGTGTGGCCCGAAGCCTACAACGACGGCGCCACCGCCGAAGTGCGCTTCCAGTGGACCTACCCCATCGTCTTCTCCCCCCAAGATCCCGACACGTTATATGTGTGCGGCAACAAGGTGTTCCGCACCCGGGACGAGGGCATGTCGTGGGAGGCCATCAGCGACGACTTGACCTACGCCGACCCCGACACCCTCGGCGGCTCAGGGCCGCTTACCATCGATACCGCCGGGGCCGAGATGTACGCCACCATCTTCTCCTTCCTGGCTTCGGCTCATCGGCCGGGAACGCTGATGGCCGGCTCCGACGACGGCCTGGTGCATGTCTCCCACGACGACGGTGGATCGTGGACCAACGTGACCCCGCCCGGGGTGGAGAAATTCTCCCAGGTCACCTCCCTGGTGGAGTCGCCTCACACCGAGGGAACGGCATGGATGACAGTGGCCCGCCACAAGATGGGCGACTACGCACCGTACGTCTACAAGACCACCGACTGGGGTTCAACCTGGGAGCGAATTGACCGGGTCGATTCTGACGCCGGTGTGCCCGACGGCGAGTTCTGCCGGGTCATTCGGGAGGATCCCAATCGGGCCGGTCTGCTGTATGTCGGCACCGAGATGGGTATTCACGTCTCGTTCGACGGGGGCGACAGCTGGCAGTCGTTGCAAGCCAACCTGCCACCCACGCCGGTGTACGACATGGTGGTGAAAGACACCGATTTGGTGGTGGCCACTCATGGACGGTCGTTCTGGATTCTCGACGACCTCACCCAGCTGCACCAACTGGCCGAAGAGCCGAACGAGATCGCTTCGGCCAAGGGTGTGGTGTTCGCCCCTCGGGACACGGTTCGCACCCCACCCGATCTGTTCGCCGACTTCTGGGGTTCGGTGGGCGGCAAGAACTACCACGTCACCATCGGTCAGAACGCCACGTTCTACTTGGACGAGGCGGAGACCGGCCACAAGACCAAGCGGGTGCTGGATGCCGGTACCGACCTGGCCACCGGCGCCCGAGTCACCTACTGGCTGGGCGCCAAGCCAGCCGAGCCCATCACGCTGTCGTTCTTCGACTCCGAAGGCAACGAGGTCAACTCCTACACGTCCGATATCCCGGAAGATAAAGACGAGCGATCGGGCCTGTACTGTACGGCTGATGAAGGCATGAACAGCTTCCAGTGGGACATGCGCCATGTCCACGGACCGAAGATGAAGGGGGCCAAGAATCACGGCCCGTCCAAGGGTCCGCTGGTGGTGCCGGGCGAGTACGAGGTGCGCCTGACCATTGGCGGCGACACCACTTCCGCCCGATTCAACCTGCTGCGTCACCCGGCGGTGGAAACCTCCGACGCCGACTTCGTTGAGCAGCGGGACCTGCTGTTGGCCATCCAGGCCAAGCTGGACGACGCCGTCGGGGCCATCAACCGGATCCGTCGCATGACCGCTCAGCTCAACGAGTTGGGTGAACGGGACGGCACCAGCGACGAGACGGCTGAGCAGGCCAAAGCAGTGGTGGAACGGCTGAGCGCCATCGAGGACGAACTGGTACAGAAAGAGTTCACGTCCGCCGGTGACCGGTTGCACTACCCGATCCGCCTGTTCGAGAAACTGTCCGACCTCGTGGCCGTGGTGGCCAGCGCCGATACTCGGCCGACAGCCCAGTCTTACCAGGTGCTGGACAAGCTGGGCGGCCTAATCGACGAGCAGATCGCCGAGTTGGACTCGGTGGTCGACACCGACGTCGCAACCTTCAACGCCACCCTGGCCGGAGCGGAGATAGCGCCTGTGGGGACATGACCGAACGCCGGACTGTCTCAGGATCTTGACTCCCAGGCCGATGGGACCGGGTGGCTGTATTCGAGATCGGC
>JAHDFR010000316.1 GCA_020628065.1 Acidimicrobiales bacterium
CGAGCCCCCTTCGACCCGCTGACTCCAGAAGGTCTTGAAACAGTACGCAGCAGAAGTTGACCGGGGACAAGCTCACGGAGGCGTTCTCATCCTTCCAGGCCCGCCGAAGCAAGCTACATCAGGTGTCCCCATCACGCGCGGCAGTCCCGTTCCCCATCAGCACATCCCCTCAGGCAGGAACGGGTGTCTCAGCTACCGAGGCAATTCCACTTGACTACAGCGCCCAGGGACGATGCGACATCGCACGGTCCACGATCTGCTCCGCTGATGGCCGGCTGTCGAAGAAGCGTTCCCAGTGCAGTAGGTACCCAATGGCGTCCGGGTCCGTGACAGCCCCACGATAAGTGAGAACCAGTTGATGGTCCTCCTCCTCCGTGAGCTCTCCTGGGTGCTGTAGTTTTCGCACTACATCGATCAGTTCATCTCTGGTCACTGCGGGCCCCCTCCGAAGTGCAGTCGCCTCTCAAGGACGTCTCGATGGTACAGCGGAGTCACAGCGATGATGTTGTCTAGATCGAAACGGTCACCACCGAGATGAACGGGGGTGATGTGGTGCAGCTCGTAGCTGATTCGCTGACCCCACCACTGGGCCTCGTCAGCGAGGGGAGCCTTGCCTTTTTTCATGCGCTCGAAGTTGTCCAGCGAGAATTCAGCGGCTAGGTCTGGGTCGGCGGCAACCGCCCGCCAGTAGGCCTTCCGGAAGGAATCCCAGCTTGCAAACTCTCTTCCCTCAAGTGCGTCGACGACGGAGGCCGGAGTACGGCCCACGTTGCCATGAGTTCCGCGAAGGAAGTCGCTCTTCTTGGCTCGATTCGCAAGTCCGATCCCATCGTCAACTGCATCGACAAGATCATCGGCCCGGCCACTGACCACTGGCAGCGTCCCGGCGTCGCAGCTGAACGCATCGCCGCTTGCGCAGGCAACCACATCGTGCCCGGTACCAATTGGTTCGAACGCGAGGGCAACTGCGAGCGAAATCTCACCCATCAACCTAAGGCCGGCAGCGATCCGCTTCCACACTATGTTGCAATCAGGGTGTGAGTTGTCGCATGGAGGATTCGGGTCAGTAGCTGGTCCCGCGATAGTGCACTTAGATGCGTTGCATACGGTGTCGAGAGCGCGGACACCTTGAATATTCTCAACTTCGCTCCAGCAGACGTATTGTCTACCGTTTCCGTCGCCAAGTGACCGATAGCCGCACGTCTCTCTGCCACTCGGGTCTGTGTGGACCTGAGGGTTGTTCTTTACGTATCCGTATCGGTTTAGGCCATCGCCGACTATCGTGTCAGCCTGCATGAATCGACCCAGGACGGGGTCATATTGGCGGGCTCGGTAGTGCATCCAGCCGAGCCCGTCATCGACCTGACCCGTGTAGGTGTGATCAGTCCCGAGGGCGTTGGCCGCAGATGAACGAACTCCGCCGAACGGCAGGTACGTTTGCCGCTGGGTCGTGCCGCCGGTGTTGGTGATCTCGGTGGACCCGAGATGGTTGCCTGCTGTGGTGGTGAGCGTTCCGTCGGTGGCGAAGCCGATCATTCGGCCGGCGAACGTGTAGTACGACGTGGTCGTCACGTTCGCCGGTGCTGTCGTCGCCGGGTCGGGACCGGCTGCGTGGTTCTGGCTGACTTCGGCGCTCGTGAGGGCTCGGTCGTAGATGGCGACGAGGTGGAAGTCGCCGTGCCAGAACCGGGAGTTGTCGAGCTCGGCCGCGAGGCCGAAGCCCATGGTGGCGTCCCAATTCGACAGATCCCCCGATGCCGTCCCCGTCGCGACCGGTGCGTTGTCGATGTAGACGGTCGTGACACCAGTGTCGTCTCGTGTGAACACGACGTGCTGCAGTCCGGTGTTGAGCGTCCCGACAGAGGTCTGCGTTGCTGGGGTGCCGTTGGTTCCGGTCCCGGTGGAACGAAGGCGTGCTTCGAGACGGTCACCCGACGACGACCACACGCCCTGGCCGAGGGTCACGTTCCGCTCATAGGGCGATGCCGACACGGTCACGATCCGAGCCGGGCCGTTCTGGGTGACGTTCGCCGGAGCGATCCACGCCTCAATGGTGATCTCACCCGAAGCCGCGACTGCGGTGTTGACCTTCGATGCCGCGCCGTTCGACGAGATGAGCGTGTCTCCGTTCACCTCGAGGGCGTCGCCGGTCCAGTTGGTGACACCGGTGTTGGAGATCGTGAGATCCATCGGCACACCAACATTCGACGTGTCCGCCACGGTCGAGCCGGAGGTCTCGGTGAACTCGTACAGGGCGAGCAGGTCGGTGGTGACCCGGCTGTTGCCCTGTGACCCTTGACCCGACGTGACGGTGATCGTCACCTCGTCGAAGTCAGTCAGTTCGCTGTCGTCGGCGGTGAGGCGCAGCGTGTAGGAGCCAGCGACGTTGAAGCTGACCGTCGGGTCCTCGACGCTGGTCGACGAGAACGACGCCGTACCGCCCGTAGGCGCAGACTGAGTCGTCCACGAATACGTGACCGTGGAGCCTGTCGGCAGACCGTCATCGGTCACCGTCGCAGCAAGCTGATGCGACGCCGACACCTGCACCGACGCAGGGTTCCCAGCGTCGACGGTGGGAGCCGTGTTCGACGGGCCACCGGTGCCGGTCAGCCAGTTGATAGCCGCGTCGAACAGGGCCCAACCGCTGCTGTTCGTGTGCTGCGACGTCGCATAGGTGAAGAAGAAGCCGACACGACGAGCCGGAGCGA
>JAHDFR010000096.1:0-11247 GCA_020628065.1 Acidimicrobiales bacterium
ACCCAGACCTCACCGTGACCCTGGCTTTCAATGCCGACAGCGGTGAGCCGTTCGGCGACGCCGACAACGGTGGTGTATTGACCTGGGCGTCAGACGCCGACGACAAAGCTTTCGCCCAGCGATTCCTGGAGACCGTTCCCGAGTTCACCGGTCGCCCGTCCACCCGGGATGTACAGGACCCCGAAGGCCTCCTCCCCTACGCCGAGTTGGACGCCGCGTCCGGGCCGCACGCCCACGTCGAGGTGCTGTTCCTGGACCACAACTTCGACTATCCGGTCATCCGCGACCAGTTCAACCTGGTGGTCGACGCCACCGTGGCCGCCATGGTCGGCCAGCTTGAATCGCAAGGCTTCGACTGCGGTGGTGACGACGGCCTACCGGAGCGACCGCCGGCAGAAGAGCTTCGGGTGCTTCGAGACCTTGGATGGCAGAACTACCAGCTCTGATTGCCTCCACTGATGCCCTTGGCAGCAGAGTCGAGCACGCCTACGACTTAAACGGCAACGTGGTTGAACTCGGCTACGACGGCGGGTTCGACAGCGTCCGCACCTATGACGCCGCCAACCGCCTGGAGTCAATCTCCGACCCCTCAGGGGTTATCACCTACAGCCGCGACAAGTTGGGCCAGGTTCGGCAGGTGACCCATCCGAACATGGTCACGACCGATGTTTCCTTCGACCCCGAGGGCAACATCGTTTCAATCGACCGTCAGGGTCCCAAAGCGAACCCGACGGCAACGCTTCTCAGTGTGGAGTACACCTACACCGCTGATGATCTGGTTGCCAGCCGAACGCTCACGACGCGCAACGGCAAGAAGACCAGCAAGCCAGGTGACCCGGGTAACGACGGACCTGAGACCACGTCTTACAACTACGACAGCCTCAATCGACTGATCGGCAGCGAGGTGGCGGGCGGCGACACTGCATCATACACCTACGACGCAGTCGGCAACCGACTGAGCTACCACGCCAGCGACAACCCGAACACCCCGTCACCAAAAGACTCATTGTCGGTGTCGTATCACTACGACGACGGCGACCAGTTGCTTAACGGGACGGCGAGAAGTAAGAACAAGGCGACGGTGACCGATCGCCGCTACGACCACAACGGGAGTCTTGTTGCCGCATCGACTCAGCGGCTCAACCCGAAGGGCAAACCGGTCGGCAAGGCCGAACAAACACACTACGACTACAACCTGCGCAACGAACTCATCGCAGCGGGTCATCAATCGTGGCAGCGCGACGGACTCGGACGGGCCCTGGTCACCATCAGCGGCAAGAACCGCACCGAGTACATCTACGACATGAGCCACGTCATTGAAGCCGTGGGCGACGACGCCGGATTCTTCATACGAGACGAATCTCAACGGTTGCTGTCGCAGACTGTCGGCAACAACCCGAAGACCGAGGTGCTGCTGACCGACCTGGTCGGCACGGTCATGGGCTCTGTCGGCTCAAACGGGATTCCGTCCAAGATCGCCACGTTCGCCGACTTCGGTCAATACGTCGGCAACCAGAAGGCAGTCAGCATCTTCGGCTTCGCCGGCGAACTTCACGACATCGACGCCGAGCGGATCGACTTCCTGGCCCGCTCCTACGACCCAACCGTCGGACGCTTCCTGCAGCGAGATCGGGCCGGGTTCGACATTGAGAACCCGGCGACATTCCACCCCTACATGTACGCCTTCAACGCCCCAACCATCTACACCGACTACCTCGGCAACTTCGGATGGAGCTCCGTCACCAAGTTCGTTAGCGACCACAAAGCGACCATCGCAGCTGTCGCCGTCGGAGTAGCCGTCGGTTTCGCCGCCGTCGCCGGTGGAGCCACCTATCGGGCTTTGGACAGCGATCCGAATACTAGGGCACTCGACCTCTCATCAATCACGTTTGACGCCGTAGTGGGAGGCACTTTCGGCGCAGCTGGCCCGCTCGTTGGAGCAGGGACTCGTTGGGTGGCCACGACGCAAGTGGGTCAGCGAGTTGCTGGTTCAACAGCTGGTCACGCCGTGACCTCAGCTGTTGCCGTCACGCGATCGGCGGCGACACAGGTGACGCAGCGCATAGCTACAGCAGCACGCCAGCGCTCCGCTGATGTCTCAGCATCGCTAAGTCGAACCCTTGCTACGAGTCGCGATGGTTTGACCACGGCGTCAAACAATCTTCGTGTACGCGCCGCTTCTGGTGCCAGCCAACTGCGCAACCGCGTTTTTAGCCCGCAATCGGGGCGAGCGGCGACCGCCTCAGCCGGTGATGAAGGGTTTCTCTTCCGCGGCACGACCTCGGGGTATCCGGGGAGCCCTGGCACACAACGTGTTGGCATCACACCGACGACCCAAGACCCAGTCGTAGCTAGCGCGTTCGCGACTCATGGAGATGAGTTTGGCCAGGGGGTTCTCCAGGTGGCGAGGGGTTCGAATTTGACAGGTGTTAAGAGACATGAGGGTCTGCTTTCTTACGAGAAGGAGATAGGCCTAGAGCTGCTGCCAACAGAATTCGCAGAGCGCTCATCAGCTACGATTAGCTCGTCGCAGGCACGTGCTGCGCTTGCTGAAGTAGGTGTTGACGTTCCACGTCGGATTCCAACGGCCGGAGATCTCTCCACGTTCCTTCAGGATGCGCCCGCGCTTACCCCGGAGCAGACACAGCGATTCTTGATGAACCTTGGCCTATGAGAGAATTCGTATTGCTACTCGAAACCGCAAGCGAAGGTGAGGCTTCGTTTGTGGCGCGCTGCGTCGTGGGATCAGGCGCTGTGGGCGATCTCATCCATGAAATTGAATGTCCGTCTTGTGGAACGATGATCGTAGAGCTAGTAGTCGATTCAATCGAACGTTACGAAGGTGTGTTTGTCGATGTACTGGAGACAAATCATGTCGCTCGAGTCCATGTAGAAGGGAAGCTGCCAGCCCGGTTGGAACCTGGCAGTCGACTACGTGGGGCTCAACCCACCGACAAGCGGCACTGACGGCTACAGGCCTGCTGGAAGCAGTCAACACAACGCGGACCCGACTTTGCAGGAGACTCACCAGTTTGATCGTTATTCCGGTCGTGTTGAAAAACCTGCTCGGCGGGACGGACGAGTCAACGGCCAGGGACGCAGCCAGTTTTGCTTGAAGGAAAGGCCAGTGCCCCGGCCACCAACACAACATACTGAGGCGTGCAACGACAGATGGAGGAGGCGGGCTTGGCCCGAAGCAACGTTGTCGACCGTCGGCAGCGGACATCGCACAAGATGCGCAAGACATCGTCAGGAAGCTGGCTGAAGAGTCCGGCGAACGAAATCCTTCGATTCACGCACACGAAGAATCACGGTGGCAGTCAGCGGAATTGATTCGATCCCTACAAATCTCCGTTCAGACCGAGCACAGCACCAAGCTGAAGGCCAACTCAAGGGGCCTGACCCAAGTAGCAGGGATCACGATGACATTTCGAGATCACATCACCAACGAGCTAGTTGAGCCAGGAGCGGTGTACGTCGTCGACGGTCCGAGTGCTCCGTTTCGAATCCTTCAGATTGCGGGAGTCCCTGAGAATGATGCTCTCCTCTACGTCACCGAAGGGGCGGGCACCCGCTTGCTGGAGCAACCAACTGGGCGTCTAATCCGCCAAGAGTTTGTTCTGATCGTGCGCCAAGCCTGTGCATCTGACAACGCTCGGCGACCAATCGGCACACTCGCTGACTCTGTTCTCAGTTCGGGTCGGGCCGTTATCCGAGGCGAAGTTGTAGACGGCACCGGGCCGATGGTCGACGGGTCCAGCTTGTCGACATTCTGCTGCCTCGCTCCAGCGCCCCTTCCCCAAAGCTTCTGGCTCTACAACGGCTCGGACCCAGCGACGATGTTCGTCTGGCTGGTTCCGCTCACTCATCTCGAAGCGGAGTTCGCTCGACGAGTAGGACCTGACGAGTTCGAAGGTCACCTAGTCGAAGCACAGGACGCGGTGGATCTCTTCGACTTGCGACGCCCCGAGTTCCTGACGCCGTTGGGCATCTCTGAGTAACCGAGTATTCGTCCGTCGAATCGAATCCACGGTCACGGGCGACCCGGTCAACAGCGGCGGGATCGGCAAGACTGGCATGGTGGACTTTGCACGCAGCGCACAATCGTTGAAACTGGGCGAGGAGTTGGCATCGTTTATCACTGACCGGGTTGTCCCGGCCGAGGCGGCCTGGGCCGAGGAGCGTGCTTCCAAACCTGACGAGGAGTCACCGACGCTGCTACGGCTGGCCGACGAAGCCAGGAGCCGGGGGCTTTGGAACCTGTGTGTCCGTGACCCCAACTACGGCCCCGGTCTGAGCTTTGTCGACTATGCGCCACTGGCCGAGGCTCTCGGCCCGCATCGGTTGGCCCAGGAGGCCGCCAACTGCGACGCTCCGTCCAATATCAACGCCGACGCCATGTTGGCCTAGGGTTCGCCGGAACAGCGTGAGCGATGGGTCGAACCCCAGCTGGCCGGGGAGATCAAATCGGCCTTCGCCATGACCGAGCCGGCGGTGGCCTCCAGCGACGCCTCCAACCTGGCCATGACCGCTGAACGTGACGGCGATTCGTGGATCCTCGACGGTCGCAAATGGTACGTCAGCGGTGTGCTACACCCCCGGTGCCGCTACATGATGACCGTGGCCCACACCGACCCGGACGGGCCCCGCCACGGCCGCCACACTCAGTTCATCGTGCCGGTTGACACCCCCGGCGTCACCGTTGTCCGCAACCTGCCCAAGTTCGGCTACTTCGACGCCGACGGTCACGTGGAGCTGGCCTTTGACCAGGTGCGGCTCGGCGACGACGCCGTACTGGGCCGGGTCGGCGGTGGGTTCGCCATCGGCCAGGCCCGCCTCGGACCGGCCCGGGTGCAGCACTGCATGCGGCTCATCGGCATGGCCGAGCAGGCGCTGCGGCTGATGTGCGAGCGGTCGCAGAGCAGGGAGACGTTCGGAGCCCCGGTCTCGACCAGAGCCAATGTGATGGACTGGATCGCCGAAGCCCGAATCGACATCGACGCCGCCCGCCTCACGGTGCTACGAACGGCGTGGCTAATGGATCGACAGGGTGACAAGGCGTCAGCGCCGGAGATGTCGAAGATCAAAGTGCAGATCCTGCGGACGGCGACAACCGTGCTTGATCGGGCCATCCAGGTGTTCGGCGCCGCCGGAGTTTCCGACGACACCCCGCTGGCCCGGTGGTACGCCACCGTACGGTCGCTGCGCATCGCCGACGGCCCCGACGAAGTGCATCTGATGGCCATCGCCCGCCGCGAGCTTCGGCGCCACGAGGTCTCCTCTTAAGACCTGCGCACCAACCACCGACTCGATTGGGACCCACCTAGACGGTAGGGGCGAGGTAAGACAATGGCGGACATCCTCTACTCTTTCGAACGTGTTCACATCATCCGGCGGTCACCGTCCACGACGTCCTCGCTTCAACCTCGCCTTAGCGTCGATCCTTCTGCTCCTCATCGGTGCGGCCTGCGGTGCGGCAGCCGATGAGTCGGAACTGAGCGGCGTCGACGACACACCCAGCACCGAGATGGAGACGACCACCAGCGTTGAAGTCGCAGCCGAAACGACAATGACCGACAAGTCGGCGGTCGAGGAGACCGTCGAAGAGGAGGATGGTGAAGAGGACGAAAGTGAAGTCGCAGCCGAGCCGAACTCAGACTTCAAACAAACACAGCTTGACCTGGGCTGGACCGACGGTGTGCGATGTCGAATTGACGGAGGCGACACCTACGACGGTCCGTGCCTCTTCATTCGAGAGGCCGGCGGCTCGTTCTCCATCCAATCTGAGAATGGTGAGCCCATCGGTGGGGCCCTGATCATCAGCGTTTCCATTGTCGAAGAAGGCGAGGCCGAAGTCAGGGGCCTAACCCCCGACGGAATCAACTCGCGTTGGGGAGCGGCAACGCGCTCCGAGGAGGAACCGGCCTGCTGGACCGGTGTCGACTTCGAGATCTGCGCCTTCTGAACACTCCTCTGCATCAACGCAACGAACGAGCGGTACAGCATCTGGGTGGCCATCGGCCAAAGTGGTAGTGTCGGCTGGACCCGACCGGAGCTCAACGATGGACATCACACTCAGTCGACTCTTTGAAGCCGCCGTCGTCGCCCAGACCAACGAGGTGGCGTTGGTCGACGCCCCGAACCGTGCAACGTTTGCCGGTGGGACGCCTCAGCGTTACACGTGGCAGCAGCTGGGCGAAGCGGTAATCGACTGCGCAACGTCACTCCAACTGCTGGGCGTTAAGCCCGGGACCCGGGTGGCAATCCAGCTGCCCAACATTGTCGAGCTGCCGATCCTGATTCTGGCCTGTAGTCAGCTCGGGGCAGTGGCAGTGCCGTTCCCCGTCCAGCATCGGGCTCACGAGTTGCGACACGGATTTGAGACCGCCGGAGTGACGGTGGCCGTGAGCGGCAACCGTCCCGACCGACCGGACCAGATGGACGTCATGGCGGCCATCGCCGATGACTTCTCAGCAACCGTGGCCTCCATCGACCCGGCCTACGACGGCGAAGTGCTTGACTGTCGCCCTCTACCACCAGTTGACGGAGCGGTTAGCGAAGTGCCATCGCCCCACGTGCCTGCCGACAGCGACGCCACCATCTGCTGGACCTCGGGCACCACGGGCACACCCAAAGGTGTGCCCCGGACCCACGCCATGTGGGGTGAGACGGCCAGGTTCCAGGTTGACGCTCTGGGTTTGACCGAGGCCGACAACATCCTGTGCCCGTTCCCGCTGGTCAACATGGCCGGCATCGGCGGACTGCTGGTGCCATGGTTGATGAGCAACTCCCGGCTGGTACTGCATCAACCGCTGGATCTGCCCACCTTCCTGGGCCAGATCCAATCGGAGCGGATCACCTACACTGTGGCCCCTCCCCCGCTGCTCAACATGTTGATCCGCAACGAGGACATGCTGGCCAACGTCGACGTTTCATCGCTGCGGATCATCACCTCCGGCTCCGCCCCGCTCGACCCGTGGATGATTGAAGGATGGGAGGCCCGGGGCATCCAGATCTGCAACGCCTTCGGATCCAACGAAGGCGTGTCGCTGCTATCAACCCGGGCCACCGTGCCCGACCCGGCCCAGAGGGCCCGCCTGTTCCCGGCACCCGACCGGCCCGGCGTAGAAGCCCGCATTGTTGACCTCCAGACCGGGGCTGAGATCACCGAAGTCGGCCAACCGGGCGAGCTGCTGTTCGCCGGGCCGACGGTGTTCACCGGCTACCTGGGTTCAGACGGGTCCGAGTTTCTCGACGGTTGGTTCCGCTCCGGCGACATCTTCGAATGGGCCACACCGACGTCCGGTGCCGCCCGGCAGCCACCAACCGGCGACGCCGAGCCCCGGCTGCTGCGATTTGTCGACCGGGCCAAAGACATCATTATCCGGGGCGGCATGAACATCTCGGCCGCCGAAGTGGAAGCCCTGGTCTCCACCCATCCGGGTGTGGCCGAGTGTGCGGTGGTCGGTTACCCCGACCCCGATCTGGGCGAACGAGTCGGCGTCTTCGTGGTCGCCGCCCCCGACGCCGACCCGCCCGACCTCGACGCCGTGGTGGCCACGATGCGAGAGGCCGAAGTGGCAAGCTACAAGCTGCCCGAGAAGCTGGAGCTGATCGACGCCCTGCCTCGAAACCCGGTGGGCAAAGTGGTCAAACCCGAACTTCGGGCGGCTTGGCGAACCGACGCTCAAGAATGAGCACCTCGAATGAGTAGGGGCGATCAACAGCACTGGGACCAGCGATACGCCAATCTCGGTCCACCACCGCCCGATGACTATCCGGCCCCTCCGGTGCTGGCCGACTTCGAACACCTCTTTCCTCGCTCCGGGACGGCACTGGATGTGGCCTGCGGCCGGGGACGGGCTGCCGTCTGGCTGGCCAAGCGGGGCATGGACGTACGGGGCATCGACGTCTCGCCGGTAGCCGTTGATCTCGCACGTGAACACGCCAATAAGGCCGGGGTTGCCGACCGCTGCCGGTTCGACGTGCACGACCTCGACAACGGACTGCCTCCCGGCGAGCTGGTCGACCTCGTACTGTGCCACCTGTTTCGCCAGGCCGATATCGATCAGGCAATAATGGATCGACTCAAATTGGGCGGGACGCTGGCGGTGGCCTGCCTCAGCGAGGTGGGTCACGGCCCAGGCCGCTTCAGGGCCGCACCGGGCGAGTTGATGAGAGCCTTCGCCGAACTCCACTGCTTGGCCGCAGGAGAGGCCGACGGTCACGCATGGTACATAGGTACCCGGCTCGCATGACTCCAGCTCACCATTGAGCCACATGAGGTCACCTGACGACGCCGCCCCTATGGTTGCCCCATGGATCTGGGAGTGCACATAGGGCAACAGAACACGTCGATGGAAGCGCTGCGGTCAACGTGGAAGCGCTGTGACGAGGCCGGGGTCGACTGGATTTCGGTGTGGGACCACCTCTACGAAGCCCCGCCGGCCGGGGGAACCATCGACCACTTCGAGGCGGTGTCAACCCTTGGTGCGCTGTGCGCCGACACCACCAACGCCCGCATCGGCTGCCTCGTGTTCTACATCGGCTACCGCAACCCGGCGCTGCTGGCCAAAACCGCAGCCACCCTCGACCACATCTCCAACGGCCGGTTCGAACTCGGCTTGGGCGCCGGATGGCACGAATGGGAGGCCAACGCCTTCGGCTACGGGTTCCCCTCACTGAAGGTTCGATTCAAAATGCTAGCTGAAGCCGTGGAGCTGGTTCGCAGCATGCTCGACAACGACCGCACCACCTTCACCGGTCAGCACTTCCACACCGACAACGTGTCCAACCTGCCGGCCCCGGTGCAAGCGAAGCTACCGCTGTGGATCGGCGGCATCGGCGAGAAGAAAACGTTGCCCATGGCCGCCCAATGGGCTGACGGCTGGAACGCCGCCTACATCTCTCCGGCAGAGTTCGGTCGCCTTGGCGGCGTGCTCAACGCCGCCTGCGACAAGATCGAGCGGGACCCGGCCACCATCAGCCGCACCATCAACGTGCAGTTCGTGGTGGGCACCGACCAGGCCGGAGCCGACCGGGCCCTGGCCGAAACCGAAGCATTCTGGGGTCGAATGTGGGACCGGGTGAAAGACGGCGCCCTGATCGGCACCCACGATCAGATCGTCGAGCAGATCGCCGCCTACCGGGACGCCGGAGCCGACGGGCTCAATATCGCACTACGTGCTCCGTGGGACGATGACGCCGTCGACGCCTACCTGGAGACAGTCCTACCCCAGTTCCAAGACTGACCGACTCAGTCCGGCTGTGCCACCAACTCGGACAGCAGTTTGCCCTGGGCCTGGACCGGGGCGATACCCAGCGTTTTGAAGATGGCCCAGTACAGAGTGGTGTCGGAGGCGATCACCGGTTTGCCCACCGCCGCCTCCATGGCGTCGATGTGGCTGACCGCCCGGCGGGCCACTCCATCGGCCCCTCGGAAGTTGGGCATGCCGTTGATGAGGATGACTTCGGCGTCGGGGGCTTTCTCGGCTGTTCGAACGACCGACTCCACCGCCGCCTCCTCGGGGAAGATCCAATGCTGATCGTTCACCCACTCCTGGGTCTCGAACACCCCGAGGTCCACGAAGTTCCCGGCGTAGCGCACATCCAAATCGGCGCTGGCCAGGAACCGGGCCAGACCGTCACGCCAGTCCGGCCAGTAGTACACCGAGTTGAGCGCCACCTTTTCGGCCCCCAACGCCCGGGCGGCGTCAACCAACGTCATGCCGGCCATGTGGAACGGCGTCTCATAGGTGGTCGAAATCCGATCGCAGAACTCTCGAATGTCGTCGGCGTTGGTGCCACCGGCGTGCACCCAGTTGGAGCCGACCTGGCCCATCACGTCAGCCCCGTTGTTGGCCATGGTCTGAGCGAACTCTTCCAGCAGATGGAAGTTGTCTTTGCGCTGGCTCAGCTCGTGGGCGTACACCGGGGCGTGCAACATGCGGCCGTGCACCCCGACGCTGGGCGGGGCGATGCGGATGAAGTCGCTTGGCCCGGCGTCCCAATCATGAGGCGGGCAGGTGAACCCGACCTGATACTTGAACAACTTGTTTTTCGGGTCTGACCACCGCTCGGGCTTTTTGTACTCTGTCACCTGATCTGTCACCCGACCTGTCACCTGATCCTCGCTCATCGCAGGCTCCTCATTTTCTGACTGCTCATCGCAGACCGTCTTCTCCTGTGACCTCGTCAATAGTGAAACCCCCGATGCGGGCGTGGGGTCGTTCGCCGGTCGTCATGACCAGGGCGTAGACCACCTCATTGGGTGCCGGGGCGTCGGGGATCACCACCGGCATCACGTCATAGTGGCTACGGAGATAGCTGGCGTGCAGGTAGTTCATGGGGATGTCAACCTGACAACCCATCGGCCCGACCTTCTTACTGGCCGGCACCATGGCTTTCGGATGACCGAGTGCAGCCCGTAGCCCTGCTCCACCAGGCACATGCCACGCGGCCCCGATTTCCAGTTCGCCGCTGACCCCGACAATGGCCCCCTTGCCGTAGCCCTCGATCTCGGCCCCATCGGCGGTGAGAGCGTCACGCAGCTCCTCGGCCATGGAAACAGCCAACGGGGCGAGCAGCTCGGTGAACGGTTCCAGGTCAATCTGATGGGTTCCGGCAAACGGATTGGCCACCACGGTGGCGATGGCACCCCGTCGTCGGGGCTCGGCCAACGGCGGCCCGCCAGCATGGTGAACCCGCTCAAGTCTGAGATCAACCTTGCGGATGTCGAGGGAAGTCATGGGCCGCCATAGTAGTGCCCCGCTCCGGTCACGTATCCAGTCGACATAGGCCCAACAAGCTAATTCGGCTGGGCACCCACACCTGCAAAGGATGTTTCGCCCTCTACAGGATGGTTGGCAATGCGTATCTTCACCGGTACATGGACCACCATCCAACCACCAACAATTCTTCAGCTGCCAACTCGGCTACTCATCCGCTGCGATCGACGGCCCGCAAGCTCATAGTCCTCTGGCTGGCGGCAATAGCCGGCCTGATTGCCACCGCCTGCGTCACTCCTAGTGACGCTGACGAACCGGTCAGCCTCGCCACGCCGCTCATCCAACACGACATGGCCTACACCGATGACGACGACCCGGCCATCAACTCACAGATCACCCGTCTCTATCTGGCCTACTTCGGTCGGCCACCGGAGACCGAGGGGCTGACCTTCTGGCGCAACAAGCGCAAGGCCGGCACGCCCATCGTGGCCGTGGCCGACAGCTTCGCCGAAAGCCTCGA
>JAHDFR010000096.1:11347-16996 GCA_020628065.1 Acidimicrobiales bacterium
CGACCACAACGACAATCACAACGACGGTCGCCTCCCCCAAGCCTGTTCTACCCAGGGCCTACACCCCCACCCCCGTCACCTACGAGGAACGTCGCGGCGTGTACGCCCTCGGTCAGATCTCCTATGACTGGGAAGACAAGCTGCGCGGTTGGTCGATTCACTTCCACCCACCCCGCACCGGCTACCTGGGGCTCACCTGGCCGTCCGAACGACGCATCGACGTGTACGTACGGTCAGATCAGTCGACTACGTTCTTGGCTCACGTGATCGCCCACGAAATCGGCCAC
Organism: Acidimicrobiales bacterium; assembly: GCA_020628065.1. Lineage (GTDB taxonomy): Bacteria > Actinomycetota > Acidimicrobiia > Acidimicrobiales > SZUA-35 > JAHELU01. The sequence continues at coordinate 11,635 of JAHDFR010000096.1, forward strand.
GCCGTCGACGTCACCCACAACTCCGGCGCCGACCGGGCGGCATGGCAGGCGGCCCGAGGCATCGGCTGGGCACCGTGGTGGCCGACGGCTTACGCCTCGGACTTCTCCACCGGCGCCGGCGACTTCGCCGAAGCGTTCGCCTTCAGCCAGATCGGCTCCTACACCTACTTCCGTAGCAACCTTGGCGGGGATCCAACCTGGTCCCAACGTCAGCTAATGGCAACCCTGGCCAACGGCTAGGCTCCAGCTATGAAGATTGCGGTTCACCTCCACCCTCAGCACGCCTCCTACAACCAGATCCGGGAGGCCGCCATCGCCGCCGAGGAAATGGGGGCCGACGCCATCTACAACTGGGACCACTTCTACCCGCTATACGGCGAAGCCGACGGCGAACACTTCGAAGCGTGGACCATGCTGGCGTCGTGGGCCGAGGTGACCAACCGGGTGGACATCGGCTGCCTGGTCACCTGCAACTCGTATCGCAACCCGCAACTTCTGGCCGACATGGCCCGCACCGTCGACCACATCTCCGACGGGCGCCTGGTTCTCGGCATCGGCGCCGGGTGGTTCGAACGGGACTACGACGAATACGGCTACGAGTTCGGCACCGCCGGCGGTCGCCTCAACGCCCTGGCCGACGCCCTACCGCAAATCGAGTCGCGTATGGCGGCGCTGAACCCGGCCCCGACGCGAAAGATCCCGATCCTCATTGGTGGGGGCGGCGAACGCAAGACACTGCAGTACACGGCCCGCCACGCCGACATGTGGCACTTCTGGTGGAACGACCAGTGGGCCCACAAGAACTCGGTGCTGGAGAACTGGTGCAGCGAAGTTGGTCGGAGTTCGGCCGACATCAAGCGGTCCGTCGGAGTCGACGTGGACAAGGTAGAAGACTTCGATGCGCTGTTCGAAGGCTTGGCGTCCGCCGGGCTGTACGAGATCACCATCGGTACCGGCGGGCCCGACTACAAGATGGATCACGTTCAGCGTTTCATCGACTGGCGCGACTCCCTCTAGCTCAAGCGGCTTCCAGCTCGCTGCCGAAGAACCACTTCGGCAGCGACAATCTTCCACCTGGTAGATGTTCCCATTCGGGTTTGAATCAATCATGACGGCCCCGTAACATTTGCTCCACGAAACCCGTGATGTCGTCAGGGCGACCAGGGTTTCACACCACATCCGCCGCAACTACAAGCGTCAGCCATCATCCTCCTTGGCCCAGCTTGCCGATCCTTACTGAAGGACTCGGCTTCGCTGTGCCGAATTAAGGTTGCTGGCGGCGACAAGGGAGTTGGCCCGATGAGCCAATCCACCATCACCAAGCCCGACCGCCACGACGACATCCGGGATGGCACCGGCGACGAGCGTTCATTCACCGATGACATCAGCTTGACGTTGCGAGCCGCCGTTGTCGGAACCGGCTCGATCTCGTCCGAACACTTGACCTTTCTGTCCGGCCGAAGTCGCTTCGTCGACGCCACTCCCGGCCGAGTCGCCCCGGTGGCGGTATGCGACCTATCCCCGGTGTCAGCCAGGTACGCCGCCGAAACGTTTGACGTCCCCAACCACTACACCGACCTCGAACGTCTCCTGGAATTCGAACGACCGGACGTGGTTCACATCCTCACCCCGCCGTCGACCCACGTTCAGCTTGCTTCGCTCTGTCTCGAAGCCGGCGCTCACGTGATCTGCGAAAAGCCGGTGGCGGCAAGCATCGACGAACTCGAAGCACTCCTTGATGTGGCTGACAGCTGCGACCGCAAGATCACTGAGAGCCACAATTACTGCTTCAACCCGGCGATCACCGACATCAGCCGGCTGCTGGACGACGGAACGCTGGGGCAGCTGCGGGAAGTCGAGATCCGGATCGTGCTGCCGGTGACCGACACCGGTGGACGCTTTGGCGACGCCAACCTGCCGCATCCCATCCACTCCATGCCGGCCGGCGTCATTCACGACTTCACCACCCACTTCGCCTCGTTGCTGTTGCACTTCACCGGTCACGTCCGCTTTCATCGGGCAGCCGCCGCCTGGAGTAACCACAGCACCAACCCACTGTTTCGCTTCGACGACCTCGACGCTCTCATGATCGGCGAAGGCCCGGACGGGCCGATTCACGGCCGATTCCGTTTCGACGCCGGAGCCGGGCCCGACACCTTCACCGTCCGGGTGTACGGCTCGCGAGGCTGGGCCGAAACCGACCTGTTCCAGCCGAACACCAGGGTGGTCATACCCCGAGCTGGAGGATCCCAGCTGAGTCCTATCGCCAATCACGTGGCCAACGGCGCCGAACTGATCCGCAACGGCGTAGCCAACCTCGGCCGCAAAGTGATGCAGCGCACCCCCTATGAGGGTCTTCACCTCATGTTGGACGAAACCTACCGGGCTCTGGCAACCGGCGACACACTCCCGGTGACCAATGACGACATGCGGGCCGTGGCCCGACTGGTTGATCAACTCCTTGAGGAGAAGACCCGATTGTGAGCAGCTCTTCCACAACAATGACCAAACGAGCTTCGTCACCCATTTTGCGCTCCGCCACCACAAGGAAATCCAGCAGTAACCCCAACCGCGCCCGACTGTATGTAACCGGGGGAACCGGCTTCGTAGGGCGAGAAGTTGTGGCTGAGGCCCGACGCAGGGGGCACGCCACCACAGTGGCCACTCGCCCGGCCAGCAGCGGCCGGGGCGACCCCGGTAGAAGCTCCGAAGCTCGAGTGAGCGTTGATCTTCGCTCCCGGCACGGCTTGGTCGAGTCTCTTGACGGCGTCGACACCGTCATTCATTTGGCCGCCACCAAAGAAGGCGACTTTCACAGTCAGTTCGCCGGCACGGTCGTCGGCACCGAGAACCTGCTGGCCGCCATGACCAACGCCGGAGTTTCCAACCTGGTGGCCATCAGCACCTTCTCGGTCTACGACTACCTGCACGCCACACCCGGTCAGCTGATCGACGAACGCTCCCCCATCGACCGAAATCCGGCACTGCGGGACGAATACGCCCGCACCAAGCTGGTGCAGGAAGAGCTGTACCGGGACTTCGCCCGAGCAGGTAACCAGGTGGTCATTCTTCGTCCCGGAATGATCTACGGACCGAACAACCTGTGGCACGCCCTACTCGGCTCGGACTTCGGCTCTCGCTTTCTCCGCATCGGGCGCAACGCCACACTGCCTCTCACCTACGTGGAGAACTGTGCCGAAGCCATCATTCTGGCCGCCGAACGGATCTCCGACCCCGACTCGGCCCTGGCCGGCGAAGTCCTCAACATCGTTGACGATAATCTGCCGACCCAGGACGAATACGCCATCGAGGTCGCGGCCCACATCGATGTGCCACCAACCGTCACTGTTCCCTGGCCGGTCATGAACGCCGTGTCGTCGGCCATCAAAGCCACCAACCTGCATCTGCTGCATGGTCGAGCCAAGTTCCCCGGGCTGCTGGTCCCCGACCGATTGCACGCCCGATTCAAACCTCTTCGCTACACCAACGCCAGAGCCAAGCGCCTGTTGAACTGGACGCCCCGCTTCACCCTGGTCGAAGCCATCGAGGCCAGCGTGGAGGCCGAGGCCAACTCTCGTTCAACTCGTCACTCAGCTGAGCCACTGGTCTCGTTCGAGGATCGCCGGTGACAACACCCCAGGGCGGCAAACGGAACGTCGCCTATCTGACCGGACAGTTCCCCCGCGTGACCGACACCTGGATCCGACGAGAGATGGCGGGCCTGGAACGGCGGGGCATCGACGTTCAGGCCTTCTCGATACGCAAACCCGAACCCGATGTGGCGGTCGACATCGACCGCGACACCACCTACGTTCTGGATCTGGCCCGCTCGGGCCGACTGGTCGGCGCCTCGTTTCGGATGCTGACCGATCGACCGGGGCCGCTGCTGGCGGCCACCAGACTGGCCTGGTCCACTCGTCGGCCCGGGTTCAAGGGCACGCTCTACCAGCTGTTCTACCTGGTCGAAGCCGTCGTCCTGGCCGACGAGTTGCGTCGGCGGCGAATCAAACACCTACACAATCACCTGGCTGACTCCAGCTGCACGGTGGCCATGCTGGCCTCAACCATCTCGGGGATCCCGTACAGCTTCACCATCCACGGGGCCGCCATCTTCTACCAGGCACCGACCTGGCGGCTGGACGAAAAGGCTCGAAGGGCAGCTTTCGTTGTGGCCATCAGCAACTTCGCCCGCAGCCAGCTGGCCGTGTTCGCCGATGCCGCCGACTACGACAAGTTTCATGTAGTGCACTGCGGAGTTGAACCGAACCTGTACGAAGGTGTCGGCTCCAGAGGAGACGGAGGGCAGCTGATTTTTGTCGGTCGGCTGGTGACCAACAAGGGTCTGACCGTTCTCCTACGGGCCTTGGAGCAGTTGAACACCTCACCGCTGAAACCGGAGCTGCAACTGACAGTGGCCGGCGATGGGCCCGACCGTCAGGCGTTCGAACAACAGGTTGATGATCTGGGCCTGGCCGGTCAGGTGAGCTTCACCGGGCCGTGCTCACCCGAAGCAGTCGCCGCACTACTGGCCGACGCCGACATCTTCGTTCTGCCCAGCTTCGCCGAAGGAGTCCCTGTGGTGCTGATGGAGGCCATGGCCGCCGAACTCCCGGTGGTCACCACCAACATCGCCGGCGTACCGGAACTGGTGGCCGACAACGAAAGCGGCCTGCTGGTAGCGCCGACCGACGTCGACGGCTTGGCCAACGCCGTCATCCGGTTGGCCGCCGATCCGGCTCTGCGAGCCCAGCTGGGTTCAGCCGGCCGCAAAAAGGTTCTATCCGAATTCGACTCCGACACTGAAGCGGGCAAGTTGGCCGAGCTCATCCTGACCAACTAAGGGTCAGCGGTCCACAAACTCGACGGTGGCGCCCACCACCTGAAAGGCGGCGGCGGTGGCAACCAACTCCGGCCGACCGTCTGCCACCGCTTCGTCCATCGCACGGGCCGCGGCCGAAGGTCCGTGAGTAAGCGCCTGGTAGAACGGCACAAGGGCCTCCGAAACCTCCTGATCCCTCACCGGGCAGATCGGAGCGATCACTGTGGATGCGCCGGCCGCCAGCAACGCCGGAGCGGTACCCAGCAGCTCGCCACCGGGACGACTGCTGACCTTTCCCGAATCGCAGGCCGCCAGCATCACAACATCAGGTACTTTCTCCAACCAGTCCAGCTCAAACAGCGTCAGCGGACCGTCGGTCATGGTCAGTGACGAAAAGCGTGGGCTCTCAGGTCGGAACGAACCATGGCAGGCCAGATGAACAAATTGGACCGAGGTCAATACGTCCTTCACTCGTTCGCATTCCGCTTCACCCTCGCCCAGCACCTCGATGTGAGGCAGAACCCGCTTGACTACCGCCTCGTC
>JAHDFR010000097.1 GCA_020628065.1 Acidimicrobiales bacterium
ATGTTTGTGAGCTTTCACCAGTTCCCGTGGTACCCGTTCACCGGTCGCCCGGACGAGGTTGGCGAAGGTGATGGCTACGGCACCACGGTCAACATCCCCATGCCGGCCGGAGCCACCGCCGATGTGTACCGAGAAGCGTTCAACACTGTGGTCGAACCGGCGGCCGCCCGCTTCGGTCCGACCTGGGTGCTGGTCTCGGCCGGTTTCGACGGTCACCGACGCGACCCGTTGACCGACCTGGGGTTGACCTCGGTCGACTACGCCGATCTGATCGCCGCCGTGGTTGATCTGGTTCCGGCCGGGCGACGCCTGATGTTCCTGGAAGGCGGGTACGACTACGAGGCGCTGTCGGATAGCGCCGGAGCGGTGGCGGCCAAAATGCTTGATGTCGACTTCCGACCGGAAGAATCGTCGAGCGGCGGGCCGGGCGCGGATCATGTTGCTATGGTTCGCGACATCCATGCCTCCCTCACCTGACCAGTCATCTGAATCAGATGGACCCGATTCTGCTGTAGATCTCGACCGCATCGACGGGTTGGCCGCCGTCCAACGTCTGCTGGCCCCCATCGTTGATGCCTTCACGTCGGCTTCGTTCCGGCTGTACCTGGTTGGTGGTGTTGTTCGAGATCTCCTCAACGGCGACTATCACCCCGGGTCCGACCTGGATCTCACTACTGACGCCGAACCGGCCGACATCAAACGGTTGGTGAAGCCGCTGGCCAAGGCGGTGTGGACCCAGGGGGAACGCTTCGGCACTATCGGGGTTCAAATCACCGATGACTCCGCCGCGTCCGGCGTGCGGGAAGTGGAAATCACCACCCACCGGGCCGAGCAGTATTCCCCTGAATCCCGCAAACCGAAGGTGGCGTTCGGGTCCGACCTTCGGGAAGACCTGTCCCGTCGAGACTTCACTGTCAACGCCATGGCTATCGAGCTGCTGGGGGAGCTTTCGGACGGTTCGGGGCCAGCTGTGCTGCGTGACCCGTTTGATGGACACGGTGACCTGGAACGCCGCGTGTTGCGCACCCCACTGGGCCCTGTCATTTCCTTCGACGATGATCCGCTGCGCATGATGCGGGCCGCTCGGTTCATGGCCCGGCTGGATCTGGAACCGGTACTGGAGTTGGAGACGGCGGCCACCGGTATGGCTGACCGGCTGGCCATCGTTTCGGTGGAACGTATCGCCGACGAGTTGGAACGTTTGCTGGCCGTGGCCGAGCCGACGCCCGGCCTGGAGTTTCTACAGCGAACGGGGCTGTTGTCTCAGATCATCGGCGTCGGGTTTGCTCCCGGGTTCACTGAGGCTGATGCGGTTTCTCTGGCGGCCAAATCGGCGCCGGTGGCGGTTCGCCGAGCGGGGCTACTGCTACCGGTGGCCGAACCATCGGAGGTGTTAGCTCGACTGCGTTACTCAAACGCCGACCGGGCCTCAACCGCTGGTCTGATCGAGGCGCTGAAGCTGTGGGCTGCCGGCGACCATGATGCCGGTGAAGGGTTGCCTCTCGCCCGACGCTCGGTGGATGCAGCCACCCGCTCGGGCTCAACGGTGGACGATCTCTCACAGCTGGCCACCAATGTCGGCGGCCGGTACAGGACGCTGGTGTCAGCCGTCGATCGGTTGAAGGCCAACAATGATGTCGGACCCTACGTCAGTCCTCTCTCCGGGCCGGAGATTATCTCGTTGCTGCAGACCGAGCCGGGCCCGATTATCGGTCAGGTTCAACGCTTTCTTCGAGAAAAGCGTTTGCAGCTCGGACCGCTGGATCACGAAACGGCCCACCGTCTGGTGCTTAACGGGGGCCCGGACTTCCAGCCCTAAACGCGCCGAGTCGCCCTGGCAGATCTCTGCCACAATCTGTCAGACATCTGTCGGGCGTGGCGTTGATGATAAAGCAACTCACGATTTGTCAACAGACCCCCGCATGGGGAAGTGGGCGAGCGATGATCAGAGTACGAAGAAATCAGCAGACGTCGGTTCCCAAGGTTATGGCCGTGCTTGTTGGCTTCGGCTTGGCGACCTTGACCGGCTGCGGTTCGCTCAACGACGAGCGAACCGCCCGCCCGGTCTTCGCGACAGGCGAACCGTTGGATCAGCTGATTGGACGGGTGGCCCCGAACGTCGACCGTCGGCAGCTGTCCGAGCAGGTCTTTTCCCGGGTGGCCGGGCCGATCGACCTGGGTCAGAACCGGTCGCAGTTGATCAGTGACAGTGACACTGAAGCCGTTGTTGTGGTCGAAGCCGCTTCGGACGTGACTACCCATATCTGTGTTGTCGCCGTCGGGAAGGTCGGCCAGGGTTCCATCTCAGCTTGTGCCCCGGCTGAAGAAGTGGCCGAACACGGGCTCACCTTAGTTGGGACGCTCGACCAAGAGTTGGCAGCAACGCCGGCGGACGCCGTCACTGTTGTAGCCGTCCTCCCCGATGACGTCATCGGCATGACCGCCGACGGCAAATTGGTGGCCGGGGGCGACGGTTCGGTGGTGGCGACGGTTTCAGCCGACGTCGACGCACTGGGTTGGGTGACCTGGGAGGGCACGATCCGCCCAGTCCTGTATTAGGTGAACGTGCTCGGTGGCCGTCTCCGGAAGTGGTTGGCGTGATGTGGCGTGCGGCCTTCAGGGCATAGCATGAAGCGGTGTCACTCGATGGGCGAATTGATGACGTGGTTGCCATTGGCGTAACGGCCGGTCGCATTCGACGCTTCGCCGAGGCCATTGCTCAAGGCCACTCATTCGGTATCGGACCCGGTCAACAGGATCAGCCGTGGTCCGTCGAGTTCCAACGCTCAGCCGTGACCATCTACACCAAAGCACTGCCGTGGAAGTACCTGACCCGCCTGTCGGCCGGGTTCGAGGACTGTGCCAGCCTCATGGTGACAGTGCCCGGACCGGAATCCATCGCAGTTGAGTGGCTTCGGATGCAGCAGTATCTGCGTTCAGCCGCCACCGCCATCGGTGAGCAGACACCGGTGGAGCTCGACGCGGCCGAAACGGTCTCCGCCGGGGACATTGATCCGGTGACACCGCCGGTTATGCCGTTCCACCTGTTGGCCCGGGAGCTGTCGGCGGTGGGCGTGGCCGATCTGCGGGCGACCGGAGCGGCGGTGGAAAGCTGGGCCGGTTCGGTTGACGACTGCCCGCTGACCGATCAGGAAATCAGCTGGCTGCGGGCCATTGTCGAGGGTGACCGGGTCATCGACATCGCCGAGGCTTCCGGCTATTCCGAACGCGCTCTGTACCGGGCACTCAGCGATCTGTGGGATCGCCTCGGGGTGGAAAACCGCCACGAGGCGTTGGCCATGGCGGTCAAGAACAACTGGCTTTGAACAGCGACGAGGTCACCTAGTCGGAGATAGCCGCTCGGTGGCGGCCCGTGCCCGTGCCCGGTTCGATCATCAACCACCGCTCCCCGTCCTCGCGCTCTTTGGACGGGTCGTTGTCCGGTTTGACGGTGCTTGGACACTGGGCGCCTAACGCTGCTAGGCCGGCACCGATTCAGCGCCGACTCGTTGGCCTGGCCCGATATCGAAGTTTTTGGTGATGGCGGCCGTGTTGTCCCTGGGCCCGGTTGGGCCGGTGGAGGGAATGATGTGCACCGCCACACCTTGACGTAATGCACTCCAAATGACGGCGTCAACCAGGCGGGCCTGGCGGTCGGTTCGCCTGGTGATGTCCAGTGACAGGTCGAAGGGGCGCTTACCGATCCAGCATCGCCGTTGATCGTCCGGGTCGTCGTGGACCAGCAGGATGTCAGCGGATCCGAGGGCCAGGGCCTCAACGGTCTCGGCCGCACCGTCGACTGCGGCATCGTGAGCGTCGAGGAAGCGACGTTCGCGCAAGAGTCGGACGGTGGCTCGGGCGGTTGTGTCGGCAACGTGGCGGACGGTGGCATCGGCCAGATCCTCGGGGGTGGTGTCGGACGACTCAATGACGATACGACACTCCATCGGTACGGCCAATCGAATCTGGTCGGCCAAAGCCCCGGCCATGGAGGTCGAGCCCACAACCAGAATGAGCCGGGCGGCGATTTCCAGCTGACGATCCCGAATGTGGCCGACCAACCCCGGTCCATTGCCTTGAATCGTGTCCAGTCGTTCATAATGATTGGCGCCGAACAGGGCGATGTCGGCCCCGTCGTCGTCGACGGTCACCACAAGGTGGGGAATGGTTCGCTGGCTCCACTCCATCAGCGGTCCGCTGTGGGGCAGTTCGTCAACCACTCCGTAGTCGTTGGCCGGGGGTTCCAGGCCGTAGTCGACCACTGTCGCCCCGTCGGCGGCGGCAATGACGGCGATAGCGGCGGCGTCGTCTGGGCCGGGTAGGCCGAGTCGGGCTTCGATGGCTTTCAACGCATCCAGCGGGGCGCATTGAGTCTCAAGGTCGGCCCGCAGTTCCTTCCACCGGTCATAGGTGTCCGGCATGGCCATGAGGGGCCGAGTTGCCAGGTAGACCGTGGTGTAGGGGCCGGGGTGCTGGTAGATGGAGAGCAGGAGGTCGGTGGCCCGGTGTGCATTTCGTCGGAGGGGAGTGATGGTGGCGTGGTTCGGTTGGGTCTCTTTGATGCTCATGGTTTGGTAGTACCCGTTGTGGCATCACGCTAAACATTTTGTCGCCTGGTTTGTTGCTGACCTATCGAGTGGCGATTGAGGCGGTCACTCGGGTGCGGCCCGAATGATGGGTGGTTTCGAGGCGATCGGCCACCTGCTGGACGATGGCCAGGCCCCGCCCCCGATGCTGATCCCGGTCTGGCATTGAACCGTCCACGGTGATCGGAGCGCCCTCGTTGGCCACAGTGATTTCGACGTGGTCCTCAGTGCGCTGTGCCTGGAGGTCGACCACTGTTCCCTCCGGAGCGGCCTGATCGGCGTTGGACAGCAGTTCGGTGGCCACCAGCACCAGGTCTTCGACCTCATCTGCGGTGGGTGGGTGGGTTGTGTCCGCCAGCCACGAGCTGACTCGTTGCCGGGTCCCTCTGAGCGATACAGTGCCGGCTCGCCAGGCAAGCCGAAGCGTGTCACCGCCCGGGTTGATGGCCCCGGTGGTGGTTACAACCACGGCCACGTCGTCGTCTCGATCGTCATCCATGGTTTCCATCAGGGAGGCCAGAACGGTTTCGGCCGGCGGTGGCCAGCCGTCGGGGGCGACACACAGTCGCTGGAGGCCGGCGTCGGCCAACCGGTCGTCGGGGTCGCGTTCGGGCCCCATGGCGTCAAGCATGCCGTCGGTGAACATCAGCAGTACGTCACCGTGCTCAAGGTCAAAGCGGTGTTGCCGGTAGGTGTGGTCGTGTAGTCCGAGCAGCGGGTCCCCGTGACTGCCGAGGGTCCGGACCCCGGTGAGGCGTAGTATTCGCGGCAGAGGATGCCCGGCTGTGGCCAGCAGCCCTCCCCGGCGGTCACGGTCGATCACGGCGAGAGCGCAGGTCACATAGCGGTTGGCGTCGCCGGTCGAGCAGAGATAGTCGTTGACCGCTCCCATGGTGGCTGCCGGGTCCCATCCCAGTTGGGTGAGAATGCCGAGAGCGTAGCGGGCTCTGGTGGCCGCTCGAGTGGCCACCAGATCGTGCCCGGTGGCGTCGGCCACGATGATGCCGGTTCTGCCGTCGGGAATGGCGACCACATCGAAGATGTCACCTCCGACCGGCCGGTACCGGTTCGGTGCGAGATAAGTGGCGGCGATGTCCAAAGCATCCGGCTTGGGTAGTTCGGTCGGTATGGCCACTTGGCGCAGCGTGTCGGCCTGGTCGGAACGGGTGTCGAACCGTATTGCCCTCGTCAGCGTCTGCGACGCCAACCGCAGGAGACGGTCGGCTTCAGCCGGAAGTTGCCCGTCAGTAAGGGGATGGGTGAAACCCATACCGACGCAGGCGCGAAGGCCAAGTTCGTCGTCGGTGATGGGAACCGCAGCGAAGGCTTCGAGCCCGAGCTGCGCCACGTAGGGCTGCATGGCAGGCCACTGTTGAAAGCCGGAAAGATCGGCCACCACTACGGTTTCGCCGGTCGCTGCCGCCTGGACCATGGGCACTTCGGTTTCGAGCGGGGCGCTGGTCCACTCCGAGGCGATGTCGTCGTCAACGCCCGGCCCGTGAAAGAACAAGACTTCGTCGCCTTCGACGACGGCCAGTGAGGTCATGCTGGCCCCGATGACGGGGGACCCGTGTTCAGCCAGGGCGCCGGCAGTGGCGTGGGTACCGAGCTGGCGGTTGGTGGCGGCCACCAGGCCAGCAACTCGCCGTTCCAGTTGTCGGCGTCTTCTCTCGCTGCGCAGTTCGGCTTGTAGACCCGAACGTTCTTCAAGAGCGGTGGCTGTCGCCTGTAGCAACTCGACGGCGTCGGTCAGTGCCGTGATATCGGCGGCGCTCCAGGCTCGGTCTTGAGCTCCGGAGACCAGAAGCACCCGCTGAGTATCGGGCGAGCCGGGGGGCTCCAGTCCGACGATCGGGGCCGCCATTACTGATGGCCTTTCGGGGTTGAAGCGGTCGGGTGGGCTGACGGTCGGTTCTCCCCGCTCGGCGGTGAGGCGACAACGTTGCCGCGCTTCGGTTCCCGGCGGAGGGGCGTCGACCGGGTAACAATGAACGACGGTGATGTCGTCATCATCATTGTTGCTGGACGGCCCTCCGGACTCGGGCCGAATAACGACCAGGTGAACTGTGGTGGCGGCCGTCGCCTGGGCCACGAGCCGAAGGCCGGTTTGCATAAGCCGAAGGTCGGTTTGCTTGCGGCTATCGGTCGAACTTGAGGACACAGGCTGCTCCCAGGGTGAAGCCCGATGAACTCTACAGCAGCGGTCACTGGCCGTCCACGTGCGATCGAACGAACCACTGGAACAGCTCGAGATCAGCCAGCTGGCCGATGAACAGATCTTCGGTGACCGGGTCGGTTTCGGCTGTGACCTTCATGGCATGGCGATGATCGGAGATCACGCCTTCGTACACCCGGTTCAGGGCCTCCATGTGGTCGGTCACCGATGCTCGGCCGAGAGCGTAATCGCTCCAGGTTCTCTTACTGACCAGGTGCTCGGGTGTGCCGACGGGTACACCTCGTAGGGTGGCGATGCGTTCGGCCACGGCGTCGGTCATTTCCCGTACCGATGCCACCTGTTCGTCCAGCATCTCGTGCACGGCGATGAAGGCAGGTCCGACGACGTTCCAATGAATGTGTTTGAGCGTCAGCTGCAGGTCGAGCAGTCCTAGCAGCCGGTCTTCCAGTGCGGCCAACGTGGCGTTGTTGGCGGCGGCGGGGGACTCGGTGGTGTTGGGGTCAAGATTGGTTTCATGATGGCTGTCTACGAGTGTCATGTGGTTTCCTTCACTGATTGCCAATTCACAGGGTTGTGAGCTGGTACATCAGTGGTTGTTCCCGATTGCTTTGGGTTCTAAACCGGTAGCGTTCAATTCATCAGTAAAAACATCTCCGATAGAGCTGTGAACATTGGAGTGGTGACGTGCAGGTAGCGGTAACCAGCGATTCCGGGCGCTCGACTGCTGTTGTGTCGGGTGAGATAGACGCCGATAACTGCGGCGAGTTCGGCGAAGCCGTTCGGCGCGGTGTCACCGCCGATGGGCCGCTGGACATTGACATGGCGTCGGTCGGATTTGTCGACTCGTCGGGTGTCAGCGAGCTCTTGGCCATCAGGGCAACATTTGAGGAACGTGGTCAGGTCGTGCGAATCGTCAACCCGTCACGACCGGTTCGCCGTGTCCTTGAGGTGACCGGGCTTCTGGACGCCTTTCACATTGGGTAGTCACTTTTGGATGATCGAACGTGGCTGATCAGATTGGATAGTTGTGGCCGATAGCGACGACCGTGTTAGCGATCCCAATGGTGACTTGGACATAGAGTCACCGCCGGCAACCGGCGAGAACCTGCAGGACTTCTTCTCCTTTCAGGAAATCTTCCGCCGGGTGCTGGCCTCGGCCAACGAGGAATTGAGCAGATCCAGCTCGCTTCTCTTCTGGAGTGGTCTTGCCGCCGGGTTGTCCCTGGGCCTGACGTTTTTGGCCCGGGCCAGCTTCACCGCCCTGAACGGCGGCACCGATCCGGGGTTCGTCGGCAATCTCCTGTATCCGATCGGCTTCATCCTCATCGTTATCGGCCGGTATCAGCTATTCACCGAGAACACGTTGACACCGGTTGTCCTGGTGCTGACCCGGCTGGCGTCGGTCGCCAGCTTGTTGAGGCTGTGGGTGGTTGTCCTGATCGGCAACCTGACCGGTGCGGTCATCATGGCATTGCTGCTGGCGTGGTCGGGGGCCTTGTCGGCGGAAGCTACCAGTGCTGGCGTTGCCTTCGGAGAGCACGCCCTTGAAGCGCCGATGGGGTCACTGCTGGGAAAGTCGGTTGTTGCCGGTTGGGTGGTGGCATCCATGGTGTGGCTGGTCCACAGCGCCCGTGACACCCTGGCCCGAATAGTGATCGTGTGGGCGCTGATGTTCCTCATCGGGGTCGCCGACCTGTTCCACGTCATCACCGGCACGCTGGAAGCGGTTTTTGCTCTGGTCGAAGGAACCTCCAGTTGGTCCGATCTGCCGGGATTCTTTCTGGGTGTTCTAGCCGGCAATGTTGTCGGTGGTGTGCTGTTCGTGGCCATTTTGAATTCGGCCCAGTTCGGTCGTGAAGAGGGCGGCCTGATCGCCGAAGGCCTCCGCCAGTCCGCCGCCGACGGCGCTGAAACCTAGAAGGTCCTTTCCGCTACAGTCTCCCGGAGAACCTCCGGCAGGATTCTGCCGCCGATCCGTCAGATATCTGCCAACGGTTGATGCTTAGCTGACACGGTGGTGTCCGAATTTGCGGAGAGAGAGTAGAGATCGTGCATACAATGCGGATCGCTTTGGTGCTGTTGGTGACGGCGGTGGGAATTGGCGGCGGGATCTTCCTGCTGTTGCAGCCTTCGCCGACACCGATCGTCGACGTCTCGGTGGTCGGGAAAGATCGCTTCTTTGTGTCCGGTGGGTACTGCGGGGCCGACATGGAACTCATCGAGCAGAGCCTCGACGGAACCGAACTCACCGTCGAGCTGATCGAACCCCGCGGGTCGTCCAACAACGACTGTCTGTCCGGGGTTGAACTCGATCTCGACGGGCGGGGCGTCACGGTGATCGTTGACGCCACCAACGGTCAGAGATTCGACCTGGCCGAGATCGCCGCTACCGACCGGTAACGGCCACATTTGTACCGGGCCGGCTACTCCGGTGTACCGGGTGCAGCTACTCTGGCACTTCGACCGCACTCCGGAGCTGCTCGAGACTTCGACGGAGAAGGCGTGACACCTGCATTTGGGATATGCCGTGATGTTCGGCGATCTGGGTCTGTGTCATCTCACCGTAGAAGGTGAGTTCGACCACCGATCTGGCCTGGTCGTCGAGGCCGTCCAGCAGCTCTTTCACCGCTAGTTGTGTGGTGACACGCTCGAACCCTGGCTCCCGGCTTCCCAACCGGGCCCCAAGTGGTGCCGTCGGCTCCTCGGGCCCGTCGGTGACCGGCCTGTCCAGACTGGACGGGGTGTAGGCCGACGACGCTTCGAGAGCTTCGATGACATCTTCGTCGGATAGGCCGGTGTGGGTCGCTACCTGGTCGACCGTCGGTGACCGTCCGGTTTCGGCCGTGATGTCGTCGACGGCCCGACGGACAAGAGCCGACGACTCCTTCAGCGAGCGGGGAACCCGAACCGTCCACGTCTTGTCCCGAAAGTAGCGCTTCAGTTCGCCCTCGATGGTGCGCCCGGCGAACGACGAGAACGCCGTTTCCAGCGTCGGGTCGAACCGGTCGACAGCCTTGATCAGGCCGACGACCGCCACCTGTTTGAGGTCGGCCTCCTCGACGCCACGATTGGAGAACCGGTTGGCGAAGAAGTCGGCCAGAGGTTGGTAGCTTTCCACCAGCTGGTCCCGGGCTTCGGTTGCGCCTGTCCGATGTAGCTCCTCGAACAGGGCAGCCCGACGGGCCTCGCGGTCGTCGGTTGTTGAGGTGCTCACGCCAAATCGTCGGTTGACTGCTCGGACGGGTTCGACCCATGCTCGGCGTCCGAGACCTTCTCCAGGGTGGCCACTGCACTGGCGCCGTCAACAACCAGAGAATGGCTGTCAACCACGGCGCCGAGAATGGCGTCGGCCAGCTCGCCTACCGGCTGAGGTTGGCAAGGGCCGGCGGTGTTGGTGCGAGTGGCAACCAGCCGCAGGCCGGGTGAACCGTTGGGTGACGATGCCGTTTCGCTGAAAGCGAGAGAGATGGTGCCGACAGCCGAATTGTCGGACAACAGCCAGGAGATGGCTTCAGCCACCGCCAGCTTCAGATCGTCGATGGCGTCAACACTGAAACCAAGCCCGGCGGCGAAGGCCGACGTGTTGAGTCGGCAAACCCGCAAGTATCCGTCGACGGCCGGGAACGACACCGTCAACTGCAGCGGGGGTAGGGCGCCGGTGTCCACGGCAGTGTCCTGTCGAGAGTTGTCGGGGATCACGGGTACCTCCGGACTCCAGATCATCGGGTGCTAACCAGACTAGTCGTTTGTGATGTCTCGGCCGCCTCCACGATGCGACGGGCCAGCCGGGGGAACAGCAGGTGATGAACGGGAAGCAGAGCCCACCAGTAGATGCGGCCGAAGAGGCCTCGGGGGGCGAATCGGGCCCGCTGTTCCAGCTTCGTTGTCGGTGGAGTCCGGGTGTCGTCAACTTCGGTGACCCTCCACTCGATCCAGGCGTGGCCCGGCAGCTTCATTTCTGCTCGGAGTCGAAGATGTCGCCCCGGGTCGAGCCTCACCACTCGCCAGAAGTCGACGGCATCGCCGAGCAGTAACTCGTTGGGATGGCGACGGCCTCGACGAAGACCCGAGCCGCCAAGCGCTTTGTCGATGGCGCCGCGGATGTGCCACATCCACTGGCCCCACATCCAACCTTGCCGTCCACCGAGACTGGTGAAGACGCGGTAGACATCTTCGGGTGATGCCTGATCCGACGTTTCCACTCTCCGGTCCTCGAGCATGACGCCGCCGGACCATGACGGGTCGTCGGCGTCGGGTGTGGCGTCGAGATTCGATCGTCCGTTTCCGCTCCAGCTGGTGGGAATGACAAGGTCCCGCACCATGGAGACCGCCAGCTCCATCGATGTCCGTAGATCCAGCGGTGTGAGTCCCAGCTCTTCGGCAGCGGAGTTCTCGGTGACGACCACATCGTTAACCAGACTGTCCACCAGTTGTCGGGAAAGGGCCGCCGGTAGGGGGGTGACAAGGGTGACCCACAGCGATGACAGCCTGGGCGACAGAATCGGCGTGGTCAGCATTCGACGCCTGCTCAGTCCCGCCACTTCGGCGTACAGCTGAATCATTTCCCGGTAGGTGACGACGTCGGGTCCGCCGAGTTCAAGGATGTCGTGGCCCAACTTGGTTCGGCCCTGGGCTGAGGCGAGGGCGGTCAGCACGTCATCGATGGCCACCGGCTGACAACGGGTACGATCGACCCACGACGGGGTGATCATCACCGGGAGAACTTCGGTCAGCGAACGCAGCATCTCGAACGACGCGCTGCCCGATCCGATAATGATGGCGGCCCGTAACTCGGTGACCGGGATCCATCCATCGGCCAGTGTTCGCCCGGTTGCCTGGCGGCTTCGCAGATGGGGGGACAGCTGATCGGCCTCGTCGCCCAGGCCGCCCAGGTAGATGATGCGCTCGACCCCGGCTCGTTCGCAGCCGGTCCGGAACGCTTCGGCTGTTGCCCGCTCACGTTCCTCAAAGTCGCCTTCATCCAGGGAGTGGATGAGGTAATACGCCACTTTGCAGCCCTCGGCTGCCCGGGCCACCTCGTCGGCTTGATCGGCCGAACCGGTCTTGGCCTCGACATCGTCGCTGAACGGCCGGTCCAAGGTGGACGTCGACCGAACCAGACACACGACCTCGTGCCCGGCTTCCAGTAGATGGGGCACCAGCCGGCCGCCGATGTAGCCGGTTGCGCCGGTAACCAGAACCCGTTGAGGTGCCGGTTCGACCTGGGCTGGCCCTGTGTTTGTCACTGTATTTGTCACTGTATCTGTCGCTGTACTTGGCCCTGTGTTTGTCGCTGTGTCTGGGGACACGGTCATTTCGACAACGCGCCACGCACCTGCGACACCGTTGCCGGGTCGAGGTTGGCGACGTCGACTCGGACGTCGACCGGCTCGTCTGCTGGTAGCTCGACTGCTTCAGGACTGGACGGTAGCTTGCCGTACAGCGCAAGGAGGGCACCCAGGATCAGACCGACGAGACCGCCGATGAAGACCAGGTTGGCTAAAGCCACCGTTGAGACCACTCCGATGGCCGCTCCGGCGGCCGCTCCCACCGGAGCACCGGCCAACATGCCGAGCCAGACTCGGGTCAACGGGCGGTTGAGGCCAGCGGATGCTTCGGCTGGCTTGCTGTCGGGTTCCAGGTAGGGCCGCTCGATGGTCGTTCGGCTGGCATCCAGGCCCAGAGCTTCCACCGCCAGTGCGACGTCTCGAGCCTGGTCACCGGTTATGCGAGTGTTCAGTTCCTTTATGTTGCTCATGTTGCGGTCGTACCCGGTACGACCGCGGGCTAAACATCACTCGACCCGGCCAAGCCGTGTCTTTCGACACAAGTCGGGTTAGTTCGTGAATTTGCCCCGCCGTCGGCGGTCGGCGTCCATCAACTTGAGTTCCAGCTCTCCGGGAACCACGACTTTGGGGTCTGCGGTGAAGTCCAACTCGGTGTCGCGCCCGCCGTAGTCAACGGCGTTGAGAATCATCTTCATGGCGTTGAGCCGGGCCTTCTGCTTGTCATTGGACCGAATGATGGTCCAGGGACACAACAGTGTGTGGGTCCGTTGCAGCATCTCATATTTGCGGGCGGTGAAGTCGTCCCACAGTTCTTGGGCCTGCAGATCGACCTCGCTCAGCTTCCATGATCGAAGCGGATCGTTGCGGCGACTTTCGAAACGCCTCAGCTGTTCCTTCTTGGTAACCGAGAAGTACAACTTCAACACGATGAACCCGCCACGGACCAGATCCTCTTCGAAGCCGACGACGTTGCGCATGAACGATTCGTACTGGTCCTCAGTGCAAAAGCCCAGCACCGGTTCGACCATGGCCCGGTTGTACCAGGAGCGGTCGAACAGCACGATCTCGCCGTCAGCCGGGAACTGCGACACATATCGTTGCATGTACCACTGCGACTGCTCTTCGACGCTTGGCTTGCCCAGGGCCACCGCCCGGTACCGCTTTTCGTTCATGTAGCGGGTGATTCGGCGAATGGTGCCGCCTTTGCCGGCAGCGTCGCGACCTTCGAACAGCACGATCATCCGCAGATTGTTGTCCTCCAAGTGGCGCTGCAATTTCAACAGCTCGACCTGATAAGGCTGGACTTCAAGCTCGTTGTTTTCTCGGCGCACCAAGCGCCGGTAGCGGTCCCAGTCGATTTGCTGGTCTACCGCTGCTTCGATTGTCGGTTCGATCAGTGCACCCATCGTCACCCGGCCCTGCGATACCACTGCGATTACATGTGGTCGGTAGTGCCCCGGTCGGCCGACCGGTGAGTGTGATGAGTTGATCAAGATATTTCGCGGTAGTGGTGGCGCTCGGCCGGGAACCAGAGTCCCGCTCGTATCGTCCATAGACCATGGGGTACGCCCGAAGACCGTCTGTGCGCACGGCCGTGGAGCCGGCTCTGCTGGCCTTATCCGTCCTGTTGGCGGCCGCCTGTGGCGCCACCACGGTTGAGGCCGGCGGGGCTGATATATCCGACGTCGACGTCTTGGGCCCCAAGGTCCAGTGCATCGAAGACGATCCGGATTCGGTCGATGAGCTGGTGGCCTTGATCGGCTCGGGGCTTCCGAACGTCGACTATGACGTCGTACCCGATCTGCAAGAGCTGGTCGAGACCTCGGATCTGGTGGTGGTGGGATCACTTGCATCGGGGATCCGTCAGGAGGGGCCGACCAATGCCGAAGAGTTGGAACCGGTGGACAGTCAGGTCACGTTCATGACCCCGAACCCGGGCTGGGAGGTCCTGTGGTCACCCGACCAGGCGGCCGCCGTGTCGGCCGACGACGCCAACGGAAGCTTCATCATGGAGTCGTGGTGGGGTGCCGACTCGTCCGCCGACCCCCTGGGTGACGTGGTCCGCTTTGAGCCGGAGGCCGTATCGTTCCTGGCGTTCGCCAATATCAGCGACCTCTGGCCCGCCCCGAAAGTGCAGGGGCTTCTCATCGCCTGTGGAGAGGTTGCTGCACCGGTATTCCAACCGTTCCCGGATGAAACCGGGGGCATGCCATTCGGCGAGGTGGTGAACATGGTTGAGGTCATCGCCGATGAAGCCGGAGGGCGCCCGGATCGGGAGGAATACGCCGTCGGTACCGGGATCGACAGCCGGGGCGAGTCAATATCAATTCCTCACCGGGTGCTTGTTGACGGAGTTCCCGACCAATCGATGCCGCCGTGGTCCACGGCAGTGTTATCCGACGATGAGGTATGGGCCATCGACCCTGATGTCGAGGTTGGCGACTCGGAAGTGTTCTTCGGATTCTGGCTGGCCGAGTCCGGCTCGTGCCCCTTCGGGCCGACGGTCGACGTTCGCTTCGACCTCGAGTTCCAGGTTCTGTTCCCGGTTGTCCCGCTGGCCGACGGCGTCGGGCCTGACTGCGAAGACGACCACAACCCCCACCTGGTGGTTGTGGCGGTGGCCCGTGACCGTCTTCCCGGAGGGCCTTTGACACTGTGGGTCGATGGCGGCGAACCGCGAGACGAAGGTTCCACTTTTGTCGCCGACGGCGAACTGACCTCGGCGGTCGAAAGCGGTTATGAACGGCTGAAGGAACAAGGAACACTCAATGTGGGTGAAACCAAGATCGCCACCGGTGTCTCAACCCACTGCGGATTGGAGCGCCTCTATTGGATGGTCGATGGGCGCCAATGGTTGATCGCCCCTGGGTCCGGTATTCCCGGCCGGTGGCAACAGGTCGTCCGTGATGAACGCATCGACCTGGTGATTACCAGAACCGGTGTGGATGAACTGGGGGTGACGGCGTACGGCACAGACGAGATGGTCTCCTACCTGCCTGCCCCCGATACCGAAGGGTGCATCTGACGCATCTGCCGCTGCCCGCTGACTGTTCAGCCGTCTTCGAGCTGAGCTCGTCCGTCGGTGGCGTCGGCTACTACTTGTTTCATCTGCTGGAGTGCGCGTTCGGCGATCCGCACGTTGACCCGGACTGCCTGGCCGTACTCGGGAGGGTCGATGTCGGCGCCCACCGAGCTCAACGCTCTCAAGACCCGGTCGATGTCGCTGTAGTCGACAGTCAGGGTTGCGCTCACCATGGGTTCGTAGCCGACGGTTTCGACCTGGTCGAGGGCGGCTCCGGCCGCCGCTCCGTAGGCCCTGACCAGGCCGCCTACCCCAAGCTTTGTTCCACCGAAATAGCGAGTGACCACAACGGCGGTGTTGATCAGGTCCCGGCCCGTCAGCTGAGCCAGAATTGGTCGCCCGGCCGAGCCGCCCGGCTCGCCGTCATCGTTGCATCGATCAATGGCCGGTTCGGCGATACGCCATGCCGTGCAGTGATGGGAAGCGTCCGGCATCTCGGCTGACACCTTGGCCACAACGGTCCGGGCGTCTTCTTCGCTGCCGACGGGGGTCACCGTAGCGATGAACCGGGAGCCTTTGATCGGGTCGATCTGGTGGCGGATCCGCCCGGCCACAGTGAATGCGTCGCCGGCCATGGCCTCAGTCTATGTGTGTCGTGCATGCCGGGCCGCCCCTGAATCCGCAGCGAATCCGCAGCGAAGTCGCTGTGAGGTTGAACGTTCAACCCACCTCCGCCAGCTCCTCGGCTCGCTTGGCGGCAATAGCAACCGGCGTCGGATTGGCGGCAATCGTAACCGGCGTCGGATTGGTATCGGCTTGCGGCGTGGGTCGTGCCGTCGACCTGGCCGGACGTATAGAACCCAGGCCGGATAGAACACCCTCCAGCACCGGCAACAGCCAAGGCATACGTTTGGCTCGGATTGCCAAATTCCACATGCGCTCAAACTTCTTCCACCCGGCCGAGTACGCGACGTGTCGGGCCTGGCGAGTCAATGTTGGTTTGGCTGACGCCGCCTTGGTGATGTTGCCCCACGAGTAGAACTGGTCGTAGGCCCACCAGTACCCCTCCTCCAACTGATCTGGGGTCATGCCCCTGGGTTGGTACACCACCTGGCGGGTGTCGTAGCGGTCCCAGTCTCGATGGAGAATGCGCCCCTCCATATCGAGCCGGTCGTACAACCCGGTACCGGGGTAGGGGGTCATGATGTGGAAGGTGGCGGTTTCGATGCCGGCGTTAACCGCCCAATCGACAGTCCGGGCGAAAACGTCGGGATCGTCGTCATCCATGCCGAACACGAAACTGCCGTTGACCATCACGCCCAGATCTCGCAGCCGGGAGATAACCCGGTCGTAGTCTCGGCCCAAGTTCTGCACTTTGCCGTGATCCGACAGGTTGGTGCTGCTCATCGATTCGAAGCCGATGAAGATGCTACGCAGCCCGGCGGCCGTCGCCCGTTCGATCAGATCCCCTTGGAGGATGGAGTTGACGGTGGCCGCCCCCTGCCACAACCGGCCCATAGGCTCCATCTCGGCGAACAGGTCACGGGCGAACTGGCGTTGGCCCAGGATGTGGTCGTCCAAAAAGTAGAGGTGTTTACCCGGTAGCGACTCGATTTGGGCCAGGGCGTCGTCGACGGTCTGGGTATAG
The DNA here is from genome assembly GCA_020628065.1 of Acidimicrobiales bacterium. GTDB lineage: Bacteria > Actinomycetota > Acidimicrobiia > Acidimicrobiales > SZUA-35 > JAHELU01. The sequence goes on from JAHDFR010000097.1 coordinate 16,721, forward strand.
AAGCCTTTGCCGCCGGGGTACACCTTGCCGGCATGTTCCACCGGCCCGAAGAAGGCGTCCTTGTAGCAGAAGTCGCAGGAGTGGGGGCAGCCACGGGTGACCACCAGCGAGTTCGGTACCAGATAGTGGCTGCGCTTGATCAGGTCGCGTCTGGGAAGAGGCACGTTGTGCAGGGTCCGCCCGCCAGATTGTTGTCCGTCGGCGTACAACCG
>JAHDFR010000098.1 GCA_020628065.1 Acidimicrobiales bacterium
CGGGCTGGACATCAGGTTCGCCGTCAACACCATCGCTCCCTACGTCCTGGCTCGGGATCTGATGTCGGTGGTAGGCACAGAGGGACGAATCGTGAATCTATCGTCCGCCGCCCAGGCCCCAGTGGACCTGGACGCCATTGGAAGCTTCACCGGACTCGACCACATGCCGGCCTACGCCCAAAGCAAGCTGGCGCTCACCATGTGGTCTATGCATCTCGGCCTGGCCAACTCCGGCACCGGTCCAGTTGTGGTTGCCGTTAATCCCGGCTCGCTGTTGGCCACCAAGATGGTCCGCCAGGGTTTCGGCGTCGCCGGCTCCGACATCGGCATCGGTGTCGACATCATTTCCCGAGCCGCCGTCGGTGAGGACTTCGCGGAGGCGTCAGGCCGCTATTTCGACAACGACGCCCGATCCTTCGGCCCACCCCACCCCGACGCCGAGGACCCAACCAAGCGACAGGCCGTTGTTGAGACCATTGAAACGGTGCTGGCCGCTATCTGACAATCCGAATGTTGAACGGGTAGCGGTAGTCGACGCCGTCGTTGGCTTTGATCCCGGCGTAAATCGGCATCACCAGCCACACGATGGCCACCAGGAAAAACAGGAAGATGCCGACCAGAACGAAGATCAGGATGAAAGCCACGATGCTGGCCAGAATCCCGGTGATCCAGAAGTTGAGCGACTCGGCCGCCGCCCGCCGAACAAACGGCGACTCTTTGCCCTTCGTAAGCAGAATGATGAGCGGCACCAGGAAGCCGCCAATACCTGAGACCAGCCCCAGCAGCTGACCGAAGTGGGCGAACATGGCCATCTGTTGGTCGTTGACCGAGGCCACCGCCGCCGAGACCTGATTCCCCACTGAGTCCATGGTGTTCTGTAGACCGCTGCCTTGCACACCGGCAGCCTGTCCGCCGGGTGGGGCGGGAGCGGTCTGCTCAGTCCACACTTCACCGTCCAGTAGCGGACTTGATTATCCCCTACCGGGTACCAGCCAGCCGGGGGTGCTTCGCTACCGCCGGCACCCGCTTGGTTAAAGGGCTGTTCCATTCCACGTCTCCCTCAAGCTTCTCCGGCCCATGCTATCCCTGCTCTTCGCTGCGATCAGGTCGCGCCACCGGACACCCGAATTCGTCTCCGGCAGTAGAGCGAAACGAGTAGGGTGCTGTCCATGTCTGCTACACCGGATGCCGCTTGGCCGGCCGAACGCCCCGCCCCACCTCCGCTGGCCAACGCCGCCGCCGAGCGCCAGTCGCTGGAAGAATTCCTCGACTACTACCGCGCCGCCCTTCTGGATCGGGCGTGGGGGCTGTCGCAGGAAGAACTTCAGGTTGAGCTCCCTCCCTCGGATCTGACGCTGGGCAAGTTGATCGCCCACATGGCGCTGGTTGAGCGGATCTGGTTTCAGGTCCGATTCGACGGCGACGACATGGCTGAACCGTTTGCCTCAATGGATTGGGAGGCCGACCCCGACGCCGAGATGACCGCCTCGGCTGACATGACCGTCGAAGCCCTGCTGGATCAGTTCAACCAGGCGACGAATGACTCTCGAACGCGGTTGGCAGACGTGTCCGACCTTGACCAGATGTCGACCGGTACCAACCGGGACGGCGAGGGGTGGAACATGCGGTGGATTCTCATCCACATGATCGAGGAGTACGCCCGTCACTGCGGTCACGCCGATCTCATCCGCCAGTCAATCGACGGCAACACAGCCGACTGAACAACCGGAACCAGCGGCGCGCTGGGCAGATCAACCAGCCGGTCCGTGCCGCCCGGATCAGCGAGGTCGACAGAACTGGGCGAGCGTCGCACTTTCAACTACCTGCCTGATACCGGTGGACTAGCGCCGCCGACGGTGAGTTGACCTCTCGTCCGACGGTCGAGCACCCGGTATCACTTGGGGCATGACCACAAACACCCACCCGAGTCTCACCACGGAGCTCAAGAACCAACCCGGCGGGCGGCCGAAAAAACTCACCGCTATCGTCGCAGCACTGGCCACGCTGCTGGCCACCCTGACCTTCAGCCTGGCCCCTACGGCCTCCAGCGCCCAGGCCAACTTCGACATCACCAATTTGAACCTGGTGCCGGAGAAAGGCTGGGGAGTTGCCGATCAAACACCGGCGGAAACTCAGACACCGTCACTGGACGTGCTGGTTTGGGACTTTGCTCAGATCGGCAATCGCATGTTCGTGGGCGGCGCCTTCCTCAATGTGAAGGAATCGAAGAACGCCACCCCCATCAGCCAGCCGTACGTGGCTGCCTTTGACGTCACCACCGGCGACTGGATCAGCACCTGGCGTCCAAGCCTCGACCGGGCCGTCTACTCGCTTGAGTCGTTCAACGGGATGTTGATTGTCGGAGGCGAGTTCACCACCGTCAACGGAGCCCCTCGTGAAGCTTTGGTTGCTTTGGACCCCATCACCGGTGCCACCGTCAACTCGTTCGCCGGTCGGATGGAACGACCGTGGTCGGACAAGCGGGCCATGGTCCGCGACCTTCAGGTCGACGGCTCACGACTGTACGCCGTCGGCAACTTCTCTCACGCCAACGGCGCCAACGGCGTTCGAACCCGGGCTTACAAGGCCATTCGATTCAACGACGCCAACGGAGCCGTTGACCTCAACTGGAAGCCGGAGCTGACCGGATCCGGTGTTTGGGGAGTCGACATCGATCGAGCCCGCAGCGAGGTTCACTTCGCCGGCTACTTCAGCGCCACCAACGGCGAAGCCAACTCCGGCTACTTCCACACCGTCAACGACACCAACGGCGTGACCAAACCGGGCAAGATCGACATCCCCCGAAACTTCCCGCAGGCCCAGCCTGAATTCTTTGATGTTGTCACCGGTGACAACACGGTGTGGGCCGTCGGCGAACAGCACGTTGTCCAAACCCTCAACGCCAACGATCACACCATGATCGCCTACAACTCAACCGGCTACACCTCAAACACCTTTGAGTACTCCGGCGGCTTCGCCGGCGGTGCCTACCAGGCCGGTGAACGCATCGGCGACTGGGTGTTCGCCGGATGCCACTGCACCTACTCCGAACGCAACGGTGTCCTGTCACACCATTCCTCGGTTACCGGCAAGCGGACCGATCATCGTTTGGTCATGGCCTACGACGCCCGGACAGGCGAACTGTATGAACCGTTCAAGCCGGACTTCTACAGCCCTCGTGACGGCACCTGGGCCATTGAGGCCGACACCACCCACGGATGCCTCTGGGTCGGCGGTGACTTCCACGTCGGCGGTGTCGAGTCCGGACAGAACCGCTGGCTTGGCGGCTTCGGACGCTTCTGCCCCAACGGGTTCGATCCCAATGTCGCTCAGCAGGCTGACGCCTTTGTACAAACCGGATCCGAATGGACCTACACCAACTCGGCCAACGGCGAACCGGCCAACTGGAAACAGGGCATCGTCGGCGGCCAGACCGGTTCAGCCGAATTCGGTTTCGGTGACGGCGACGAGACCACAACGCTGACCTCCGGACAGATCAGCTACTACTTCACCCAGCAGTTCAACGTGGACAACGCCGCTCAAGCGGGACAACTGGAACTGCAGTTGGCTGCCGACGACGGAGCCGTGGTCTATATCAACGGCACCGAGGTCTTACGGGTAAATATGCCTAATGGAGCTGTCGGGCCCAACACCCGACCTCTCACCTGGGTTGGTGGTGCTGACGAGCGGCTCAAGACCTACACCGTCGGCGGCAATGCACTGGTTAACGGCACCAATACGGTGGCCGTCGAGGTCCACAACCTCTGGAAGGGCAACGGCGACCTGAGCTTCGACTTGGGTCTGGCCTCGAAGTAGACCCAGGTCGGCGAGACCCTCGCCAGCTGAAACCCTAGAGATCAGCCTCGGTGCAGTCCGGAGGCGAGAAAGATCGGCCCCCGCTCAATCGGAGGCGGGCCGCAGGAACCGGTGGCGGTATGGTCCTGTGGCTCAGCCTTCCGGACTGGGCGGGGGCTCAAGCCATGTCTCGTGAACCGACAGCCAGCGCAGGCCGGCCGGTGCGCTCGAGTCAACAGCGAAGGTCACGCTGGACTGACGCGATGTGGTGTGGCCGTCGACGTGTTGGATCTCCTTGTAGGTGGCGGCCACCACATCGCTGTGCCGCCAGGCGACGGACACGTCGGCCACCTCAATGGAGAACTCCGCTGGGGCGGAGCGTGAACCGGCGGCCGCTTCTATGCCGGCCATCAAAGCGGCTCGGGGAACGACGGCTCCGCTGGTGGAGATGAACAGAAAGTCATCAGCCAGCGCATCCTCCACTCGAGTCAACGAATCCAACTCGCCACGGAACCACTGCTGGAAGACGACATGCAGAGTGTGCACCTCGGCCTCGACCTCGGCGGCGGTGATCACTTGTGTAGGTTCGGTCACTGCACCAGTGTCCGCAGAACACCGGCCTCATGCAGACGATCGATGAACTCCGGCTCGTAGGCCCCCTCGGGGTCATCGCGGACCATCTGATCGAGAAGGACGGCGTCTTCACCAATGAGGATTCGCCACTGCCCGGCCAGAACACCGTCCAAGATGGTGGTGGCCGCTGTAGCCGCCGACGTCGGAGCCTCGTTGCGGAACGCCGCCGCCCGCTCGGCCACCTCGGGTTGAGTGGCCACGGTCGGGTCACCGGTGGCGATAACCCTGGAGTTGACAGAAATGCCGGTGCCGATGTGGCCCGGCATGACCACCGAAACTCCGACGTGGGGGGCGTGCATGCGAAACTCGGCGATCAGGGCTTCGGAGAAACCCTTCACCGCAAACTTGGCAGCGGCGTAAGAGGTGTGGGTTCTACTCGGCCCCAGGGAGGCCCAGAAACCATTGATGCTTGACACGTTGACCACGTGCCCCTCATCGGAGGCCACAACCAGGGGCACGAAGACCCTGCTCGACAAGTAAACACCTTGCCAGCAGACGTCAAAGGTTTTCTCCCAGATGGCCCGGTCGCCGTGAATGAAGCTCTCAACCATTCCGATACCGGCGTTGTTGAACAACAAGTTGACCGATTCGGTTTCCAGCCCGGCCAGTGACCGATCCCGGAACTGCTCCAGCTGCTCTTCATCGGTAACATCACACACCGACTGGGAAACCCTGGCCGGACCGGACGGACGATCCTGCGCCAGGCAACGCTCGGCGGTTTCTCCCAGCCCGGTGGCATCCAGATCGCACAATGCCAAATGAGCGCCTCGAGACGCCAACTGAATCGCCAGCTCTCGCCCGATTCCCGATCCTGCCCCGGTAACAACCGCCACCTTGTCAACAAAGCTCTGCATGGCAGCACCGTAGCCCGAGGTGGGAGCGGCCGCTAGAGCTGTCCGGCTTCGCACCACGAAATGCTGCTGGCCAATGCCGCCATGGCGATCGACCGGATCGATCGGTTTTGGTTCTTGTTAGCGAATTGTTCGCCAAGTTTCTAAACACTGGCCAACAAACCTCACGTCTTCCAAAACTCTCCACTTTTCGGGAAGCGATTCAACATTGAAACGGGATCCTCCAAGGTCATCGCCGATAGAGGAGAACCGCAAGCGTGGCCATTACCGAACCAACCGTTTTCGAGGAGCTTCAACTCGGGAGGATCTATCCCGAACCGATCAACCCCGAGCTTCTCGCCCAACTCTCGCCCACCGACCGACAGCTGTTTGTTGACTACGGCTGGGGCCCGCCGGCCACACCCTCCGCGGTGTTCCTGCACCGAGCCTTTGAAACTCAGGCCCAGTCCAGGCCTAATGCGGTGGCCATCGAGCATCTCGGCCGAACAGCGACCTACGCCGAGCTCGACCATCAGGCCAACGTCATCGCCACCGAGCTGGCCGAGCGGGGCATCGGCCGGGGCCACTACGTGGGCATCTTCGCCGAACGTTCGATCCCCATGGTGGCGGCCATGATGGCCGTCCTAAAAGTCGGGGCGGCCTACGTTCCCCAACACGCCGGTGTGGCTCCCACCAAGCAGCTCAACCACATCATCGACAAAACCGAGATGTCGGTTGTGTTGACCTTGGCCTCCTTGGTTGACCACCTTCCGGCCAATGACGGTGTCGAGGTTATCACCCTGGATGGCGACATCGATTACGCCCGGGCCGACGTGATCGACTCGGCCCGTCGGTCAACCGCCATGGTGAACGCCGACCCCGACGATCCCTGCTTCGTGCTCTTCACCTCGGGAACCACTGGCCCGCCCAACGGTGTCATGGTCACTCACCGCAACGTGGCCAACATCGTCCTCACCGAGCCGGGAAGTCTCGGTATCGAACCCGGTATGCGGGTGGCTCAGCTGCTCAGCGTCGCTTTTGACATGGCCCAGTGGGAGATTCACGGTGCTCTCAGCCACGGAGCAACGCTGGTCATCCGGGGCAAAGACATGACTGAGACCGCTTCGACCGTGGACGTCATCATCGCCACCCCGTCCATTCTGGCCTCCATCGACGCCGACCAATGCCACGGCACACAGGTGGTTGCGGTGGCCGGCGAGCCGTGCCCCCAATCCCTCGCCGACACCTGGAGCGGGTTCTGCCGATTCCACAACTCTTGCGGACCGACCGAAACCACCATCGTCAACACCGTCAAGCACTATCGAGACGCCGGAGACCGGCTCACCATCGGCGCCCCGACCCCCAACAACACGGTGTACGTGTTGGACGAGGACCTCAACCCGCTGCCTATCGGCGAGGTAGGCGAGATGTGGGCCGGAGGCGACTGCGTCACCGCCGGCTACATGGGCCACGATGATCGAGCCAACGAACTGAATGCCGACCGCTACCGCCATGACCCGTTCCTGGGCGGTGGACGCAAAATGTTCCGCACGCGTGACCTCGGCCGTTGGAACGAGGACGGCGAGCTGGAGCACTACGGGCGAACCGACGATCAGGTGAAGGTCCGCGGGTTCCGCATTGAACTGGACTCGGTGTCGGCGGTGTTGGAAGCCATCCCCGAAGCCAACCGGGCAGTCACCCTCAAGTACGACGACCGTCACCTGGTCGCCTTCGCCGAACCCGCGGTGGTCAACGGTGAGGCGGCGGCCCGGGCCGTTCAGGACGCCCTGCCCTACTACTGCGTGCCGGCCAAAGTCTTCACCATGGAAGCCCTGCCCCGCACCGACCGGGGAAAGATAGACAAAGCCGCCCTGCGACAGCTGGCCGAGACCGAGCTGGGGGAACTGCGATGACCATGCTCCAGACCCCTCCCTCCCAGCCGGTTGACTCTCCGAAACCGCCCCGGGTCGAGCCCGTGGTGGCTCCCCCGGCAACCGGGCGTCAGTCCGAATCGCCACCACATCCAAACGCTGATCACCGCTGGGCCACCTCTCCTGCCGACCGGCGAGAAGCCCCGGCCCGACCAGGCAGGATTCGCCAGCTGTTCAAGCTTCGAAAGCTGAAACACTACAACCGCTTGGTGTGGCTGGTGGCAGTCGTCAACCTGGCGGCCGGCGCCAGACTGTTGGCCGGTTGGGATCTAAGCGAACCGGGTTCAATCGATCCAGCCGGTCCGGCGAACCTGGTGGTCATCAATCTGACGGTGGCGGTGTTGATCCGTCAGCAGTACGTGGTCAACGCGTTGTTCTGGTTGGCCACCCGAGCGCCGACCTCTTGGCCACTGCCGGTGCGGTGGACACTGGGCAAGGTGTACCACTTCGGCGGCATCCACAGTTCGACCGCCACTGCGGCCGTGGCCTGGTTTCTCATCCAGTTGGCGGCTACCACTGCGGCCATGACCGCCGGGAACTCCCCGGTGACGTTGTGGGAGTACGTGCTGTCGTTTGAGCTGGCCCTACTGCTGCTGGTGATTCTCTACACCGCCATGCCGTTTGTCCGCCAGAAACATCATGACCGCTTTGAACGAACCCACCGTTGGGGTGGCTGGACGGCCTTGGCCCTGTTCTGGATTCTCACGGTGGTGCAGGCCGCCCGTGTGGGTTCGATTCTCACCTACCCGGCGGTGTGGGCGCTGGCCGCCGCCACCTTCAGCGTGGCTCTGCCGTGGATGCGCCTCAAGAAAGTGGAGATCGACATCGACTCCCCTTCGGACCATGTGGCCCTCACCACTTTCGACTACGGATACACGCCGTTTGCCGGGTCATCGACGGCGGTGAGTCGGGATCCGCTGCGGGAGTGGCACTCGTTCGCCAACGTCCCGGTTCCCGGCCAGGACGGCTTCAAGTTGACGATCTCCCGAGCCGGTGACTGGACCGGCGATTTCATCGACGACAAGCCGGAGAAGGTGTGGGTGAAAGGCATCGCCACCGCCGGTGTGGCCAACATTGAAGTGCTGTTCTCCAAGGTGGTGTATGTGGCCACCGGCAGTGGTATTGGCCCCTGTCTGCCGCATCTGTTCGCTCAAGAGGTCCCGGCGCATCTGATCTGGGCCACCCGCAACCCCATCAAAACCTACGGGGAGAAGCTGGTCGGAGAGATTCTTGATGTCCAGCCTGATGCCCTGATCTGGGACACCGACGCTCACGGCAAGCCTGACATGGTTGAGTTGGCTTACGAGGCGGTACTGGCCACCGGGGCCGAAGCCGTCATCTGCATTTCCAACTCCAAGTTGACCTGGCAGGTGGTTGAAGGCATCGAACAGCGTGGCATCCCGGCCTACGGCGCCATCTGGGACTCGTAGGGAGGTTGTCGTGACTTATGTGGAAGCAGCAGCCGACGCCACGGCTGCGGAAGAGTTGGAGAACGTCGATCCGGCCGGGTTCCGTTGGCGTCGGATTGGCCGGGTGGCGCTGATCACCCTTGATCGGCCGGAGGTGTTGAACGCCTTGAACGCCGTGGTGATGGAGCACCTGGTTGACCTGGCCGAACGGCTCGATGCCGATCCGACCATCGGATGCCTGGTGCTCACCGGTGAAGGGCGGGCCTTTGCCGCCGGGGCCGACATCTCGGAGATGACGGACCTCGACTTTGACGTCGCCCATCAACGAAAGTTCCTGGCTGCGTGGGACCGGTTCGCCGCTCTCACCACCCCGAAGATCGCAGCCGTCGCCGGATACGCCCTCGGCGGCGGCTGCGAGCTGGCCATGATGTGTGACTTCATCATCGCCGACCGAACTGCTCGCTTCGGTCAACCCGAAGTCAAGCTCGGGCTGATCCCGGGAATGGGTGGCAGCCAACGCCTGACCAGGGCGGTTGGGAAGCAACTGGCCATGGACATGATCCTGACCGGCCGCATGATTGACGCCGAGCGGGCACTCCAGGCCGGAGTAGTGGCCAGGGTGGTCGACGAAGGCGAAGCCGTCACTGAGGCATTGGAGGCGGCGGAAGTCGTGGCGTCGTACTCGAAAACGACCACCGCGTCGGCCAGAAGCGCCGTGTTGCAGGCCGAATCCTCTTCCCTACAGGCCGGTCTGGCCTTCGAACGCCAGGTCTATTACGCCACCTTTGGTACTGAGGCCGCTCGAGAAGGGGTGACGGCCTTCCTGGAGAAGCGCCAGCCGAACTTCCAACACCCGCCAAAATAGAGAAAACCTGAATTTTTTACCGTTGATGTGACACTTTGACCCGGTTCACCGCTTTATATGCATCGGCTTCTCCCTAGTAAGCCGAAATTGCGTCGTTGCGATTCGTGAATCGATGCGAGGTGGCATTAACTGACAGGAGCCCGGACCCGATCGTCCGGGCTCCTGTTGCGTTTTCGTCGGGCCCGCCGGTGAGCTACTTTCGGCACTCCATGAGCGGCATGACCTTCTCACCGAACTCCTTGGTGGCCACCGGATAGTCGTCGAACACACACATCACGCCTTTGACGCCCTCGATGGCCGAGACCTCGTCGAGCTTGGCGGCAATGGTGGCATGAGAGCCGACGATTGGCCCGATGTTGAGGTTGAATGCTCCCTGCATTTCCGTGATCTTCTCGGCGGTGGCACCGGCGGTGTCCAGTTCGGCCTGGCCGGTCATGAACTTGATGGCCTCCAGGTCGGCGCCTTGGCGGTAATGGTTCCACTTGGCTTCGGCCGCTTCGTCGGTGTCGCCCATGGTGATCTGGAACAGAACATACACGCCGACGTCTCGTCCTGACGTCTGCGCCGCCGACATCAACCGTCCGGCGTCGTTGCGAACCACGTCCAGATCGGCGGTGCCGATGATGAACTGGTAGTCGCCGTAGGTGGCGCAGAACTCCATGCCCCGATCCGATTGACCGGCGCACACCAGAGGCACGCCACCATCCTTTGGTGGGGGTGAAAGACGACAGTCGTCCATCTGGAAGTACTCGCCCTTGAAGTCGCTGGCCCCGGTTGACCACAACTCCTGCATGATCTTGACGTACTCGGTGGCGTAGTCGTAGCGCTTCTCGTAGTACCAGTCGCCGGGCCACACCCCCATCTGGGAGTACTCGATCTGGTTCCAGCCCGACACGATGTTGATACCGAACCGACCGCCGGAGATGTCATCGATGGTTGAGGCTATGCGGGCCACCATGGCCGGGTTCATGGTGGGCAGAGCCACTGAGGCGAACAGGTTGATGTCGTTGGTGACAGCGGCCAGGCCGGCCATCAGGTTGAACGACTCCAGGTTGTGATCCCAGAACTCAGTGTCACCGCCGAAGCCCCGCAGTTTCACCATGGACAGCAGAAACTCGAAGCCCGCCTCCTCCGCTCGCTCCGCCGTTGTCCGATTCAGTTCGAAGCTCGGCATGTACTGCGGCGCGTTCTTCGACATCATCCAACCGTTGTTCCCAATCGGAATGAAGATTCCCATATCCATGATGTGTCCCCCTTAGGACGGTGTTGAGAGCTGACTTAGGCCCTCACTTGTTGTAGCACGCCCGATCGAAACGGTCCCAAAGAACACACCTGGTAACGGACGGACCCGGTATTGCACCGACCTCCACCCACCGACCCAAGTAGGCTTGGACGGTGGACACCGGGGGAACCGTGAGCGCGGGCGAAAGTATTGTCGTAGACGAGTTGGGCAAGACGTTCAAGGTTCCGGTGCGGGAGCCGGGATTGCGCTCGGCCGTGACCAGCCTGTTCAATCGCAAGACCAAGGACGTAGTGGCGGTCGACGAGGTCAGCTTCACCATCAACGCCGGTGAGATCGTCGGCTTCCTCGGACCGAACGGGGCGGGCAAAACGACCACGTTGAAGATGCTGTCCGGGCTGTTGCACCCCAGCGGGGGCCGGGCCGACGTGCTGGGTTTCACCCCGTTTGATCGGGATAAGGACTTTCTACGGCAGATCACCTTGGTGATGGGCAACCGCAACCAGCTCCAGTGGGATCTGCCCGCCGTCGACAGTTTCGAGATGAGTCGGGCCGTGTACCGCATCCCCCGGGTCGACTTCGTTGAGCAGCGGGACGAGCTGATCGAACTGCTGGATCTGGGTGAGCTGGTATCCAAGCCGGTGCGCAACCTGTCGCTGGGTGAGCGGATGAAGGCGGAGATCGCAAACTCTCTGCTTCACCGCCCGTCGGTTCTGTTTCTGGATGAACCGACGCTCGGCCTCGACGTGACCATGCAGCGACGCATCCGCTCGTTCCTTGCCGACTACAACAAACGGCACAACGCCACGGTGTTGTTGACCAGTCACTACATGGCCGACGTGGAGGCCCTGTGCCGCCGCGTCATGGTGATCAACAACGGTTCACTGGTGTTCGACGGCGATCTGGAAGCGCTGAGCGACAAGTTCGCCGATCACAAGACGCTGGTCGTCACCTTGTCGGAACCGGTTGACCTGTCGGACTACGGCGAAGTGGTGGACGACTCGTCGCCAAGTCGGCCCACCATTCGAATCGGCGGCGATCAGGCCGCTTCGGTGACGTCTCGCCTGTTGGCCGAACAGCCCGTGTTGGACCTGACTATCGAACAACCTCCCATCGACGACGTGATCGAGCAGGCGTTCGGGGTCGAGGTGGAAGCCGAGAGCGAAGCCCCAGCGTGACGACGCCACTGTCCACCCCGCTGTCCACACTGCGGTGGTACGGCGACCTGTATCTGACCATGGCCAGGATGGCCATCATCGAGCAGTTCCAGTACCGGGCGGCCAACTACATGTACATGATCGGCATGGTGGCCGAACCGGTGGTGTACCTGGTGGTGTGGTCGGTGGTGGCCACCCAGCAGGGCGGCGAAGTTGGCGGGCTCACTCCCCGCACCATTGCCGCCTACTACATCGTGTGGACGCTGGTCCGGAACATGAACATCGTGTTCACCCCGTTCGGCTGGGAGCAGCGAATTCGAGAAGGCCAACTGTCGGGGCAACTTCTCCGACCCCTCCATCCGATCCACTACGACCTGGCCTTCTTCGCCGGCTGGAAAGTGGTGGTCATCGTCATGTGGCTGCCGATAGCTGCGGTATTGGCCTGGCTGTTCCGCCCGGAGATCGACCCTCGTTTGAGCCAGGTGGTGGTCTTCGCCGTGGCCATTTGGGGTGCGTATCTGATCCGGTCCATGCTGCTGTGGATGCTGGGCATGGTCACGTTCTGGACGACCCGGGTGGGCGCGGCGTTCGACTTCTTCTTCACCGCCGAGTTGTTGTTGTCGGGCCGGGTGGTGCCGATGCGACTCATGCCCGACTGGGCGCAGACGCTGGCCCGCTATCTGCCGTTTGAATCGACCTTCGGGTTCCCCATAACCGCCCTGGTCGGCCCCATCACCGATGCCGAGCTGGTGGAAGGGTTGATTCGTCAGGCGTTCTGGATCGTTGCCGGGTCGATCGGTGTGGCGCTCATGTGGCGGCGAGCGACCAAAGTGTTCACCTCGGTGGCCGGATAGACGGGAGGGTTCTGGTGAGGCTGTTCCTGATTTTCCTCCGCATCGGAGTAATGAACGAGTTCCAGTACCGAATCAACCTGGCCGTTCAACTGCTTCAGTCGTTGATCGCCGTTGGCACCGGGCTGGTGGTGCTGGCTCTCATCTTTCAGCAGACGACCACGCTGTCCGGCTGGACGCAGCCGGAGCTGTTGGTGGTGATGGGGGTCTACACCATCGTCGGTGGAATCGTTGGGTTCATCATCGAACCCAACATGGGTCAACTGATGCAGGACATCCGTATGGGCACGTTCGACTACCTGCTGACGAAGCCGGCCGACTCGCAGCTGTTGGTCAGCGTGCGACAGTTTCGGCTGTGGGCGCTGACCGATGTGGTGGTCGGCTGCATCGTCGGAGCGTGGGGATTGGCGTCGATGTCAGCAACCGTCCGGCCGGTCGACGCCGTTGGTTTCGTTGTGTTCCTGGGTGCCGGAGCGGTGTTGATCTATTGCGTCTGGCTGTTGATCACCACCGGAGCGTTCTGGTTCGTGCGGATGGAGATGGTGCAGGAGCTGTTCCAGGGCATCTACCGGGCCGGCCAATACCCGGTGTCGATCTATCCCACCTGGTTGCGCACCATCTTGACCTTTGTGCTGCCCATCGGCTTTGCCGTAACGTTCCCCTCGGAGGCACTCACCCGCCGAGCCACCGTAACGTGGGCGCTCGTCATGATCGGTTTCACTGTGGCGCTGTTCGTCGCCACCAGACTGGTGTGGCGGATCGGAACCCGACGGTATTCAGGCGCCTCGGCCTGAGCGTCGCCAAGGCTGTGCTGATCGTCGCCAGGGCTATGCGGCGACGGGCAGCGGACGGGGTTGGGTCCTGGCCGGGCCGACCTCGGTTCCTTCCAGGGTGATCCGATGCATGAGCCGCCGATGCCCGGCGTAGTCGTTGACGGCGAAGTGTTGAACCGCCCGGTTGTCCCACATGGCCATCGAACCGGCACGCCAGCTGAAGCGGGTGATGAAGTCGGGACGGGTGCAGTGCTGATACAACCACTGGAGCAGCGACTGTGACTCGTCGTTCGTCCAACCGTGGATCCTGACGGTGAAGTCCGGGTTGACGTAAAGCGCCGGGCGGCCGGACAGCGGGTGTTCGATCACCACCGGATGTACAGAGTCCTGGGTGGCGGCGTCTGCGTTGTGGAACCGGTCGTTGTCGGCGGCGATCTGACCGAACACATGTCGGCTTGAATGGTCGGCCCACAAATTCAGCAGGGTGTCCTTCATGCCGTCGCTGAGCGCATCAAACGCCGCGTACTGACCGGCAAACAGGGTGTCCCCACCGACAGGCGGCACCTCTCGGGCGTAGAGTATGGAGCCGAGCGCGGGGATTTGGTCGTAGGAGTGATCGGTGTGCCACTCGCCGCCGATGTTGACGGCCTGGTCGGGCTCTTTGCGCACCTCGGCTATCTGAGGGTGGGTGTCGACCGGAGTGAAAAACCGGTTGATGTTAATGTCGCCCCAGCGATGGGCGAAGGCGATGTGATCGTCAGGTGTCAGATCTTGATCACGAAAGAAGATCACGCTGTGGTCGATGAACGCCTCACGGATGGATTCGAACTCGCCATCAGTCAACGCTCGTAGATCCACGCCGAGAATTTCGGCTCCGACATGGGGGCTAGACCGCACGATCTCCATGACTCCAAGTTAGATGCTGACCGGAGTCGGGAGCTAACCTCCGGTCCAGTGCCGACAACACCCGAGCCAGCCCAATCCGACCCACAGTTGTCTGAGCCAAGCCGGGCCGACTATCTGACCTTGGCCTTTGCCTACTTCGCAGTGGGCGTGACAGTCAGCGTGGCCCTGCTGGACGCAGGCACGTCAATCACCCGAACTCTGGTGTCGGCCCTGGTAATCTACGCCGCCACTCCTCAACTGGCATTTCTGGCCGTGCAAGCGGCCGGTGGGTCGACGGTGGTCGGGGTGCTGTCCGGTTGGTTGGTGGCGTCGCGGTTCGGGATCTTGGCATCCAGCCTGGGGGCTCGCTATCCGGACGGTCGGCTGGAGCGGACGGCGGCCGCCATCAATTCGTTTGACCCCAATGTTGCTCTGGCCATGCAGCACGAGCGTCCAGCCGACGTCCGCCGAATCTTTTGGCTGGTCACGGCCGCTCTGATGGTCGGCTGGTGGATCGGGACAGGTGTTGGCATTGTGTTGGGCAACGTACTCGGTGACAGCGAGGCCCTTGGCCTCGACGCAGTATTCCCCGCCATCTTGTTGGCCATTATCGGCAGCTCGTTGCGCCGTCGAGATGGGCTGACCGCTGCTGTGGCCGGGGCCTGCATCTGCATCGTATTGATTCCGGTTACTCCCGGCGGCGTGCCCATTCTGGCCAGTGCCTTGGGGGCGGTTCTTGCTTTGGCCTTCGGCGCCTCGGCCGCCACCGGTGAGAGCAAGGAGGCGACGTCATGACGTGGACCGTCATCATTGCCTTGACCATCGGAGTGGCCACGCAACGGCTGGTCGGCATGTTCCTGGCCGGACCGTTGCTGGCTCGACGCCCGGTCCTGGCTCGACTGGCCGACCTGCTACCGGCCGCGGTGGTGGCCGGTGTGATCGTTCAGTTGACGGTGGCCGAAGCAGGTCGGTTGGTGCTTGATGCCCGGGCCGCCGGCTTGGCCGTCGCCGGCCTGTTGGTGTGGCGGCGAGCACCGTTGGGCGTGGTGGTAGTGGCTGCCGCGGTGGTTACCGCCGTCATCCGTGCGTTGTAGGCAGGTTGTAGACAGACAGCGTTCAACCTTGTAGCGACTTGACCGGCCAGTCGACCAGGGAACGTTCGAAGACCAGGTCGCCGTCATCGTTCGGGGAGTCAGCGGTCGGGGTGAAGCCCAGTCGTTCAACCAACGCCACCGACCGCCGGTTGGCGGGGTCGATGTAGGCTCGGGCGCTGGCAACACCATCGAGTTCGTCCAGCATCAGCCGCACGGCAGCCGAGGCGACACCATGACCCCACCGTTCGGGCGAAATGATGTAGGCAATGACTGCGGTCGACGAGTCCAGCATCACGGTCGCCTGAACCGTCCCGACCACTGCCGACCCCAAATCGCCACGTTCGGTCACCATCCAGTTCAGCCACCGCTGATCGTCAGGCGGCGAGTCTGGATCGAGCATGAAGGCGTGGCGCTGCTCCAGCTGCTCGACCGACTCGGGCCGTCGCTCGTCGAGAAACTCGTAAATGGCGTCGGCCTGCAGGACGTCGAATAACAACGCCCCGTGGCCTGAACGCAACGGCTCGATGGTCACCTCCGAGAGTTCCGACACCATGGCGGCATCGTAGCCGACCCCAATTCGCTACAAGGTTGAACGCAACACTGTCATCAAGCCGGCGGCCACGCGTCTGCGGACGCGTCCCGAGTCACCGACGCTAGGGTCAACGCCGATGGAACCCCGGGCGAGTGTTGTCATCGTGCACTGGAACCAACCGGATTCATGCGTAAGCACGGTCGAGCGGTTCCTGACCGAACCGTTGGTTGCCGATGTCATCGTGGTGGACAACGGCTCGACTGCAGAAGCTCTCGAATCGTTGCGGTCAGATCTTGCGGCCAAGCGCCACCTAAACGGACGGTGGGAACTCATCGAGCTCAGCCAAAACACCGGCTTTGGGCCCGGGGTCAACCGGGGCTGGGAACACTGGTTGGCTGCACCGGCGACCGAGCGGATGGAATTCTGTGCTGTCTGTCCTCATGACGCGCTGCCTGATGCCGGAACACTGGCGGCGCTGGTTGACGCATTGGACCAAAACCCGAATCTCGGCATTGTTAGCGCCGACGTCGGGGACGGCCAGCTGCCTTTCGTCGATCACGTCTTCGGGCCGATCGGACAACCTGTCGGGTCATCGGTCGGGCTGCAATCCACCGACTACGCCCACGGCACCCTGTTCATGATCACCCGTACCTGCCTGGAAACAGTCGGCATGTTCGACGAACGCTTCTTCGCTTACTGCGAGGAGGCCGACCAGGGCCTGCGGGCCAGAGCAGCCGGCTTTGACGTCGGGCTGGTTGTCGGCGCCAGGGTTCGCAACCCTCACGTGAACACCCGAGCGCCAGTCGTCGACTACCTCATGGAACGCAATACGATTCTGCTGGTGGCCGAACATTTCGGCC
>JAHDFR010000317.1:0-756 GCA_020628065.1 Acidimicrobiales bacterium
GGCGTACGGTTGGCTTGTGACGGTTGCAGCCATGCCGGGAGATGATGTGGAGACGTCGCAGCACCCCCGGCCTACCGGGTCTTCGCTGCGACATTTATGGCCGCAGTAGTTGAACCGTGGTGGAGCCGAGCTAGTCGAACGGAACCTGCCAGGTAAGCGCTGTACCGCCAGTGGCCGCTTCGGTCAGTTCGAACTGTCCACCGTGGTCGGCCGCTCGTTCCGCCAGGTTGACCAGACCGTGACCGGTGCGGCCCGAGTTCTCTCGATCATCCGGACCGCCTGATCCTGTAGCGTCGAGGCGGGCCGGGTCGGGGCCTCGGCCGTTGTCGGTGACCCGGAGTCGAACGACGCCTTCGTTGACTCGGAGATCCACATTTACCTTGGTGGCGCCGGCGTGCTTGGCCACGTTGGCCAGCGCTTCGGCCACGGTCGCTCGCAGATCGTCGCCTACCGAGCCGGGCAGCAGATCAGCTCGGGGATCGAGAAAGGCTTCAGTGCGCAAGTTGAGCGAGCTGGACCGGGCGTCGATTAGCTCCTGGATTTCCTGAACCAGTCCGCTGGAGGCGCCGGTGCCGTGTAGATCGAACACGGCCTCCCGCAGTTGGCGGATGCCGGCGTCGATCTCGGTGATGGTGGAACTGATCATGTCTCGCACACCCTGATCGTCGATGCGGCCGGCCAGGGATTGCAATCCCATCCCGGTTGCGAACAACTGCTGGATAACCGTGTCGTGTAGATCTCGGGCTATGCGCTCCC
>JAHDFR010000317.1:766-2667 GCA_020628065.1 Acidimicrobiales bacterium
TGGAGAACATCGAGGTGAGCCTGGGCCGCCCGGAGCTGCTGTTCGGTTCCGTGGCGGGCCACCGTGTAGCGGATCGAGCGTCCAATGACCTCGTGGTCGACCTGTCCTTTCACCAGATAGTCCTGGGCGCCGACGCCGACCGCTTGTACGGCGAACGTCGGATCACTCAGCCCGGTGAGGACGATGATGGGGCTTTCGGTCGCCGAGCCGACCACCTCCGACACGGTGGGAAGGCCCGAGGAGTCAGGCAGGGTCAGGTCGAGCAGGATGCAGTCAAACCGTCTTTTGGTCAGCGCTTGCTTGCATTCGGCCACGCTGCCCACAACTTCCACGTCGAACTCGATGTCGCCGAATCGGGCCAGATCCCTCAGCAAGACTCTCCGGTCAAGCGGATTGTCTTCGACCAGCAGGACGCTGAGGGTTTCGCCGAAGGTCATGTCCGTAGTCTCGTCGGTACTTCTAGTCGGGGTGGGGCTCCCGGCCTGAGCACATTGAACCAGAAGCCGTTGATGGACACCAGAAGTCGCTGCCAGTCGGCCAGGTTGTCCGGTTTGTGCACGACGGCGTTGGCACCCAAACGGTAGCTGTCGGTGATGTCGTTGTCGGCGGTGGAGGTGGTGACCACCACGACGGGCATAGCTCGTCGACGCTCGTCGGCTCTCAACCGCTTCAAGATCTCCTTGCCGTCCAGACCGGGCAAGTTGAGATCGAGTAGTACAAGGTCGACGTGGGTGTTGGTACCGACCAAATGGTCCAGGGCGGTCTCGCCGTCGTCACAATGGGCGATGGTCCACCCAAGATCGAGCTTGGTGTTGGCTTTCTGGATGACCTTGGCGTCGATGGGGTTGTCTTCGACCAGATAGACGGTCGGAGCGGCGGCGTTGCTGGTCACATCTGAACCTCGGGTTGGGTGGATGCCAGGGTGAAGTGGAACGATGCTCCCTCGTCGGGTTTGGACTCGACCCAGATGGTGCCGCCGTGTCGTTCCACGATCCGCTGGCAGATGGCCAACCCCAACCCGACACCCCCTTTGCGGTTGCTGCCCCGACGGAACAGTTCGAAGATTCGGCCGTGTTGTTCGGCGTCAACTCCCGTTCCGTTGTCGGTGACGGTCACCAGCCAACCGTCACTGCGTCGTGAAGACTCGACGTTTATCGTCGGTGGTCGGTCAGGTGACCGGTATTGGATGGCGTTATTCAACAGGTTCTGTAGGAGCTGCCGTAGCTGGACCTCGTTACCGTTCACCGTTGGAAGGTCACCGGCGGTGATGGACGCGCCGCTCCGTTCGATATCGACCTGTAGTAGACCGATCACGTGATTAAAGATGTCGTTGAGGTCGACGGTTGTCGTCTCGCCCCGGTCAACCCGGGCGTAGGTGAGAAGTCCGTGAATCAGCTCTTCCATATTGCCGACGGCACCGACGATATGGCCTTGAAGTTCCCGGGCCTCGTCGTCAAAGCGTTGCCCTACGGTGTCGGCCAGGTGTTCGTCCAGTAGTTCCAGGCCTTGGCGAACGTTCCGGAGTGGGGCTTGAAGGTCATGGGACGCAACATAGGCAAACTGCTCAAGGTCCCGGTTGGACCGGCTGAGTTCAACCATCGAGGCTTCCAGTTCACGGGTCCGTTCCGCCACCCGCTGTTCCAGCCGCTCGTTTGCCTCCTGCAATCGCCGTTCGGCCTCGCGCCGGTCGCTGAGGTCATGGATCATTCCGGTGAACATCCGGCCGGTCGCCGTTTCAACTTCGCTGACGGCCAGTGCCATAGGGAATACGGTCCCGTCAGCCTTCATGGCTTCGACCTCTCGGCCAATACCGATGATCTTCGTCTCCCCGGTTCGCAGGTAGTTAGCGATGTAGCCGTCGTGTTCGTTGCGATACGGCTCCGGCATCAACATCGATACGT
>JAHDFR010000318.1 GCA_020628065.1 Acidimicrobiales bacterium
GGCTTCTTCGATGGCCGCTCGAAGGGTGCACTCCGGATCTCCGGCGGAGTTGGTTCCTCCGGTATCACACAGGCCGTTTCCGGGTGAGGCGTCGGCGCCGTCACCGGTTGAGTTCACCGTTGCCGTGCTGGAGACGATCAGGGCTATCGGCAGCTCGGAGGTTGCGCTGTACACCTGGTAGCTGTTGGCCGCAGTGGCGGCAGCAGTTAGAACGCTGGACGCCGTGACCCCGGTGACGGAGAAGCTGAAAGCTTCCGAGCCGCTTCCGGTGTGAGTGATCGTCTGGGAGTGGATTTGGGACAGCGTCCCTGCGACGTCTTCGTAGATGTCGATCCGGTACTTGTCGGCCGGGGCGTCCAGACTGAACGACACCGAACCGGTTCCCGGCGGGTCCAGCTCCGGGTGGTTCAGTAGACCGTTGGGTCCGCTGTCGACGTCTCCGGCATCATTGGCTGTGGTCCCGTCGTTGGCCAGATCGATGGGTAGTCCGGCCAGGTCGATGAAGATGTTCTCGGTGGCCGATACCTCTTCCGATCCGGCCACGGAAGTGCCGATCACGATGGCGTTGCGTCCGCCGCTGAAGGAGTTGCCGTAGGCCGGTGCTCCGCCGCCCACGGCGACATCGGCTCCCGCGCCGTTGACTACGACGTGATCGACCGATGCCGCAGTGGCGGTGGTTCCGTCGTTGAGTCGCCCGAAGTCGTTGCCGGCAACCTGCGAGCTTGCGCCCGCCAGTGTCATGGCGGCGGTGGTATTGGCGGCCAGCAGGTTTCGGCCTACCGCTGAGCCGTCTCCGAAGAGGTGTCCGGAGCCGTCGGCGGTGATGCCGGTGTCGTTGCCGTCAGCGACCAGGCCGGTGGCGTCGACACCGATGTGGTTGCCCACCAACGTCACGCCCGGGGTTGAAGAGAGACTGATGGCCGATGATCCGCTGTCGGCGAATCCGGTGATGGACAGCGCTCGAATCACCGATCCGCTGGGTACCCCACCCATCCTCAGGCCGTAAGCCGGGCCTGCGATCAAGGCGCCGTTGATCTCCACTGCCAGCGCGCTATTGCCGGCCGATGTGATGGCTGCCGAGTTGGGTGACCAGCCGGTCTGCGTTGAGGCGTCGATGGCAACGGGAGCGGTGATATAGGTCAATCCGGTCGCCGGTTGAATCGCCCACTTGGGGGTGGCACCGGCGGTGGTGTAGCCGGCTTCGGTGGTTGGAATGTCGAACACGATGGCGTCAATCGCCGCTGAGGCGTTGGCCTCCTGAATGGCGGCCCGCAGTGTGCATTTGGCCACCCCCTGGCTGTTGGTTCCGCCGGTGTCGCAGACACCGTTGCCGGCGGCGGCGTCGCCGTCGTCATCGGTTGAGTTGACGGTTATGGCCGTGCGGACGGTGGAGGGACGGGACGTCTCCGAGGTGAACCCGAAACTTCCGGCTCCGAGATCCTGGGTGGCGGTTGCCACCAGAACATCGCCGGCTGAGGCACCGGACACGGTCACGGTGAACTGTTGCACCCCTCCGCCGGTGTGACTGATGGTTTCGGCGTGCACCAGATTTTCGCCGCCGACGCCACCGGATGGATTGGTGAACAGCTCGATGCGGTAGTCGCCGGCCGGGACATCCAGTAGGAAGGGAACCTGGGTGGTGGCGCCGCCGTCGACGGCGGTGAGCAGATCCGGTTTGTTCAGCAGATCGTTGGTGCCGGTGTCGGTGTCGAGAGCGTCGTTCGGGTCATAGTCATTCCACACCGAGGCGCTATTGGTTGGATCAAAGATTCCCTGCGTGTGATCGATACCGAGAACATCGGTACGGATGACGTTGCCAAGAATCGTCGCTTGCGAAGTGCTTCTCATCTCTACGGCTTGGTAGTTGAAGCTGGCGGCCATGACGTTGGCCGCTGCAGTCGTAGTGCCGCCAATCACGACGCCGGTTGCGAAGCCAATCACGATGCCCTCGTCTCCTAAGGGGCTGCTTAGATCCGAATAGGCCCCGATGACGTTGCCTTCAAACCGATGCCCGACTCCTCGGCTGAGGTACAGGCTTCGGTCGCGGATCAGTGATCGGTCGGCCGGTGTTGTGCTACCGAGCGTCAGGGTTGAAGAGGATCCGTTGGTGATGATCGGGTTGTTGCTTCCGGTGGCCGCAGTTACGCCGTCGGCTCGAACACCCATGTACACCCCTTCCATCGTGAGGTGAGCTGAGGACTCAACTTGGAGCGGACCGGCCCGGTTGGCCATGACCACGCCTCGGAAGGTCACGTCATCGTAGAAGTACCAATAGCTGGCGTCGGGAACAAGATCGAAGTCGAACTCGACCACCTGGGCACCGTTGAGAGCGCCGGGAGCTGGATTGGTGTTGGCCACGTACCCCGGTTGGGTCGAGCCGTCGATGATGAGCGCGTTGTCGATCTGCTCCGGTGCGACTGTCGGGGCGATGGTCCAGACACCGGCTGTATATCCGGTCTCGGTCA
Source organism: Acidimicrobiales bacterium (assembly GCA_020628065.1). Taxonomy (GTDB): domain Bacteria; phylum Actinomycetota; class Acidimicrobiia; order Acidimicrobiales; family SZUA-35; genus JAHELU01. Next base: position 2,466 of record JAHDFR010000318.1, read on the forward strand.
TCGGCATGTTGAAGTGAATGGTGTCTATCGTGACCGATGCTTCGGCTTCGGCGATGGCGGCGTACAGGGTGCACTCCGGATCTCCGGCGGAGTTCGTTTGTCCGGTGTCGCAAATTCCGTCACCGGGGGTTGCGTCGGTGTCGCCACCGTCGGTCGAGTTGACGACGACTACGTTGGCGGCGGCCGCCGGCGGGGTCACGG
>JAHDFR010000099.1 GCA_020628065.1 Acidimicrobiales bacterium
TGGATTCGTTTGACGTGGCCGCCGTCGTGCCCGTGATTGTCGATGACGACGTGGACAGAGCGGCCGATCTGATTCGCCCGATGCTGGCGCTCTACATCGGTGGAATGGGGGCCAAAAGCACCAACTTCCATCTGGACGTTTTCGCCCGACTCGGTTATGAGGAGCTTTGTGAGAAGATCCAGGATCTCTACCTGTCAGGTGACAAGTCGGCTGCTGCTGCCGCCATTCCCCTCGATCTGGTGGAAGCAGTGGCCCTGGTCGGACCACCGGCCAAGATTGCTGAAGATCTTCAGCCCTGGCGCGATTCGGTGGTCAACACCTTGATCGTCAGCGGTCCGCCCCCGCTGCTGGAAGCGGTTGCTCGAATCGTCGAAAGCTAGCTGGTACGGCCAAGGTCCGACATTGGGCCACGCCCCTACCCCGTTTGTCAGCGAAGCTGGAAGCCGAGGCCCATCTCGTCGTCGTCATCCATGATGAAGGTGTGCCGGCCACTGATCGATGCCCGGCCACCGATCTCGGTGACGACCTGCCCGTCATCGGCCGACAGCACACGACCGCTGAAGACGCCACCGGCTACTCCACGATGTGACAGAATCTGGCCTTCAGACAGCAAGCCTCGACCGTGCAACACGGCTAGACGAGCCGACGTTCCTGACCCGCATGGTGAACGGTCCACCTCTCCATCACCGAACACGGTGATGTTGCGCTGAGCCAAGGTTGCAGCGGCGAAGGGCTCATCGGTCGGTGGCTCCGGATCGTCTTCGAAGAAGATGACACCGTACAGTCCGGACAGGCGGGGCTCGTTGGGGTGTTGAACCAAGTCGTGGTCTTTGAGTTGGGTGCGGATTGACCGGGCCAACTCGATGAAGCGACCGACGTGGCCCGGCTCTACCGATAGCTCGCTGTCAGCGGTGACGGAACTGACCGGCACTATGGCGTAGTGGGCACCGCCGTAGGCAATATCAACCGTGGTACGTCGCCCTCCGACCTCGACTTCAACATCGAGGCCACGAACCAAAGCGGGAACGTTGACGAATCGAACCATCCCCACTCGACCGTCGGCGACGTCGGCTTCCACCGACAGACGACCGGATGGAACATCGACCGAGAATCTGGTCACTGGTTCTTCGGCTGCGACCACACCGGTCTCCAACGCCCAGGTCGCTCCAGCAATTGTCCCGTGTCCGCAGGCGGTGGAGAACCCGTCTTTGTAAAAGAAGATCATGGCGAACTCGGCGCCACCGTCGTCGGCCGGTGCCAGGAAGCAGCCGTACATGTCGGCGTGTCCGCGCGGCTCGTTGACTAGAAGGCGCCGTACATCGTCAAAGCGAGCTTGGGCGTCGGCCCTTTTGTCCAACACGGTGTCCCCGCGAAAAGCGGGCACTCCACCGGTGACAATACGGTACGGTTCGCCGGCAGTGTGATAGTCGGTTGTGGTTATTGTCCGTCTGATCATCGTCTTGTGTCGTCCGCCTGCGGTTTAGCCGAGGCGGGCCATGGCCTCTCTAATGGTGGCGTAGTGATCACGCTCAACGGGAACGAAGCAACAAAGACCGGCAGCCCGTAGTTCGGACTGCATGGCAGGGTCCTTGCTGGATCCAAGCAGCGCCGACACGGCGCCACGGCGAATCTCGGGGTCAAGACCGGTGCGGGCGACCAGCGGCTGTACCGGCCAGGGACCGAGGCGACCCAGTACCCTCAGGCCGTCGACCCCGACATCATCTGCGCTCCGGGAGGTGCGCACCACCGAGTCAACCGTGGCGGCGTCCAGCTGACCGTCGAGGAGCAGGTCCAATGACTGGTGATGGCCCCCGGTGAACACCAGGTCGGCAAAGGTGTCCGGATCGGCACCGGCGTCATGTACGGCCAGCCGGAAGGCGTAGTGGCCGCTGAGCGAAATCTCGTCGTTGCATCCCACTCGGCGCCCGGCAAGATCTTCCAGACGCCGGTAAGGCGAGTCGGCCCGCACCACGACATCACCGAAGTAGATCGGTTGATGCCCGGACCCTTCATCCAGGGGAACCCAGGCGGCCCCGGCGAGCTCAATCGTCGGATGTTGCTGGCGGGTGGCCAAGTCGACAAATGACGTCGAACAGATCCACCCGAAATCGGCCCGACCGTCGGCGAACGGGTCGGTTCCGGGAGCGGGACCGGAACGCTCGGTCTCAAGCAACAGCTCGCAGTCCATGGTTTCGGCGATGCGTTCAAACAGGCTGACCGGAAAACCGGGCGTCATGTAGGACAACAGTCGGGAGCGCGGAGAAACCAAGCCTTCAAGTTACCCAATTCGCTCACCGCCCGGGCAACGCGTTCCTACATGAGAGGCGGCACCCGGCGACAACCGACCCGATGACAGGCCGAGGTGCCGGGACTACGCTCTCCGGTATGAAGATAGACACGCACAACAATCATGCCATCTCTTGGATTGATCTGGCCGCCGCCGATCTCGACGGTGCCGTCTCTTTCTACTCGGAAATGATGAGTTGGGAGACCTTCACCATCCCGGGTACGGACTACACGATGTTTACCTCGGCGGGCGAGCCGGTCGCCGGCGTCATGGCACTGACACCGGAGATGGGCGAGATGCCCCCGGTCTGGTCGGTGTACGTCGCGGTTGAAGACGCCTCCGCCAGCTGCGCACGAGCGTCCGAACTCGGTGGTTCAGTTTTCCAGGAGCCGTTCGACATTCCCGACGGTGGAAAGATAGCGGTCGTCGCCGATCCGGCAGGAGCCGCCATTTGCTTGTTCGAAGGGGTGGCCGACTCCGGCTTCCGCCTCATCGACGAGCCGGGAGCCCCATGTTGGTTTGATGTGCAAAGCCATGATGCCCCGGCATCGGTTGCCTTCTACCAGGAGCTCTTCGGATGGTCAGCCGAACCCATGGAGGGCATGCCCTATCACGTGTTCAGCCAGGGTGACAGGCCGATCGCCGGCTGCCTGCAAATCGGTGAAGACATGCCGGCCGAGATGCCGTCGCACTGGGCGGTTGCGCTGTCCATCCACACCAGCGTCGAAGATTTCACAGCCAAGGCAACCGAGAAGGGTGCCGCTCCGCTCGGTGAACCAATGGAAAGCGTCTACGGAACCGGCGTCCCAATTCGAGATCCCTGGGGCGCTACGTTCATGGCCTTCGACAGGTCCACGGCCACTGCCTAGTCGGCCACTCCATAACGCAGCAGGCCTGAGCTAAAGCAGCAAGACCGGGGCAGTCGCATAACGGCTACGACGCGCCGCTGAACTTGGCGCCGCTGGCCACGTGTGAGCCGGCTCCGTTGCCGGCCGAACGGTCGGCTTCGCGATTACGGACCTCGGCCCGGGCCACCACATGATGGTGCACCTCGTCGGGACCATCAGCCAGGCGCAACGTGCGCTGCCCGTGATACATGTCGGCCAGTGGGAACCACTGGGAGATCCCGGCGGCCCCATGCATCTGAATAGCCTCGTCGATGATGTCGCAGCACTTCTCCGGCACCATGGCCTTTACCGCTGACACCCAGATGCGGGCCTCGGCGTTACCCAGTGTGTCCATTGCTTTGGCTGCGCGCAGCACCATCAAGCGCATCGCCTCAACCTCAATTCGGGCCCGGGAAACAACTTCCATGTTTTTGCCCAGGTTGATGAGCTTCTTCCCGAAACCTTCTCGGGTGACGCCACGATCAACCATCATTTCGATGGCACGCTCCGCGGCGCCAATGGACCGCATGCAGTGATGGATTCGACCCGGCCCCAGACGGAGCTGAGAGATCTCGAAACCGCGCCCCTCGCCCCACAGAACGTTGTCTCTCGGAACACGGGCGTCGTTGAACTTGATGTGCATATGACCGTGCGGCGCATCATCAGCTCCAAAGACGTGCATAGGCCCGACGATCTCCACACCGGGGGCGTCGATGGGTACCAGAATCTGCGATTGTTGCTTGTAGGTGTCGGCGTCGGGATTGGTGCGGACCATGGTGATCATGATCTTGCACCTGGGATCGCCGGCCCCCGAGATGTAGAACTTCTCGCCGTTGATCACCCATTCGTCGCCGTCAAGGTAGGCGTTGGTTTGGATCTGCTTGGCGTCTGAACTCATCACCCCGGGCTCAGTCATGGCATAAGCCGAGCGGATCTTGCCCTCCAGAAGTGGCTCGAGCCACTGCGCCTTCTGCTCCGGTGTACCCACCCGCTCGAGCACCTCCATGTTTCCGGTGTCGGGGGCGGAACAGTTGAGACACTCCGATGCCAACCGGTTCTTACCCAGCTCGTTGGCGATGTAGGCGTAGTCGAGGTTGCTCAAACCTTCGCCGGTTTCGGCGTTGGGAAGGAAGAAGTTCCACAATCCTTGCGCCCGAGCCTTCGCCTTGGCGCCTTCGAGCAGTTCAAGCTGGCCGGGAGCGTGACTCCAACGGTCCTCCCGGTTTTCGCCCAACCGGTAAAACTCTTCGGTGATGGGATCGACCTCATCGCGAATGAACTGCAGGACAGCGTCGTAAAGCGGGCGCACCTTGTCGGACATCCTGAGGTCGAAGTCGTCCATACTTGCGCTGCGGAGTGCTCCACCGGTCACGTTTGTCTCCTGTCGTCAGTGGGCTGGGCTCGGCGGACGAGGCCGACGCCTCCAGTCCTTCCGATGGTTTCCCCACCACTATGGGCTATGGGTAACCGAACTGACAATCCGGCCGACCACCAACCCCATCATCAACCCGATCGATGCCGGTTACGAAGCGGCTCCGACCAGCAAGGCGGTAACCACGATGGCGGTGACCATCACCATGGCTTCGACACCAACGGCCATCCGCAGGCGCACACCGGCTGGAGACGATCCGATCACCGATCGGGACCGGACAGCGGATGGGAGCAGCGTTCGATGATTGTAGAAACCCATCGCCCCGGCCAGGGCTACGACCGCCAGCTTGATGAGCAACAGACGGCCCCAAGGTGTGGTCCACAAGCTGGATATCGAGTCGAGGATGGACCAGGCCAAGACCATCCCGGCCGCTCCGACGACGACAGCGGCGACGGAAGCCAGGATGGAGAATCGAATCCCGAGTTCCATCGCTTCCAGCGGGGTCCGGTCTCGTCTTCTGTTCCAGAGGGTGGCCGCCAGCATGATCACGCCGCCGCCCCAAACCGCTCCACCAATGACATGCACGGCCGTTGCGAACGACGTGAGGGCCCGGTTGCCTTCGCTCAGGGTGTGCCCGTCGAATATGTGAGCGATGGTCAACAGCACAAGGCCCAACACGGCCAGAGATGAGCTGGCGCCAGACTGCCAGCGATACTCGGTGAAGGTTTCGGACAGTTCTCTGCCTCGGTCACTCCGCGACGGCCGTTTCGATGGCGGTGAGCCGGCGGCGCCAACCACCGGAGAAAGTTGACGTTCGAACGACCGGTCGGCTTCGAGGACGGTCGACTCCTGACCGGCCAGATCGGGTTCAGGCAGGCCCCACCAGGCCAGCCCGCCAAGGAACCGTAGCCCCACCGACAGACCGAACGGCGAGGACAAGAGATCGGCCAAGCCGGCGAACGACCACTCCCCGACTTCGACAACCACCTGAGCACCGACTTCGAGGCCGGCGCCGAGAAGAATCAGGAGACCGAATCGACGGAGCCAAACGACGGCGTTCTCCAGGTCACGGCGACGCCGGAGCACCAGTTGAGCAAACAAAAAACCACCGATGGCGGCCATGGCGCCGGTGTAGCCGACGGCCCTACCGACTGCGGCGACAAAGCTGGCGCCGGCCAGACGGCTCTTGCCGCCGGTAACGAAGTCTTCTACACCGCCCTGGCTCCCCAGCGACGCCCCCAGACCGACGTCGATCGAGTCTCCGTTGCCAGCTCCGTCAATCTGGCTTGACGTCAACTCCCCATCCGCCTCGTCATCGGTGGAGACGGGTGCCGTCTGGTCGAACGATCCACCCCGATCGTCTGCGACATCCGGCGAGCCAGCGGCATCAGCCACGTCAGCACCTTCGTCGATGTCCGGTTGGGCGTCAGCGGCCTCGGGCTCGGAGATCGTCGTGTCGTCGGTGCCCGAATCGGCGCCGGTGGTCTCGGTCGCCGACACTTCCGAGCTGGGCAGAACGGTCAATACCGTGCCACCGGTGATGGCATGAGCATCTCCGGCCTGCACCGTCCACCGAATTCCCACATCACCAGCACTCAGCGGGGGCTCAAACGTCAGCGTCCAGACCTGCTGATCGGGAGACTGAACCGATGTCGGTTCTCGAACGCCCAACTCGGGATCGAGAACAACAAACTGTTCACCAATCGGCTGAACCGGCCCTGTGAAGACCAAGGTGACTTCAACCAGCGGGCTGTTTACTGGCTCGCCTTCGGCCGGTTCGGAGTAGTCGAAGTCGGCATGGGCCGACGCTGGTGTCGCCACCAGCAACGGTCCAGTCAGCGCCGACACCAGCACGACTAGTCGTAGCACTATTGAATTCGAGACCAACAGCCGGATCCGGGCGGCGGTGTGACGAGCTGAAAAGCCCGCACGACCCGGCTGGTCACGCAACGATGTCGACACGCTCGACCTAACTTGTAGTGATTCAGAGAACCGATTCAGAGAAGTCTGTTAGAACCAACAAGTATCTTAGGCATGCCGCTATGTCAATGAGCTAGGAGGAGATTCACCTAGCTACTTCGACCTTGAATCATCTGGGAACCATCTGGGAGCTACTCGCTCCAAGTACCGGATGGGAGCCAAGAGCCGTGGAAACCCATCGGCACCCGCTGGGGCATGGCGATCCGGGCTACGGGCCCTGAATCAACCGCGGCAGCGTCAAGGATCCACAACTCGGAGCTGTCGTCAGCCTTGTCGTAGACGTAGCTGAGAACCCAGCCGTCGTCCTCCGAACCGGACGTGTCGATGACCGGCACCGGTTCAGCCGCCTCCTTGCCCGGCAGTTCCAGTTTCTGAGAGCCCCCGTTCTCGACGTCGTAGCGAATCAGCCCGGGGGTCGAGTCCGTCCCGTCAAGGGACAGAACCGAGCCGTAGACATAGCGGTTCGGCAGACCGACAAGATGGTCGGCAACCCGCGGGAAGTCGAAGGGCAGGTCGTCGAAGGGCCGTTCGGCCACCGTGCCATTGTCGAGGTCGATCTCCCAACGGTGGAATCCTCCGGTGGCGGAGAAGTCGTTGGGGCCGTCCTTCCACATTGACTGATAGCGGGCGACGTCAAAGGCGATCTTGTTGCCGTCCGAACCATTCATCTCGAAGCTGTTCGACGGATGGAATACGTAGCAGGGATCGACATCGAACCAACGGGTTTCAGACCCCGAGCCACCACGCGGCATCACCCCGATGCGAGCACCGTAGTCTTCGTCCCACCGGTAGGGCATGGTGCCGGCCATGGCCTGCTCAAGATCGAAGACCACCGGCAGATCCATGAACAACACGTAATTTTCGGTGATGGAGAAGTCGTGGATCATGGTGGCGCCAGGCACGTCAATGACCTCACTTTGAACCAGTCGCCCGGAGGCGTCGGCCCGATGGTAGGTGAGAAACGGCGGGCCGAACCCGTAGCCGAAGAAGTGCATCTCCCCCGTGGTGGGACAGAACTTGGGGTGAGCGGTCATGGCGGTATCAAGCCGCCCGTCGAAGTCGTAAGGTCCAACGGTGTTGAGTTCGCCGTCCAACTCGCAGGGAAAGCTGGTCTCCACCAGGGCAAAGATCCGCCCGGCGTGGGCGACAACGTGGGTGTTGCTGACGCCGACTGTCCTGTCGACCGTGCCATCGGGGCCGATCATCCGGGCCGACGGATCGGTCATTTGACGGGTCTGGACCCAGCGATTTCTGTACCACTGGGCCTTACCGTCCCGTATGCGAATCCCATGGATCATGCCGTCGCCGAAGAACCAGTGTGGTGACGAGCCGCTCTTCGGGTTAGGGCCGTTACGCAGGTAGAGACCGTCAAGATCGACCGGGATGTCGCCGGTCCAGGAAAGATCCTCAGCGGTGACTTCGTGCTCCACCGGGCGGCGATTCCCCGTCAGGTGAAACGGCTTTTCCTGGTGGTTGGTGGTTGCCGGGTCGGTCGTCGTCATGCTCTAATCCTCTCACGGATCGACCGATCCCGTCACTCTCATTGAGGCTTGCAGTCGCGCCCGCTCCAAGCGGTTCAAAACTAGACTCTCTCACGTAATCGTTATAGGGTGTAGCTCATGACGCGTATGACTCCTAGTGAAGCTTTTGTAGAGACCCTGGCCGCCAACGGTGTTACCGACACGTTCGGCATCATGGGCTCGGCGTTCATGGACGCAATGGACATCTTCGCTCCGGCCGGTATCCGCTTGATTCCGGTGGTACACGAGCAGGGCGCAGCCCACATGGCCGACGGCTACGCTCGGGTCTCGGGCCGCCACGGCGTCGTTATCGGCCAAAACGGACCCGGCATCTCCAACTGCGTGACGGCCATCGCCGCCGCCTTCTGGGCCCACTCCCCGGTGGTCATCGTCACCCCTCAGACCGGCTCCGGCAGCATCGGGCTCGGCGGATTCCAGGAAGCCAACCAGCTGCCCATGTTCGAAGAGTTCACCAAGTATCAGGGTGAAGTCAACAACGAAAACCGCATGGCCGAGCTGACCATGCGCTGCTTCGACCGGGCCATGTCGGAAATGGGTCCGACCCAGCTGAACATTCCCCGCGACCGTTTCTACGGTGACATCGACGTCAACATTCCCACCCCCATGCGGGTCGACCGCGGCGCTGGCGGCGAGGATAGCCTCAACCAGGCGGCCGATCTGTTGGCCGAAGCCGAATTCCCGGTCATGATCTCGGGCGGTGGCGTAGTCATGGGTGACGCTATGGCCGAATGTGTGGAGCTGGCCGAGCGTCTCGGCTGCCCGGTGGTGAACAGCTACCTGCACAACGATTCATTCCCGGCGAGCCACCCGCAGTGGTGTGGCCCCCTCGGCTACCAGGGCTCGAAGGCGGCCATGAAGCTGATCAGCCAGGCCGACGTGGTCTTGGCCCTCGGCACCCGTCTGGGACCGTTCGGCACGCTCCCCCAGCATGGGCTTGAGTACTGGCCCGAGGACGCCAAAATCATCCAGGTCGACGCCGACCACAAGATGCTCGGACTGGTCAAGCCCATCAGCGTCGGCATCGCCGGCGACGCCGGAGCAGCGGCCCAGGCCCTTACCGCCCGCCTGGCCGACCGTGAGCTGGCCTGCGACGCCACCAAGGAGGCCCGAGCCCAGCGTACAGCCGACGAAAAGGCCGCATGGGAAGCCGAACTCGACGAGTGGATCCACGAGAAGGACGACTTCAGCCTGGAAGCCATCGAAGAGGCCAAAGACATTCCCGGCGACTGGCTGCACCCTCGCCAGGTTCTCCGCGAACTGGAAAAGGCCATGCCGCCCCGCGTCATGGTTTCGACCGATATCGGCAACATCAACTCGGTGGCCAACAGCTACCTGCGTTTCGAAGAGCCCCGCAGCTTCTTCGCCGCCATGAGCTGGGGCAACTGCGGTTACGCCCTGCCCACCATCATCGGCGCAAAGTGCGCCGCCCCCGACCGTCCGGCCGTGTCCTACGCCGGTGACGGCGCCTGGGCCATGTCGATGGTCGAGGTCATGACCGCCGTTCGTCACAACATTCCGGTGACCGCAGTGGTGTTCCACAACCGCCAGTGGGGCGCCGAGAAGAAGAACCAGGTCGACTTCTACGGTCGACGGTTTGTGGCCGGAGAGCTTGACGGTAACGAGAACTACGCCGACATCGCCATCGCCATGGGCGCCAAGGGCGTCCGCGTCGACAAGATCGACAACGTCGGTGCCGCCCTGACCGATGCCATCGACGCTCAAATGAACCGAGGCGAGACCACGGTCATCGAGATCATGTGTACTCAGGAACTCGGTGATCCGTTCCGACGAGATGCACTGACCAAGCCGGTACGTCACCTCGACAAGTACAAAGACTTCGTGTGACGTCCTTCGGCCGTCACCTACAGTTTCCGGCTGCACAAGGCAGCCAGAAACATGTGTCGCAACATGTCTTCTCAGCTGGCTAGCGTTGCCGAGCTGTTCGGGCTGGGCGATCTGGCCGGTGATCGCAAAGTCACCGTTGTTGACCGCAGCGAGCTCGACAACGATGACGCTGGTGATTTGGCCGAACACATACCCGAAGTCGACCCGGCCTACGTTTTTGATCCCGAAGCCACGCTTTCGCTGTTGGCCGGCTTCGAGCACAACCGACGGGTAATGCTTCAGGGTGCGCACGGCACCGGCAAGTCAACCCACGTCGAGCAGGTAGCAGCCAGGTTGGGCTGGCCCCTGTTGAGGATCAACTTGGACGGTCATTTGTCCCGTTCCGATCTTGTCGGTCGGGACGCCATCGTGCTTCGGGACGGCCAGCAGGTAACCGAGTTCCAGGAGGGCTTGTTGCCGTGGGCTCTCCAACGACCTGTCGCCCTTCTCTTCGACGAGTTCGACGCCGGACGACCGGACGTCATGTTTGTGATTCAACGGGTTCTGGAGCGCGACGGAAAGTTCACGCTGCTGGATCAGAACCGTGTTATCTCCCCTCACCAACGGTTCCGTCTGTTTGCCACCACCAACACAGTTGGTCTTGGCGATCTAACCGGGATGTACCGCGGCTCCAACGTCTTGAACCAGGCTCAGATTGACCGCTGGAATATCGTGGCCAAGCTCGACTACCTCGACGCCGACGTGGAACAGACGGTGGTTCGCGGTCAGGTGCCGTCGATCGAATCCCAGCCCGGCGCCGACGAACTCCTGGCCGGAATGGTCAACGTGGCGTCCATGACCCGCACCGGCTTTGCCGCCGGGGACTTGTCAACCGTCATGTCACCACGCACCGTTATCAGCTGGGCCGAGAACATCGTGACCTTCGGCGACGTCGAAATGGCCTTCCGTCTGTCGTTTCTCAACAAGTGCGACTCGGCCGAACAGGACATCGCCCTCGAATATTTCCAGCGGGCCTTCGGCCGCTGAGGCCCCTTGGCGTCGTCGACCCGTCGATGTTGCGGTAACAGGCGGCCGAGAAGATGGTGACCTACCCTCCAACTCCCCCGGACGGTGACGACTCCGTGGTGGCGGCCGTCCGCCGTCATCAACAGCGGCTGTCGTCAGCGGCGCTGCGAGCCGTGGCCGCCGAGCCGCTCGCTGAGCTGCGAGGAACTCGTCTTGAGGTGGCCGACCGACCGGTCGGCATCGTCGTACCCCACCTGGCCCTCAGCATTGACGACCTGGACACAGCGGATCGCCGAGGCGTGGTCGATGGCATGGCCGTGCGTGTCAGGTTCAGCGACCGTCGGCTTCACCTGGACCTCAGCCCGACGGATCCCCTGGAGCGCATTGTGTTCGACGTGGCCGAGCAGTTTCGCTGCGAAGCCCAAACCGATCTGCCCGGAGCCAAGGCCAATATGGCCAGGTCGTTCGACCGGTGGACCGAATTGGCCATGGCCGAAGGCATGACCGACAGCGGTGTCGGACTGTTGATCTTCACCATCACCCACATGCTGCGGTACCGCCTGACCGGGATGTCGGTTCGCCATACCCTGGCTCCGGCGGTGGACGAGGTGATTGAGACAACCAGAGGCAACCTGTCCCGACTGGTGGGCTACGCCCTCAAGCCCCTACCCGAGCTGGTCCCGGACCAGGTCGCATTCGCCGAACCGGCGGCCGAGATCGCCCGGCTGGTGGCGGAGATGGCAGGAGATGCCGACGTCCGCCAGCAACAGGAGTCGACCCGGCACCGTTTCCTGGTCCCGGTCGATTGGGACACCTTGGAGCAGGAAGTCGCCGGATCCTCCGAAGCTCTGGTGGCCGAGACCGGCCGGACCTACAGCGTCTACACCAGCCAGTTCGACTCACAGATCACCGGGCATCGCCTGTATCCGGTAGCAGTGCAGAGACGGCTTCGGCGACGGCTGGAGGAGTTGGAGCAGGCTCAGGCGGTCAGCCCGGCCCGGGTGGCTCAGCGACTCCGCCCGCTGCTGGTCGACTGGGATGACTCCGGATGGATCGGCAGCCAGGAAGACGGTGTGATCGACAGCCGCAGGTTGGCCGCTCTCATAGCCGACCCGGCCAACCGGTCTGTTCACCGGGCACCGGAGCGACGGGCGAGCCTCGATGCCGTGGTTACCTTCCTCATCGACAACTCCGGTTCAATGAAGGTGCAGCGCTACGAGTCAATGACGGTTCTGGTCGACACCATGGCGCGGGCCATCGATCTGGCCGGAGCCAGGTCCGAAGTGTTGGGCTTCACCACCTCCACGTGGAGTGGCGGTGGTAGTCGGCAGCAGTGGACCCAGCAGGGTCAGCCGGAGAATCCGGGACGCTTGGCCGACCGGCAACACATTGTCTACAAGAGCGCTGACGAGACATGGCGGCAGGCCCGGCTGTCCATCGCCACCCTGCTAAAGACCGATCACTACCGTGAAGGTCTCGACGGCGAAGCCGTCGAATGGGCGGTGGGTCGTCTGGCGAGTCGCCCTGAGAAGCGACGTCTGTTGGTGCTCGTGTCCGACGGCTTGCCGATGGAGACCTCGACAACATCGGTGAACCGCGACGGGTACCTGGTTGACCATCTCCGCCAGGTGTGGGAGTCGCAGGCCACCGCCAGGAACGGGGTCAGGCTGGCGGCGATCACGCTGGATCACGACCTGAGCGCCTATCTGCTCCCGTCAGTACGCCTGGATCTGACCGGAACCCTGACAATCGGCACCTACGAAGTCCTCCGCCGCCTTTTCGGCTCCGGATCCACAGCCCTCTAGCTCGCCCCGCTAGCGGCGGCGAGCGGATGCTTGCACAGCGGCGATAACCGAGACCGACACGATGTCATCGCTTGAGCAACCCCGTGAGAGATCGTGGACCACCCCGTCAATGCCCTGTAGCAGCGGACCATAGGCGTCGGCGCCCGCCAGCCGCTCGGTGATCTTGTAGGCGATGTTCCCGGCGTCCAAGTCGGGGAAGATAAAGACATTGGCCTGGCCGGCCACCGGTGACCCGGGTGCCTTGGACTCCCCTATTGCCGGCACCCAGGCGGCATCGAACTGAAGCTCACCGTCGACGGCCAGTTCCGGGGCCCGCTGGCGAACCAATTCGGTGCCGTCTCGAACCTTGTCGACCTTGTCGTGTTCGGCGCTGCCCTTGGTACTGAACGACAACATGGCCACCCTGGGTTCGGGGTCGGCGTGGTTGGCCGCCAACTCCGAGTAGGTGGCGGCGGTGGCGATGGCTATGGAAGCCAGTTGGGCGGCGTCGGGGTCGGGAATGACGCCGCAGTCACCGTAGGCAATCGGGCGACCGTCGGGCAGAACAAAGAAGAAGCTGCTGCTCACGGCGTCGTGGCCGGGGGCCACACCGAGAACCCGGATGGCGGCCCTCAGAACATCAGCCGTCGACCGGCTGGCCCCGGCGACGCAGGCATCGAACCTACCCATTGCCACCGATGCCATGGCAACGTTCAGTGGGTCATCCAGATCAACCGGTTTGCGTAGTCCGTTGGCGAACTCACGCATCTCGTCGTCGACCCAGCCCGGGTCTACGACTTCGGTCCGGGCCAAGCCCCGACTATTGAGAGTCTCGGCGGCGTCGACCGCTCGATCGTCGCCGATGTCGGCCAAAACCACTCGTACACCGGCTGCGCCGGCTGTTTCGGACCAGCCGAACGGATCGGCCCCCTCTTCCGGCACGGGGCTGATCAGCCTTTACCTCGCCACGGAATCAGGCGGGCCTCCAGGAAGCGCATGATCACGTCCATCAGCACGCCGAGCAGGGCGATGATGACGACGCCGGCCAACATGATGTCCAAGCGGAAGAACGGTCGAGCGGCGAAGATCATCGATCCCAGCCCGACACGAGTGCCGACAAGCTCAGCCGCCACCAGTGTTCCCCAGCAAACACCAAGAGCCACCCGCAGACCGGTGAAGATCTCGGGGAGGGCGTTCGGAAGTAGTACTCGGGTTAGAACCTGCCATTTCGACGCGCCTAGCGAGTAGGCGGCTCGAACCTTGGACAGGTTGGCGGTACGCACCCCGGAACGGGCGGCGATGATCATGATCCACAGAGCGGCAAAGAACAGCAGTCGCACAGCCGGACGGTCGCCGATGCCGAACATGAGGATGAACAGCGGGAGCAGTGCCAGAGGCGGGATGGGCCGGAAGAGCTCGACCGGGGCGTCGAAGAAGCCGCGAAGTCGGCTTGAGAGCCCCATGGCGAATCCCACCGGCACACCGATGACCACGCCCCAGAACATCCCGAGGCCAACTCGGCGAAGACTGGCCCAGGTGTGGGCCCAAAGGGTCTCGTTGGCGAAGCCGTTGTTCCACAATTCGACCATTGCCGTCCACGTGTCACGGGGTGACGGGAAGGTTCGCGGCGAGAGGAACTGTGAGTAGCTGTCACGGCCGCACGTCTCGTCCCGATCACACGCCGCTTGAAGGTCGACATCGCGCAGCCCCTCGTTGGCGGCGGCGAACTCGGCCGGGAATCCCCAGGCCTTGGTGGCCGCCCACCACAGGATGCCCATGAAGATCAGGGCCACCACCGTCCACGCCGGTGAGCTTCGCACCGCGCTCGAATCGCCAAAGGTGACGGTCTTGCGAGAGTCGCCGCCAGCACCGCCAGGTCTCCATCCCCGCCGATTGGTCAGTAGCGAGTTCATTCCCTCCGAAGAGGCACCGGATGCGGTCTGCAATTGATCGGTCATGCTTCCCCCTCGTGGCCCATGATCTGTTCCTCCATGTCCCAGATGAGCGAAAGGATCTCCTCCCGCTTGTCCACGAACTCAGGTGAACGCTTAAGTTCCCTCGGTTCCACTTCCAGTCCCATCTTGGCGAAGGGCAGCTCGTAGGTTCGTTCAATTCGACCGGGGCGGGGGGCCATCACAAAAAGGATGTCGCCCAGGAACAGTGCCTCTTCCACACTGTGGGTTACCAACACGATGGTTTTGCCCGTCTCACTCCACAACTCGAGGATGAGCGACTGCATCTTCTCCCTGGTTAGAGCGTCCAAAGCGCCCAGGGGCTCGTCCATCAAGATCATGGCCGGGTCGTTGGCCAGACAGCGGGCCAACGCCACTCGCTGCTGCATACCGCCGGAAAGCTCGTAGACCATCTTCTCGCCGAAGCCACCGAGGCCGACGGTCTTGAGCAGGTCCTCCACTCTGGCCGAGGTGCCCGACTTGTCGGCGCGCTTCATGCGCGGACCGAACGAGATATTCTTCTCGACCGACAACCACTCAAACAACGCACCTTGCTGGAAGACCATTCCCCGATCTTGACCCGGTCCGGTGATGGCCGAACCGCCCAGCGTTACTTGACCCCCGGTGGGAGCGAGGAAACCGGCAAGGATGTTGAGCAGCGTCGTCTTCCCACAACCACTGGGACCAAGCAGTGTCAACAGGCGACCCTGTTCAAGATCGAAAGACACGTCCTTCAGCGCCTGAACGGAACCGCCCTTTGGCAGCTCATACACCATATCCACCGACTCGACACGCAGCTGGCCGCCGCCTCCGTGTTCAGTCACAAGTCAACCTTCCTCTCGTCCCCTCAGCGGGCGTTGCGAATTGAGCAAGGTTGTGGCGTCGACACGAGCCGACGCCACAACCGCTCAGGTACTACGGATCCAGGTGGGCCGGGGCCCAGCGGATCTAGCCGTCGATGGCTTCCAGGTAGCTGGTGTCAACGAACGGGCTGAAGTCGTCGAGAGAGCTCTCGATTTCACCCAGACGGACGAAGGTGTCCAACTGAGCCTTCATGCTGTCGGAGACGTTGCCACCCATCCAGTCGGCTCCGAGCTGCTCGTCAACCGACGGGAAGTCGAACCACAGATCGCCACCAAGGAAGTTGCCGACATCTTCCATGCCTGCGGCCTGGGCGATGATCGGATTGTTGGTCTCAGGGTCAGCGGCCCAGGTGTTGTTGAAGTCGTCGGTGGCCTTCAGGAAGGCGGTGACGACCTCGGGGTACTCCTCACCGAATGAGGTGGGGATGGACACGATGTCGTAGGTGAAGATTCCGATGTCGCTCTCGTGCTCGGCACCGGTCATGATCAGGCTGCCGCCGGCATCAAGCATGGTGACGATGGAGCCACCGAAGGCACAGCCGACGTCAATCTCGCCGCTCTCGAAGGCGGCGGCCGTGGTGGCGCCACCCTCAGCGGGAACGATGTTCAGGTCGTCGAGATTGACACCCAGGAACTCCATCATGGACAGCATCTTGAAGTGCGTGACGTTGCCGATAGGGGTCATGACCGTGGCGCCCTTGAGGGACTCGGCCGCGTTATCCCGGGTAACACCGAGATCACCGCGGGCCACACAGTTGTCGGCCTCGGCGTAGGACACGGCGATTCCGACCATCTTCAGGTCCGCACCCTGGTTCACGAAGTTCGCGAACGGTGTCAGGCCCTGTGAGTAAGAAATGTCGATCTCGCCGGCTTCCATGGCCTCAGCCATTTCGCCACCGCTGTTGAACGGAATCCAGTTGATCGGAACGCCAACAGCGTCACCGAACGAGCCGTCTTCCTGACCAATCTGGTTCGGTGTCGGCCACTCCTGGAAGTACGCGACGTTGAGCTCTTCGAGCCCACTGTCAGCCGCCCCACCGGAGTCGCTGTCTCCGCCACAGGCTGCCGCTACCAGCGCCAGCGCCGTGACCAGAACAAAAGCCAGTCTTTTCATTTGTATTTCCTCTCTCCCCAGCCATCCGTACCGTGGCGGGTGTCGCCCGGGATCGGAAAGCGTTGGTTGTCGAAACTCTA
>JAHDFR010000100.1 GCA_020628065.1 Acidimicrobiales bacterium
GATCCGTTGACATCAACGGTTATCTCCACTGAGTCTCCCTTCATAGAGTCAGTATTCCGCAACGCCTGTCCAGCGTTCCGGAGGTTCATAGGCAGCCAATCCGCAACCCGAATACTCTGCTTGCGGACTGTGCCACGAATGATTCTTGCACACTGAGCAACAGGGCGCCGATTTGGTCGGCAAAATTCTGACAGCTGTCCGACGACCGGCTAAAAGTGGTGACGGCCAGCCTTTCGGCTGGCCGTCTCTCACACCGTCCGGGAGGGAAAGCGGACGGGCGAACTTTGTTAGTGCCGTATCACGACTGCCTAATGCGACTCGTTAATTATGGACTCTAACGTTCTCGTTGGCCACTATCGCAAAGCACGTTTTTCAAAGATTTGCTTAGGAAGATGTCCTAGCCGATCTGCTGGAACCGAACCAGTCGGTTGGCACGCAGTGCCTCGTCGGATTCGCCGGCACCAAACTGCTCGGTTTCCCCGTAGCCGACCGACGTCAGGACTTCACCGTTCACACCGGCGCCGACCAGATACTCCCGAACGGCATTGGCCCGATCATCGCTGAGCTGGAGGTTGGCTGCTTCGTCACCTCTAATGTCGGTGTAGCCCTGAACCTCTATCCGTACGTCATCGCCGGCAGAGATCAGCAGTTCGGCGGCAGCGTCAAGATCGGCGAACGACTCGTCGAGGATCGTGGCGGAACCGGTGGCGAACTGGACTTGGGGCAGGGCGTTCAGGTCGGCGGTCACGCTGACCATCAGCTCATCATCGATCACGTTGGTCACACCGGGTACGGCGGCAGCCGCATCCAGCGTGGGCTGGCGCACATCTTCTGAATCGATCGTTCCGGCCACCGTCAGCTCGGTGCCAACGCCGGTAGCGCTGGCGCCGGTTACACCTTGATCCTGCAAAGCGGACAGGACGGCGGGTTCGAGCAGCTCAAGACGGTTGTCAACCGACTCGATGCCCTCGACGGCCGCCGCAGCCGCTTCGGCCTCGTCGCTCTCGCCCTGGTTCGCCACAAAGCCGGTCAGGATGGCGGTCGCACCCTCGTTGGTTCCGGTGATGTCACCGGGGAACGGATCGACCGAGGCCTGCACATCGCCGATGACCGGCGCAGGAGCGGCGGTCGTTGAGGTGGTGGTAGGCGCCTCAGTTGTGGTGGTCGTCGGGGCTGCGGTTGTCACCGTTGTGCTAACCGGGGCAACCGCGTCTTCTGATTCGTCGACATCGTCGACGGCTACGACCTGCGGCACGATGTCGCCATCGCCTCCGCGCCATGTGGACCAGCCAAACGCCAACAGCATCGCCGCAACAACGGCGAGACCGGCCAGCAACGTCTGATCGTCGGCCGACACCCGCCACTCGGGTATCAGCTTCTCGCCGTATCCTCCGCCGTCATCGTCGTCGGATAGCGTGCTTCTCCCTGTTGTATTCACATCAACTCCAGATGTTCGGGCATCTCAAACCCTAGTCATATTCGGATTCGTCATCGTGCAGACGATTCACCGGCGGCGAAAGTCGCGGAATATCGATCCTGCGACACATCAGAATCTAGGCGTCCCCCGCAGCAAAGTCGGTGATGGCCCAATCCAACAGCGACCTCCGAATGGGCACGCTGACCGGAGTGCGATCAGCCGAACGCTAGTCAGCCGCCGATTGAGGGCTGACCACCATCAGGCAGGATTCGATAGCTCTCCTCACCCGGATATACGAGGTCGAAGTCCTGACGGGCCCGTCGTTCGATCTCGCTGGTGGTCTGCAGCCGATCCAACTGACCTTCAAGATCTGAGATGTCGCCCTGCAGCTGCCTGAGCTGACGGTCCGCCTCCTCGACCTGCTCCTGTTGAGCCATCCAAGTCCGAGCAGGCACTGCGGCGAGCCCGCCGAGGACCGCCAACAGAATGATCACCATCAACGCCATCGGCGTCGCCCGGGAGCCCTGGCGTCGAGCCCGGCTCACGACGAGCTCACCCCGGAAATCAGGCCGGGAATGGTCCCGGCATAGAGGGCCGTATCGCCAAGTTCGTGTTCAATTCGCAGAAGCTGGTTGTACTTCGCCACCCTGTCGCTTCGAGCCGGCGCCCCGGTCTTGATTTGCCCACAATTGGTGGCCACCGCCAGATCTGCGATCGTCGTGTCTTCGGTCTCGCCCGAACGATGCGACATGACCGAGGTGTACCCGTTCACGTCGGCCAGACGAACCGCCTCGAGCGTCTCGCTCAGCGAACCGATCTGATTGACCTTGACCAGGATCGAGTTGGCGATCGACTCGTCGATGCCCCGGCCCAACCGGTCGGTGCTGGTGACGAACAGGTCGTCACCCACCAACTGACAGCGGGAACCCACAGCCTCGGTCAAGGTCCGCCAACCGTCCCAATCCTCTTCGGCCATGCCGTCTTCAATCGAGATCACCGGATAGCGGTCAACCAGACCAACAAGTTCATCAACCATCGCCCCGGGCTCAAGCACCCGCCCTTCGCTCTCAAGCTGGTATTTGCCGTCGGCGTAGAATTCGGTCGAGGCGACATCCATGGTCAGCGCGATTTCGTCGCCAGGAACGCGGCCGGCACGTTCAACGGCTTCGACCAGCAACTGGAGCGCTTCTTCATTTGACGCCAGGTCGGGGGCAAACCCACCCTCGTCCCCGACGGCAGTCGACAGTCCACGCTCGGTGAGCACCGCTTTCAGAGTGTGATACGTCTCGACGCCCCAGCGAAGACCCTCGCTGTAGGACGACGCTCCGACCGGCATGATCATGAACTCTTGGAAGTCGACGCTGTTGTCAGCGTGAGCGCCCCCATTGAGGACGTTCATCATGGGGACCGGGAGGACATGAGCATTTACGCCTCCGACATAGCGGAACAGCGACAGCCCGAGATCATCGGAGGCCGCATGAGCAACCGCCAGGCTGACGCCCAAAATGGCGTTGGCCCCCAGCTTCGACTTGTTTGGTGTGCCGTCAAGCTCGTTCAGGATCTGATCAACCTGACGTTGGTCATCGGCTGGGCCGCCGACCAGTGCGGCATGAATAAGATCGTTCACATTGGCAACGGCGGTCTGAACGCCCTTGCCCATGTAGCGGCTACCGCCGTCCCTCAGCTCAACGGCCTCGAACTGACCGGTCGAGGCTCCAGAAGGCACCAGCGCCCGACCTGCGGCGCCTGACTCAAGGATGACCTCAACCTCGACGGTGGGATTACCGCGAGAGTCCAGAATCTCGTGAGCCGAGACATGATGAATAACAGTCACGCTATGCGTTCCTCCTACCGCCCGCACCGAGATGCTAGCACGGCCGGACGGCCGATCGACGCCAAGTCAACAGCCGACAGTCGGCGAGCCGGAAGCCGGCAACGCACGAAAAGCGCCCGATCAGACCGGAATAGACCGCAGAAGTTCGATATCGATCGACGTCGATGCCGGTACGTACCACTATCATCGCTTGAGTAACAACTTGTTTCCTTCGGGTCATTCAGGCGAACCTGAACCACTACACCAGTGCAGCTGAGCCCGAACTTCACCGGACACCGGCCACGAGCCCAGCGCCGTGAGCGGCAAGCCGGAGTCCATCAACGAAACGGTCGTCTTCGATGACACATCTCAAACACGGCGCCAAACGGGCTACAAGGGCGGTCACCTGACTGTGGCGACGTCGTTCGAGCTTGAGGGATTTGAGCCCATCGAACGTATCGGTGGTGGTGGTTTTGGCGATGTCTGGCTGGCCCGTCAGACTAACGTCGACCGCAAAGTCGCCGTCAAGGTGGGCCACGCCCCAATTCAAGACAACATCATCAGGCTTCGCTTCGAGCGTGAATGCAAAGCACTGGGCAGGCTCTCCGGCCACCCGAACATCATCGACGTATACACCGCCGGCACCCTGGCCGACGGTCGGCCGTATCTTGCCCTCGAGTACATCGATGGTGGAACGTTGTGGGAGCGCCTGCGGCGCGAGCCCCTCAGCGAGCTGGACCTTTGTCGCCTGGGAGAACAGATTTCGGGCGCACTAACGGTTGCACACTCTGCCGGTGTGCTGCATCGCGACCTCAAACCGGAGAACATCCTGATGAGGTCAAACGGCGACGCGGTGCTTGGTGATTTCGGCATCGCCCGGTTGCAGGACGGCGCAAACACGACTTCGGCGGCCATTACCGCCAGCGTGGCCTACGCTGCGCCCGAAGTACTTGGAGGCACCAAAGCCAGCGCCGCCAGTGATCTCTACGGGCTCGGAGTATGCCTATTGGCGTCGATTCTGCAATCCGTGCCCTTCGTCGACAAGAAGGACGACTCGATCCACCCGATCATCAACCGGGTCATGAGTGAAGACCACCCGACGTTGAGAAACCGGGGACTGAGTGAGGAGCTCACGGATTTGGTCGACGCTCTGTTGCACAAGACACCGGAACAGCGCCCGGACTCGGCGGAGCGCGCCCACGAACTCTTTCAGGATCTCCACTACCGGCGGCGACGAGATCCAGGTGGTTCATGGGACACGGCCGGACGGCTGCAAGATCAGTCAGGTTCGGCGACCACCGGGCTTCGAACCCAACCGGCACCGGCGCCCACTGGTGGAGCACTCGGAGCCTCCCCACTGACCGACCCCGGGCCGGCCAGCCAGCCGGGGCTCTCGCCGGCAACGCCGTTCAACCGCGGTTCGACCTTCAACCAACCAGCGGCGCCGTCTCCCGGAATGAACGCCCCTACCTGGGACCGTCCCAAGAGTTTGAGCTCCTCCCCGGGCAGGACAATCAGTACGGGTTCCAGCAGCCAATCAAATGGACTGGCCCAGACCGGCACCGGCATCTTCGATCATATTTCACCCAAAGTCCGGGCCTTCGCCGCCGCTTACGCCCTAACCCTGGTAGTTGGACTGCTACTTATTTTTCTACTGGCCCAGATTCTGTAGATCGGTTAAACCCGGGCGGCGAACCGACCTCGGCGAGGTTCAACCGATCACCCACGAGCGGTTGATCGGCTCATCGGCACCGCCAGACCGGGAAGCGGCTTCGAGCGGGCGCAATTCGTCCAGCAACTGCTTGATCGCCAACCGTAGACTGTGTTCAGCATCAACGCCTGACGACCGAGCGGCCAAGGCCATCTCCAGTAACGCAATCCCGAAGGCCTGGTCCACCGGTCGGTCTTCGGTTAGTTGAGCAACAAGAGTCTCGACCTGCCGCCGCACCTCTCCCCTCTCCGGCTCGCCCAACGAACGCACCGCTTTGCCCAAGACCTTGTCGGCCAACGCCAACGCCGGAAGATCAGGTGGGATGCCATCGAAAACCGAGGCCCGTCCTGTCTGTCTCGTCTTCGTCGCTTCCCAACTGGCGACCAAATCGAGAGCTTCGCCAATCTCGTCGCCCCCTGTGGCCGGTGGAGGAGGAAGAACGTCACCGGTGAACGCAACACCGGGATCGAATACATGCGGATGACGCTCAACCATCTTGTTGGTCAAGGTCCGAGCAACATCGGCCATCGTGAACTGTCCCTGCTCGGCGGCCAGTCGAGCGTGGAACAGGACTTGAAACCACAAGTCACCCAGCTCACTTTCGAGCTCCTCGTAGGCCTGACCGACATCGTCGGCGGTCGAGGCGATTACTCGATCCAGTGCATCAAGAACCTCGTAGGCCTCTTCCCTCAGGTACTTCCGCAGCGACGCATGATCTTGCTCGCGGTCCCACGGGCACTGTTCTCTGAGCCGATTCATCATCTCTATCGACACCAACAACTCTGTTCCGACGGGCTGTGCAAGCTCAGGGATGAACACCGTGGTCAGATGGTCAGCCTCGATGTGGTCCAGCTCGGACCACGGAACTTCGGTGATCTTTTCGTCATCGGTTCCCAACCGCTGCAACACAACCAGGGGCGCCGCCGGCGGTTCCTCCACCGCCAGCTTGATGTCGGACAACACCCACGCGGCATGAGTGTGAGCCACCAACATTGGACCTGGCTGACCGGCGGCCTGTGAAGCAAACCGATGACCGTCGATCAGGCGAACACCTTCGTCTACGGGGTCAACAGCCAGTCGGCTCCAGGCCACATCGAGAAACGACATGGCAGGGAGCAACTGAAGCTCAACATCACCGGGGCGGGCAGCCACCTCGTCACGCAGCTTGCGCACCGACCGCTCCAACACCAGCGGCGATCCCGGTACCGCATACACCACGTCGCCCGATTGCAACGCCTGATCAATCAGCAGCTCAGCGATGCGGTCATAGACGTCTTCGAACGTTTCGGCCCGCTCATAGAGGTAATCGAAGCTACGTTGGCCGACAGCCAGCTCGGCGTCCGGATGACGGCTGGTCCGCAAGAAGACCGGCAGGCCGGATGCCAGGATCTCTTCGGTTTGACGGCTGCGATAGCTGCGACTTCCCGGCCCCAGTCCGCACACAATGAGCCGAGACGATGTTCGACTCACTCCGAGGCTGTAGGCGCCTCAGTGATGCGGAGAGCAACGTCGTCCCACGCACCGATGATTGGGTCCACCTCAACCGTGGCGCCGGAAAGTTCATCGCTGATGCGGTTGTTCAACTCGACGGTCGGATCGACCGGCTGTTCCTCGACACCAGTGACAACGAGCACGTGCCAGCCGAACTGCGTCTGAACCGGACCAACCGGCTGACCAAGCTCGGCGTTGTCAACGGCTTCGGCAAACTCCGGCACATAGTTGGACGAGGAGGCACAACCAAGCTCACCTCCGGATGGGCCCGATGGGCCCGTTGAGCGCTCAACGGCCAACTGGGCGAAGTCCGCACCTCCCTCAAGCTCGGCGAGAACATCCTGCGCAGCCGCTTCCTCCTCCACCAGGATGTGGCTGACACACGGGACCTCCACCGCGGAGCTGCCGTCGCCGGCAATAGCCTCGATCAGCACCTGCTGATCGGCCTGAAGTTCAGCCACGAAACCGAGGTACGGAACGTCATCGAACAGGGCCTCGGCCTCGGCCTGAGGGTCGGCACTGTCACCAAACCAGGAAACGACCAGTTCCATCAAGGAACCGCGAGCGGCTTCAAGTTCAGCCTCAGACGTCTCACTGTCGACATCGGCCAGCAGGCGGTCCAGCACCTTACCCACCAACTGCTCCCCGGCCACAGTGCTATAGAAGCCAGGGGGAACCTGACCACCAAAAGCTCGGCGGATGAAGTCTTCGCTCTCCCAAACCGACAGGACGACGTCGTTCAGCTCGCCATGAGTCAGCTGCCATTGCTCGTCACCGAAGTCGACGTCGATGGCCACCTCGCCGGCCGGGGCCGTAACGGGCGGCTCCGAGGGCTGAAGCGGCGGCACCGTTGAGGTGGGCAGAGCGCTCTCGTCGTCAGCAACATCACCCCCGGCGTCCTCAATTGAGTCGGTGGTGGTGGTTTCCTCTTCAGCGTTGAGCGTGTCGCTGGACGACCGGTCGACACCGCAGGCCGACGCAACCAGCACCAAGCTGAAAAAGGTCAGGAAGATTTTGCTCACTCGGGCAGGCTAGCGGCTCGATGCCCCGGCCCGCGGCATGGGTGTCGGCGGCGCTACTCCACGCTCCAAGTTGCCAGCGAACGGAGCAGCTGACTCAGATCGCCAGGTCCGTTCTTCTCGGCAGCCTCATCCAACTGACGGTTGACCGCCTGCCCATACTCCGGCGCGTTGACGGCACGGAAGATCCCGAACGGTGTTGGGCTGTAGTTGTCTTCGGACAACATGCCGAGCGCAAAAGCCATCGCCGGGTTGGCGGTCTTTTCGTCATGAACCAGAAGTTCCGACTCACTGACGCCGGCCACATCAACCACTTCAGCCGCACCGTCGACCAGGCGGATACCGCGGTTGCCTTCGGTGCCAAAACGGATCTGCTCGCCGTGCGTCAGATTGATCATCATGTCGGCCCGATTGTCACGCTTCAGGATCGGATCGTAGGCCCCGTCGTTGAACACGTTGCAGTTTTGATAGATCTCGATGAATGCCGCACCCTGATGTTCGTGGGCCCGGCGGAACACCTCGATCATGTGCTTGCGATCGAGGTCGTGGGTACGGGCCACAAAAGTGGCACCGGCACCGGCGGCCAAAGCAATCGGGTTGAACGGTCGATCGATGGAACCCATCGGCGTCGACTTCGTGACCTTGCCCACCTCCGAGGTCGGTGAGTACTGGCCCTTGGTCAGACCGTAGATCTGGTTGTTGAACAGCAGAACCGTCATGTTCACGTTTCGTCGAAGAGCGTGAATGAGGTGGTTTCCACCGATAGACAACATGTCGCCGTCGCCACCAACAACCCAGACATTCAGATCGGGTCGGCTCATCGCCAACCCGGTGGCGATGGCCGGGGAACGACCGTGAATGGTATGCATACCGTAGGTCGACATGTAGTACGGGAAGCGGGCGGCACAACCAATGCCCGACACAAAGACGGTGTCCTCCCGCTTTACGTCGAGTTCGGTGTGGAGAAACTGCATAGCGGCCAGGATTCCGTAGTCCCCGCAGCCGGGGCACCAGCGAACCTCCTGGTCGGAAGTCCAGAACGGACGCTTGGTTGGATCGAGTTGTACGTCGGTCATCAGGTCACTCCTACCCGTTCGCTGCGTTGGTGTTGCCGGTGCTGTTGTTAACTGTGCTTTGAATCAATTCGGCCAGTTCAGCCGCGGTAAACGGCACGCCCATCACCTTGTTGATTGGCGTCGCATCAACGAGATACTCGGCTCTAATCAGCCGAACCAGCTGCCCCCGATTGAGCTCGGGCACGAACACGTGCTCTCTGTCGGCCAACACCTCGCCCAGGTTCGGTGGGAACGGATTCAGATGGGTCAGGTTGGCGTGATCAACGTCCATCCCTGCTCCTCGGAGGCGTTCGGCCGCCGAAGTGATGGCTCCCCGGGTTGAACCCCAGCCGAGGATCAGGATCGGAGCGTTGCCCGACCCCTGAACGGCGACCGGCGGGATGTCGGATGCGATTCCGGCGATCTTGGCTTCCCGGAGTTCGGTCATCCGACCATGGTTGGCCGGGTCGTAGTTGACGTTTCCGGTGACATCCTGCTTTTCGAGGCCACCAACCCGGTGCTCGAGGCCCGGTGTGCCCGGTACCGCCCACGGTCGGGCCAGGGTCTCGGGATCACGTTGGTAGGGCAGGAAGACCGGCTGACCCGTCGGATCTTCACCGTTGGGTTCCGTGGCGAATTCGACGCTGATGTCGGGCAGCGTGGAGACGTCGGGGATCAACCACGGCTCGGCGCCATTGGCCAGGTAGCCGTCGGTCAGCAGAATGACCGGTGTGCGGTACTTGAGGGCCAGGCGGGAGGCCTCGATGGCGGCGTAGAAGCAGTCGGCCGGAGTCGATGCCGCCACGATGGGCAGCGGGGCTTCGCCGTGACGACCGTACATGGCCATCATGAGATCGGAGGCTTCGGTCTTGGTGGGCAACCCGGTGGACGGGCCACCTCGTTGCACATCAACGATCACCAGAGGAATCTCGATGCTGACCGCCAGCCCGATCGTCTCGCCCTTCAGGGCGACGCCGGGGCCGGAGGTGGTGGTGAAGGCCAGACTTCCGCCGAAAGCGGCTCCGAGGGCCGC
Organism: Acidimicrobiales bacterium; assembly: GCA_020628065.1. Lineage (GTDB taxonomy): Bacteria > Actinomycetota > Acidimicrobiia > Acidimicrobiales > SZUA-35 > JAHELU01. The sequence goes on from JAHDFR010000100.1 coordinate 9,540, forward strand.
TCCGACACCGGCAATTTCGTCCTCGGCCTGGAATGTGCGAACACCGAAATTCTTGTGCCGACTCAATTCATGGAGAATGTCGGACGCCGGAGTAATCGGATACGTCCCGAGGAAGACGGGCAATTTCGAAAGCTCGCCGGCAGCCACCATTCCCCACGCAGTAGCCACGTTTCCGGTGATGTTGGTGTACTCGCCCGGCTGCTGTTTGGCCGCCTCGACCTTGTATGGAGAGCCGAACATCTCGGCTGTCTCACCGAAGGCGTGGCCGGCCTTGAACGCCGCCGTATTGGCGGCGACGATGGCCGGCAACTTGCCGAACTTGGCCTCGATCCAATCCAGCGTCGGCTGAGTCGGTCGGGAATACATCCAGCTGACCAGTCCGAGAGCAAAGAAGTTCTTGGCCCGCTCGGCGTCACGTTTCTTGACGTCCAGGTCCTCGGTGGCACCCAGCGTCAGCTTGGTCATGTTGACACGATGAACGACATAGCCGTCAAGCTCCCCGGTTTCTCGGGGATCAGCCTCGAAGCCAGCCTTTTCCAGGTTGCGTTCATCGAAGGCGTCATCGTTGAGAATGAGTGTTCCGCCGTCGCGCAGACGACTCAGTTCGGACTTCAGCGCCGCCGGGTTCATGGCCACCAGCACGTCGGGGGCGTCGCCCGGTGTGTAGATCTCGTGGTCCGAGATGTGGACCTGGAAGGCCGAAACGCCGGCCAACGTTCCTTGCGGCGCCCGGATCTCGGCCGGAAACTCCGGCAGAGTGGCCAAGTCGTTGCCGGCCAGGGCACTGGCCGAGGTGAAACGATCACCGGTCAGCTGCATGCCGTCGCCGGAGTCGCCGGCGAAGCGAATGACGACCTGATCGAGCGCTGTCTGCTCAATCGGTTCAGCGGTATCTGTCACGAGAATCCCCTACTCCCACTGTTTGGAAACGACCGAAGTCTATGAAGAAGACCGATGTCGTCGATCGCTTATGTCTATCCGGAGATCTCACGACAGTCACTCTTCCAGCAGTTCTCTTGATGCCGCACTGCCGTCGGTGGGCTCCGGCGATGAGCGGCAACTGCTGTGCATGTATTGCTGTGTCGGACCGGTGTTCTGATAGGTTGCCCCGAAGGGCGTACCGGACCTTTGACGCTGTGCCTCCACGATAACGGCGTTGTCGCTTCTCCTCACCTCCGGGCAGGAATTCCGGTGCCGTCGTACCAACGGCCGAGAATCGCCCTCAGGACCCCGTCGTAGACATCAACGGAAATCACCGGAGCGCAAAATGTCTGATCAACCGACGCTTACCAGCAAGCGACAGCCGCACCTGAACTCCCGACTACAGGGTTTCGGGACCACCATTTTCGCCGAAATGTCAGCGCTGGCGGCCAAAACCAACGCCATCAACCTGGGGCAGGGCTTTCCTGACACCGACGGCCCGATGGAAATCATCGAAGCCGCGGTTGAGGCGCTTCGAAGCGGGCAGAACCAGTACCCACCCGGCCCGGGCACTCTCGAACTGCGCCAGGCCATCGCCGATCACCAGGAACGTTTCTATGGGATGGCCGTTGACCCCGACCACGTACTGGTTACCACCGGGGCCACCGAGGCGCTAACCGCAACAATGCTGGCTCTTTGCGAAACCGGCGACGAGGTGCTGACATTCGATCCGACCTACGACAGCTACGGCGCCGCCGTCGCCATGGCCGGAGCGAGGCTCCGTACCGTCACCCTCGAGCCTTCCGCCGGCGGTCGTTTCGCATTTGATTACGAACGGTTTGAAGCCGGAATCTCCCCCAAGACCCGGGCCGTACTGCTGAACACCCCACACAACCCCACAGGAAAGGTGTTCACCGACGAAGAGCTCGGCCTGATCGCCGACAGCTGCCGACGCCACGACCTTCTTCTCATCACCGACGAGGTCTACGAACACATGGTGTTTTCCGGCTCGCACCGTCCGGTTGCCGGACTCGAAGGAATGGCCGACCGCACGGTGACCATTTCCTCGGCCGGTAAGACCTTCTCTTTCACAGGATGGAAGATCGGCTGGGCGATCGCCCGGCCCGACGTCCTCTCCGCCATCAGAACGGCCAAACAGTTTCTGACCTTCGTGAGCGGCGCTCCGTTCCAGCCTGCGGTGACAACCGGACTTCGCCTCGGTGACGACTACTACAACGGCCTCACGCAACAACTGCGTGACAAGAGAGACCTGTTGGGCGGCTATCTGGAACAATCAGGATTCAACGTCTTCACTCCTGAAGGAACCTACTTCACGGTGGTCGACATAGACCCGGTAGCCCCCGAGTCGGACGGCGTTGCCTTCTGTCTGTCACTACCGGAGCGAGCCGGCGTGGTAGCCGTACCGGCCCAAGTCTTCTACAAAGACCAGTCCGAGGGTTCGAGTCTGGTGCGGTTCTGTTTCACCAAACGCGATGAGATTCTGATCGAAGCGGGCGAACGGCTGCGAGCGACGTTCGGCTAGCTGTTTGCAATCAGAGTTCTTCGGTCGGACCGGTTTCAGATTGCCGGTCGTCCATCTCCGCCGTCACCGCCTCGGCCTTGTCGGCCCGGCGGCGAACCGCTGTCAATTCGCCGAGATTGGCCACAAACAAAACACCGGCAGCCGCGGTCAGCAATGCCCCAACGACGTAGACGCTTACGCTGAGGACGCCAGAGGCAACCGCCCGCAGGGCCAGAAAGGCTGCCACCACAACGGCGTAGACCGCTGTCAGTCGCAATGCCGGAGCGAAGTGGCGGCGAACCAACTGTTCGAGCAGTGAGAACCCGGCGCCTACCACCGCCACGACCGTCGTAACTCGCAGCGGGTCGAACACCAGCATGGAAGCGAACGCAAGGATCAGCAGCGGCACGCTTACCGCCGCCCAACCGGCCAACAACCACCCGGCCTCCTGAGGAGGAGCCAGTGGAACAGCCGGTTGAATCAAATGATCACGAATGCCGGCCGGCTTCAGTTCTCCGCGCCGCAATCGGGCTTGCAGGTCGGTGAGCTCAACCCGACGTCTCAGCAGGTCACTGAGCCGCTCGGATGCTTCATAGCGACGAACAGGATCATCAACCTGGCCGAAGACCGGCAACAGCCGGGACGAACGCTCGATCTCCCCGTTGACTTCGATCAGGGCAAGACGGATTCGTTCTTCGGACGCCGCAGCCCGCGCCTGGGACGGCGGATTGGTGCCATGCAGACCGGCGAAACCGACCGGATCGGCCCACGACGCCCGAACGTCGCCGGTTCGCGTGAATTTGGGTCCGGCCGGGCCACGCTCACCGTTGGTCCGATCACCGGTGTCGAGACCCCACAACCCTCGATATTGGCCAACCCACGGCACGCTTTCGTCCAGCAGTCGCAGGTCCCAGTCGGTGTGTTCAAGACCGTCGCCCGGTGCCGAGTCGACGAAAGGAACACCGACTGCCGGGCCAAGGCCGCGTTCGGCCGCCTGGTCCGGTATTTGAAGAGCTCGCCGCACCCAGCGTTGCAACCGCAACAACCATCGAAGCCCCGGCACATCGATGCGAGTCACATAATCCCCGGGGAGGAAAAACAAGGCGTGAGAACCGGCGCCAACAAAGAGAACAGGCCGCTCCCCCCTACGTTGCAGTTCGTCGTCGTCCCAGTGGCGACGCAGGTGTGCGCCGTCCAACTCGTGGTTGGAGGCTACAACCCAGACCGGTTGTTGATCGGCGGGATCGCACATGATCCAGATCTGTTCCCAGTCGGCCTCATGGTCGTTGAGACCCCGATAGCCCGATCGCCAGTCGTTCATGGTGTAGAAGTAGGCGTAGTGAAGCACCGTCCAGTTGGCCACTTCTGCCACCCGCCCGTACACCACTGGCCGAGGCCCGGTCTCCAACTCTGCCGACTTGATGGCCGCCGCCGGAGTGGTCAGGCCGGGTGTGGTCGGCCGAAACCACACACTGGCCAGGAACAGAGCGTCGACCATCCGCCCGAACAGCCCGACCCGTCCGAGGCGCGGCCCCAGGAGTCGGCGGGCCAGTTGTCGGGCGTCGGTCCGAACCACCGCCCGCCGCTCGGTGTCGGAGATGAACTGCAGGTAGGTTCCGACCGAAAGCTCACCGGTCAGATCGCTCATCCGCACTTCGCCTACCTCGCGGACCCGCCGGTCATCCAACCACAGCGAGGACGACTGAACATAGGGGTCGACGGGTGCGGGAAAGAACAGCTCCCTCTGGTCGTACCGCAGGATGGGGGCGTGCCGGATCAAAAGATCCTGATTGTCTCGAACACTCATGGCGCTACGCGAATTGGCGCCGGAACAGGTGCCGGCGCCGATTCACAGTTGTTCTATCGGTCACTGCCGATCGGAGATAATCCTCGTCAGGCTGAGGCGGGGATGCGCAGCACCTGACCGATATAGATCTTGTCGGGGTCGCTGAGCATCGGCCGGTTGGCCTCGAAGATGGCCATGTACTTGTTGGCGTCGCCGTAATGCTCTTTGGCGATAGCGCTCAGGGTGTCACCGGATACCACAACATGCATGTCCGATTCTTCGGCCGGAGCCTCGACCTCGATCTCCTCTTCGACGGTTCCCACGTCGGCAACGTTGCCTACGGCCAGAATCACTCGCTCACGGGTTTCCTGATCGGCGACCGTTCCTGAAATGGTGGCTACGCCGTCGTGGAAGCGGATGTCAAGACCCTTAACCTCGTAGCCCAACTGGCGGACGTACCGCTCAAGGCCGATGGCCTTCTTGGAGTCGTCCAAGCGACGCATTTGCGCCTGCTTGGCGGCGGCGGCTTTGCGAGCCTTGACCCGCTTCGCCATCTCGGCAGCCCGCTCGGCCGAGGCAGCCTCGGCCTTGGCCTGCTTCTCGTCTTTGCTTTCGCCGATTCCGACTTTGGCACCGGCCTCGCGAATGAAATCAAACACGCCCATACGATCACTTACTCCTCATGCCGCATTGTGCGGCCTCTCATCGGCTGCGGAAACGCAAGCCCTCTCAGTGGTCACCTTGAAACTAGCACGTCTACGGTCCGGGCTGACCGATTCCGCACAACCCCGACAGGTCTCAACTACCCGACTTGTCATATCAATTTGATTTGACTAGCGCGGTTGTTCTTGGCCCGGAAGCTGGAGGCGTCCTGCGGTTCGAGGTACCGTGCCGCACATCGGGCACCTAGACTGGGCCGTTGACCATCTGGACCAAGGAGCCGAGATCAGCCAATGCAGGAGATCGCGGACTACAAGATTATTCATCAGCTGGGGGAAGGCAGCCAGGGCCAATACTGGCTGGCCGAGGCCCCGCCACGCCTGGGTATCGCCGATCCTCAAGTAGCCATCAAGACCATCATTCATGCCGCCAGCGACGCCGAGTTCGATCGGCTAGCCGAACATCTGCGAATCTACTCTTCGGTCCGTTCGCCGTACCTGCACGAAATCTTCGACATCGGCCAGCAGGGTTCCGTGGTCTACCTGGCAGGTCGGTTCGAGACCGGAGGGACCCTTACACGACCGGCCCGCCCGTCATCGCGTGTCGACGTGCTCCGAGCGGTAGCCGGAGCTGCGAGGGGGGCCCATGCCCTTCACGAGGTTGGCATACCTCACCGCTCGATCCGACCGGGGAACATCGTTCTCGGCGACGACCGGTCACGGTTGAGCGACGTTGGCATCTCACAGCTACTAAGCCCGGGACAAACAGTGACCGGCGCCGCCCAAATGGGGGCCATCGACTATCTGGCTCCAGAGGTCGTTCAAGGCCAACCCGCCTCTCGGGCAACCGATATCTGGGCGCTGGGAGCCACGTTGCACAAGACGCTTACCGGCTTCTCCATCTTCCCCGATCTTCCCAGTGGATCACTGGTTGATGCTCTCCGTTTCCTGTTGACCGAACAGCCGGTCATGGGCGATGCGCTCCGCAACGGCGAGCGCCGGATCATCGAATCGACAGTGAAGCCCGATCCCGCCGACCGACCATCGACGGCGCTTGAGGTCGCCGAGGCCATCGAAGACGAGGCCAACCGTCAGCAGGGAGGACCTCGACAATGACCGACATTGATCTTCGCGGAGGACAGATCCATCGCGGACTTGGAGTAGTGGCCCGCTGGCCCGATATCGCAATTGTGATTCCAAGCGACCCGGCCCATGACGCCGTGGTAGACGAGATGCTGGTCAACCTTGAGCCCAACCCGGCCTCGCAGACCGTCATTCGCGCCATCAACGAACTGCTGTCAAGCAACCGGCTGCACGCTCTGGGGATGGTGGTGGAAGCAACCGGCGGCCCGATGGCTGTTGCCTACGGTCCGGTGGAAGTACTGAGCGACGGTGAAGTGGTTCTGAACGGGGTGAGCGGAATCGCCAAGCAGCAGCTCTCGCACCAGGCGAAGCGTTTGACGATGCGAGCCACCGACTATGTCGAGGCCAGCGAACCGATTCCCCCATTTGACCTTCGACGAGGGATCGCCCCCGGGGCCGGCCTCACATTGGTTGCTGTCGCCCCCGACGGCCCTCCGGTGATCGCCGAACCGGCAGCCGTGGCCCAACCTGAGCCCGAGCAAGTGCGACCAGCCGAGCCGGTGGTGAAAGAGGCTCCGGTCGAATCCAAGCCCGAACCTCAGCCGGAACCGGTTTCGGCCGGCGTCGGCCCGTCACCATTGGTGGCCGCATCACCGCTTGACCCCAGCCCACTTAGCGCTCCCTTCAAGTCGGTTCTGTTACTCGACGTTCCGGCCATCAGCGGACTTGAGCCTCTGCCGCTAGCAGGCGACGGCGGACCCGTGGTCGATGCGTCGGACAAACAGATAATGGTCGACGGGATTCTCTGCTCCCGTGATCACTTCAACAACCCGCGATCTGCGTACTGCATGGTTTGTGGTGTGTCGATGCTGCATCTGACACCCAACCCGGTCCGGCGGCCCCGACCGACACTCGGGTTCATCGTTTTTGATGACGGTTCAAGCTTCGGGCTGGATCGTTCCTACCTCATCGGCCGCGAACCTTCGACCGACGACGGAACCCCCAGCAGAATGCCGCCCGAGCTACTGGTCATCCACGACAACAATGACACGCTCAGCCGCACGCACGCCGAGCTTCGGCTCACCGACTGGACGGTTCAGCTCATCGATCTCAACTCGACAAACGGCACCTCCATTTGGGACGCCGACAACGATCGCTGGAGCC
>JAHDFR010000101.1 GCA_020628065.1 Acidimicrobiales bacterium
CTGGCGGAACAACTCGTAGGCCCGATCAACACTGGCTTGATCTACGGGGCGCCCGGTGGAAAGGACTTCCGAAACGAGAAGACGAACCCACTCGTCGCTCTCATTGGCCCATGTTGCCAGAAGCATTCTCGGATCAACCGCCTTGGGAGTTTCGATGCCTTGGCCGTCTTCGGTCATTCGGACCATCGCTCACGGGCCAGAGGTGCGTCATTGAGTAGATCTCGCCGTGCACGCCAGTCAGGCAGGAAGCCGAAATGCTCGTTCGTGTTCCCCTGTTCGACCCAGTCAGTTTCGATTTTTTCTTGTCCGAGGTCGAGGAGGTGTACTGAAGACTTCTTGAACTTGGTTTTGGCGTCGTCGGTGACGTACTTCCAGTCGGATGGCTGCCAGGCAACCGCTCTTACCTGTTGATTTACGGAGGGCCGAATTGTCGACCTCAAACCAGGCAGTGCGCCTGGTCTCCCGTGGTGGAAACCGTTCAAGATGCTGGTCTTGCCAGATCCATTAGGGCCGATCAGATAAAGAACCCGAACCGGAAGATCTTCCTCCTCAACCGCAACATCAAGATTTAGTGTGTCAGCCGAACTGTTCGGCGCTCTCCATCGGACATTGATCTGAAACGGATTCTCAAACGGCGGCATCCAGAAAATCTACTTGATCACTGGCTGATGTGACTTTTGACGGGACTTGGATGCAGTTGCGGCCTACCTGTTCCGACGGTTCACATCCTGGTTGTCAGTCATGGCTCTGATGGCTTTGGGCGATGGCGCAACGTAGCGCTCCAGGCTTCGCACTGATCGATGTCGGCTTTTTCCTCGGATCTCCAGTACTGTCTTGCCGTTCTCGGCGTAGTGGGTGAGCGCTGAGTGCCGCAGCTGGTGAAGGGTTTTGCCGCCTGAGGCGGCTTTGAACAGTTCCTCGGCTCGCCGGTAGGAGAGTCGGGCACGCCCGGTTTCGGGGCAGAGATCGGCGGCCGCCGGCAGGACGTGGGATCGTGGTGCCCGGTCAGTGAGAAACAGCGGTCCTTGTTGTCGCCCGTTGATGAGGCGGGGTAGGAGTCGTGCGGTGGCTGAGGCCCAGTAGACCCGTTCAGCATTGCGGCCTTTGCCGATGATGACAGCGTCTTTGTTGGCGGTGTCGAGATGCTCGATGTTGAGGCCGAGGATCTCGTTTGCCCGAGCGGCTGTCTCGTACAGCATCACCCAGAACGCCCGTTCTCGTAGTGAGTGTTGGGTATTGGACCACAGTGCTTCGATCTCAGCCTGCGGGATGGGGCGTTGCTGGCGCTCAGCTTCGCGGGTTCGTCGCACTTTACGCCGTTTGACTTTGCGGGCCGGGGAGACGGCCATGAGGTCTCGGTCTTCGCACCAGGCGAAGAAGCTTCCGATGGTGGCCACGTTGCGGTTGTAGGTGGTGGCTTGGGTGTGCCCGTAGCGGTCTTTGAGAAACTCCTCTAACTTGCTCCGGTTGATCTGGTCAACCGTGAGGTCAGAGCCGAGGTGTTCAACGAGCGCTTCAAGGGTTCGGGTGTACACCTTGACCGACGATGGGGCGAGGTCGGCGTCGGCCAGGAACCCCTCGATCGCTGTCAGTAGATCTGTGCCGTCAGAGCGGCCGGCGTCGAGACGGACGACGTTGGCGGCCATCAGCTGGCCTTTCTCGACCAGGCTTGGTCTGCGATGCCGGCGGCCCACTCTGCGTACTGGTCACCGAGGCAATCAGCGCAGATCCACCGGTTCTTGGCCCCTGAGGCTTGAGTAACGTGGCGAATGACCCGCTCACATCGCTCACATTGATAGTTCGTGACCTCGCATGGATACACGGCAACCCCTAGTTATCGCAACAAACGCGTATGGTCACTGTAGTTGGGTGCCCTGACAGTCAGCGGGGTTTCGGGTCCTCTCGATGTCAGTTATCGCAGAGAAATGGCTATTTACTGCGATAAATACCCGGATCCCAGAGATCGGACGTGTATCTCCCAGGAAGATCCCTGGGATCGCCGGCGCTCCCGTGGTCCGATGCTCTTAGGCCCATCATCCAGATGAGGCTCTTTGTCCAGATATCTAGAAGCCAGCGAACGGAGCCACGCACCATGCCGAGAACGGCAAACCTCAATATCACCTCGAAACTCGCAAGATCGATACTCTCGCTCCTTGTCCTGGTGGCCGGAGTAACGGCCATCGCTCTCCCGTCGTCAGCTGCCACGTCACGAACGGTCAGCGGTACTGTGGCGTGCCAGGTTGGTCACCACGTCACAGGGGTCTGGGTCCAATCGTCCAACGGTGGATCGGGTTGGGCAAGCTGGACACCAAGGTCCGGCGCCGCTTGGCTTGCTGATTACTCGTATCGAATCACGACCAACAGCTCGAGCACATCGGTGCGCCTCGATGTCGGCTGCGGAGGAACGCGGCAGAACTGGTGGAGCACAAATCTGACAGCGAGCACAACAGTCTCGGGCAACAAGCATCTCTCTGCGCTTTGCAAAGAGGCCAAGGGGCGGGCAAAGAGATGCAATTGGTGGGGTAAGACCGTGCTTGTCGGGATGCCCTTCACTGGCTATTGGGACAGATACTCACTGGCTCATCCTTCAACACACGGCGACGCTTCGTGGGGGGACTGGGCCGTTGATCTCTATGATCCAGCGGGTTCAAGCGTGCATGCCCGCTTGTACGCACCGAAAGGAAGATCCCTCGTCGTCAAGACCGGATCGAAGGCGGTCAACGGGCAGCGTGATCACCGAACGTGCACTGGATCCTGCACCGTAGGACGAAACGCTGTCGCCGATGTCTATCTCGACGGGACCAGGCTCGGCATCGTTAACTACGGTCACTTGGCCGACGTTCCGTCCACGTTCACTTCACCGACCCAGAAGCTGGGGACGCTCAAGCAGTGGCCGTACCACTCAAGCTATTGGCAGGTCCGCACCGCTGGCGGTGTTCACACTCACTTCGCTATGTACAACGCGAAAGACTATGCCTGCTGGTGGCCACGAACGTCGGGCAGGGAATACCCGACGGGACGGCTAATCGGCAAGCTCGGCGCAACTGGCAAGACCGTCAAGAACGCGATGTGCACCTCGTAGCAATGTCTCGCCGATCCAACTAGGTCAATGGATCGAGATCAATTAGGCACAGTGGGGCTGATTCGACTGATCGAAGGATCAGCCCCACCACCAGCCTCAGGACTTCACTATTCACACTCGGGCCCTTCATTGGCGAATGAACCGGTAAGTGGACTGAAGATGAGACGCCCTCGTTCGAAGTCTTGCTTAAAGCTGTCACCAGCTGCGTAGGGGTCGGTAATTGGGAAGCCCAAGCAGCCGTCGACCCCACCAGTTGATTGCCAATACGGCAGCATGACCGGAGGCAACCAGAAATACGGGCCGTCCTCGTGCAGCGCTACAAGGGACCCGCCAGCGTCGAGCTCGACAACAAAGGTTTCATCGATCAACCGTGGTTCATTCTCGGGGAAACCCACGATTGCGCCATTGATGCCCTTGATCCGATCGAACGCTCTCCAACTGTCACCGCGTAGCAAAACGACAACGTCGTTCTTGGCGAGCAGCCCGGCCGAACTGGTATCACCTCTACCAAGCTCCTGCATTACACCACTCGTCCAACGATGCATGACTGTGAACGGACATCCAAGTTCTTCAGCACCTCCCGCCTCTTCAAACTTTCGGCTGAACTCGCTTGTAAACCGAGCGAACTGATCAGCCATCGACGGCTCGTACTCGCCCGCCGCCGGCGAACACGCGCCAGGACCGGCAGAGTCGCTTAGAAGCGAACATCGCCACCCACCAGCACCACCGGTATTAGTTGCAGTAGACCCTGCCCCGTATTGCTGTTTGCACGCTGCATCGATGTCTGCCGGTTCGGTCTCCCCTGTGGGAGCTCTACAAGTCCAACTAGGAGGTGAAAGCAGATTCGGTGACGCCGACCACCCCGAACCAAACGCAGTTTCGCAATATAGCGTCACATCGACGTCACCAAGACGCTCGACCTGATCCGGAGTATCGCTATCGATCTGGGGAGCTGCTGGCGATCCCAGTGATTCTCCTCGCCAAATGCTCGGTACAGCCGATAGCACGCCAACAATTGCCAACAGCCCTACCACGCCGACCAAAAGACGAGGTCTAACAGAGCGCCGCCAAACCCGTTGGTTGCCTTCGACGAAATCTGGACGAGGCGGCGATTCAGATAGCCGCATCAGTTGCAGCGCTACTTCTGCCAGAACTTCGGATCTTGGACTTGTTTCATTTATCTTCTTCCGAAAGGTGTCGCTCGCCACGCCGAAGACATCCGCAGCAGCTGCGTTCCGAGCAGTGAGATTCGCACTGCGTAGCTCTGGGTCAACTAGTAGGCACTCCGCCGCTCGCCGGTATCGCTCATCGGGAACCAACTCGACAGCAGTCACCAGCAGCGCGTGGACGGAGTTGAGCTCAGGGGTGAGCAGCGATTGGAGAGCTGGCTCATTGAAGGCTCGTTGTTCACCCGGTTTTGACAACTTGATGTACGCCTCTAGCTCAGCCAAGATCTCTTGCTCAACAGTTGACACAGGCGGGGCCTCCAAGGTCAGCGGCAGATGACTCGGACACTAGCGTCAAAGCACGACTCCAACGCGGGCCAAATCACCCGATTGCCACAGCTACCTGTAAGTCGAGGTTGAAATGAGGATTTGGCAGTTGAAGGGCTTGGCCAGACAGCTACTCGCTTCCCAGATTCACCATCGCGACAAACCTTGGATGGTGCGAGGCAGACGACGTAACGGTTGGCAATCTGTCTTGATGGAGTGTGTCGACGATCAGTGCAAGATCTTGAACAGCCAAGCGCTGGCCCGATGATGACTATGATCTGTGGCAGAACCTGAACCCTGTCGCGGCCAGCTTCATCGCATATGGAACTGGCAGTAGCACTGATGTAGCGAGCCACAGTAGGGGCATGAGTGTGTGATGATTGTTAGGACGATTGCCATTAGGTGTGCCGTGGTCACGATTGTCTGCCTTGCGATCTCAACTATTTGATGGTTCATGCAGGCCAGCTTGGTTGACCGGGTTTGGGTCGTGGGTGTCTAAGGCGAGACAGTTATTCCTGTAGTGGTCACCAGACCCTGAAAATAGGCGGTCTATCGGTGAGAATTGTTGTCGCACGTATGCATCAGTTCGCTACTGCTGCTTTCGAGAGAAGACCGCCTTCTTGGGGTCCCATTAAGAAACGTGTCACCAGCAGCAAACGAGCGGGGATCTGATCTCGCCCGGCGTACTGGAAGCCGATGAGCTCTGCAGCCGCACGGCCAGGCTTTTGACGCTGGAGGACGACGGCGTGGATACCCAAGCACACATTGACAAGCCGAACCTCATTGACTGTTGCTCAGCCAACCCCCTGACCCAACGCAACGACTGACAAGAGCAGCGCTGCAACGAAACCAATCAACCGTCCGATCGCGGCCTTCCCTTATGGCGAGTTGGAAGAACTAGATATTGAGAATCGCCATCTGGCCGGAGGTCTTGAAGCCGTTGCGATTCCGCCACAGCCTCATCGTGTTCATCGAAGACAGCGACAGCAGATATGAGACTCTCGATCGCGAGCTCTAGCGAACTGCGATCAACCCGCAGCACAACGAACATGTGCGGGAACTTGGCGTGCGGTTGCTCATTCTTCATCGGCCTGTCCCCAATCCCGGGTCTGTCAGAGAACCGAGGTATTCGCCCGTTCGGGCGTCGTACACGTCACCCGTTCGTCCGATTGCGACGTCGTCGGCCGCCCCTAGGCCGCCCGACTCCTTCAGCTGGTGGAGGCGATTGCTGGCGACGTTCGTATCCAGGCCGTGGAACCGATCCAGGTGCTCGAAGGCGGCATCGGGAGCGTTCGCTCCAGTGAACGGACGGCCTGGAATACAAGGTCCGTTTTGATTGTGCACAAGAACCTCGGCATCACCAGCGACCACAAAGTAAGAGTGGAAGTCCTCCACAGTCAGGTCGTAGGCGGCTCCGCGGTGAACTGAAGCCCAGTCAAGGCTCCCGGCCGCAACCAGCGTGCCTTCAGCGGTGAGCAAAAGGGCACCGGCATCGATGTCCTGGGTCTCCTGCCATTCGCCATCTGACTGGTTCCAGAAGTGATGGTTTTCAGTCGTAGTTACGGTCCCACCGTCGACGCTAAAGTCCAAAAGCCAGTCTTCATGCGGCCAAACTGCTGAAACCATGCGGATTCCAGCCTCCCCTGTCTCGGGATCTAACGCCCACACCTCGTCACCAACCTGGATGTCTGAAATCGCTGTCGTAGTGCCATCGGCCATCAAGACCTCGGTGTCGGCGCTAAATGACTTACACAGTCGAGCCAAATCGTCTACTGCTGATGTTGGGGCAACCAAATCGGAGGGAAGTCGTAGATGTGGCCGGGGCCTCACTGCAAGCTCGGCCACACCCGATCGCGCGGCGACGGATAGCACCGGACCACCTAAGGACGCCGATAACCCTGACGGGACATCGCTCGCCCCCCTGATGGCGCCCGCATCGGTCGAGCCGCCAACGGGGCCGGACATCGCGTCGTACTGGACCCACGCCGGGTCGTACTCCGCGCTCGACTGTGTCCCTGGAGCGGCAGTGGCCGCCAGGGGTGATGCAAGAAGGACCAGGATCAGCGCCGCCAGGATGGCGACGAAAGCGGCCCTAGGACCCGACGTCATGGCCCAGGAGATGCGTGAGCACGCGCTCGACGGCGCCCGAGCCACTGAGCGCGTCACGGGGAAGAAGATCGCATTCATCGTCGGTGATGACTTCCTCGCGCTCCGGCCCCCGGAGATCGTCGGAGGAATAGATGACCTTGAACGCTCGACCCGTCGGCTCGCGACGCCCGAAGACCGGGATCGGCCACTCGCATCGAGCCCACTCTGGATGCTTGCCGAGCACCGACCAACCGCCCTTGATCAACCCCAGGTCGCCGAAGCGCATCACCCTCACTACATCGGCGATCCCGAACGCGCCAGCCACCTCGATTGAAGGGGGTTCCTCGAATCGTTGGTTGAAGAAGTAGCCGATAACGCCGCCCCGGCGATCATGAGCAGTAATGAGACCCACTGCGTATCCACACCCTTCGCGGAGCGGCACAGCGACCAGGTCGCCGTCTGTGTAGGGCAAGGCCTTTGCCATTTAGCCGCCTCCGTAGATCGAGAGGAAGTCGTCGGCAGCATCCATGTAGGTCGTCAAGTTCGAATTCGTCGGACTGATCGGACGGATGCGGTTCAGGGCAGGCGTGTACGCACCATGAGCGAGCTGCTCGAGTCCGCGTTGCTGTGCATACACGTCGGTGCGGGCAATGACCTCGAACTCAAAGTCAGCCAGCGAAGGGTCACGCAAGTGCTCGCCAGCCCGACGGGTAAGACTGTTCGTTCGGCCGGTTCGCACCACTTGTCCGGTAATCGGGTCTCGTAGCGCGTAGACCCCACCCTGGGCCAGCTCATCGCCAGCCCCAGCCAGATCACGTACGCCCGGTGCCAGTCTTGGGGCAATTTTCCCGGCTTTGAATGCTTTGCCGATGGGTAGGGCCATGCCGATTTGGAATCCGCAGGACCAGCTTGGTCCGGTGCAGGCGTTGTAGTCGAAGATGGTGTTTCGGAAGACTCCGTCGGCGGCTTGGCTGGTTGTTCGCCAGGGGATGGTTTCGAGGAGTTTGTTCCCGATGGCTTCAAGGTCGCGGCTGGCTTGTTGGCCGTTGCGGTTGCGGTAGCGGTCGCTTGGGCGGTCGAGGTGTTTGTAGATTGCGATGGCTTGTTGGGTTTGGCGTTCGGCTTGTTGTTGGTGTCGTTGTTTCCAGCGGTTCCAGTCGGTGGTGGTGCCGGTTGAGGTTGCGTAGCAGCCTTCGTTGGGTGGGCAGTGGCCGGTGGGGTCGTTGTGGGTGATGGGGTTGTTGTAGGTGTAGGTGTAGCGGTTCCAGGCGAGGGTGTTGGTTGGGTTGGGGGTGATGGTGTCGGGTTGGGTGAATTGGTGGAGGGTGGGGTCGTAGTAGCGGGCGTTGTAGTGGTAGAGGATGTTGTTGTCGTTGGTTTGGTTGGTGTAGCCGCGGTTGGTGGGTTGGTTGTTGCCGGTGTTGGGGGTTCGGGGGTTTCCGTAGGGGTAGTAGGTTTGGTGTTGGGTGGTTTGGGTTGAGGTGTTGTGGGTGGGGGTGTTGAGGTGGTCTGTTGCGGTGGTGGTGAGGGTTCCGTTGGTGATGGAGCCGACGGGTTGCCCGGCGATCGTGATGTGGATGGTGTTGGTGGTGTTGGTGGTTTCGTAGGTTTCGGTGAGGTACCAGGTGGTGGGTTGGCCGGTTTGGATGCGTCGGACGCGGTCGCCGTCGGTGTTGTAGGTGTTGGTGGTGCCGGATTCTGGGGCGTTCCCGGTGGTGATGAGGAGCCGGTTTTGGGTGTCGTGTTCGTAGGTGGCGGTTTTGCCTGTGTGGGTGTGGGTTTGGCGGTTGCCTGATTGGTCGTAGGTGTAGGTGTGGGTGCCGGCGGTGGTGGGTGCGTGGGGTTGGGGTTGACCGGTGGTGGGGTAGGTGTAGGTGCCGTTGATGGTGCTGGGTCCGGTGGCTTGGGTGATGGAGCCGATGTTGTTGTGGGTGTAGGTGATGGTGTAGGGGTCGGGGCCTTGGTTGTCGGTGGTGGTGGTGTTGCAGTTGTGGTCGCCGCGGGTCCAGGCTCGGGTGAGTTGGTGGAGGGGCCCGTAGGTGTGGCAGCGGGTTTGGTTGATGGGTGTGCCGGTGGGGTTGGCTTGGGTTTTGATGGCGGCGATGGTGCCGGCGGGGTGGTAGGGGTAGGTGTCGTTTTGGACTGCCGTGGTGGTGATGTTGGTGAGTCGGTGGGTGTCGGGGTCGTAGGCGCGGGTGGTGTTGAGGTTGGTTGGGGTGCCGGTGGTGCCGCGTTGGATGGTGGTGGGTTGGCCGTGGGCGTTGTAGGCGACCCAGCGGGCGACGTGGGTGCCGTTGGCTTGGACTCGGTCGGGTTGTTCGAGCCGGTTGTACCGGTAGTCGATGATGGTCTGGTTGGGGTAGGTGATGGTGTCGATGGCGCCGGAGTCGCGGTAGGTGGTGTTGATGGTTTGGGTGGTGCCGGGAAGTCCGGGGATTTGCCAGGTGGTGGCGGTGCGTTGTTGGCGGGTGTTGTAGTTGTGGGTTTGTTTCACATATCCGGCGCCTGCGCCGTTGACTCGGCGGTTCCAGTGTTCGGTGGTGGCGAGTTGCCCGGCGGCTCCGGTTGGGTCGTAGGTGAATCGTGACACGTATTGGCCGGATCGTCGGATGTCGAGGGGCCGGTTGGCGTTGTCCCAGTTGAGGTCGAGTTTGACGTTGCGGGCGTCGATTTGGGTTTTGAGGCGTCCGTGGCGGTCATAGCCGTAGATGATGGTCCCGTGGTCCGGGTCGGCCAGGCGGGTGGGTCTGGCGTTTTGACGGTCATAAAAGTAGGTGGTGGTGTTGCCGGCGGGGTCGGTGACGGTGCGTAGCTGGTCTTTGAGGTCGTAGGTGTACCCAGTGGTCCCACCAGCAGCGTCGGTCACCGCAACAGTGTTGGCTCGGATGTCGGTGACGGTGGTGGTCCGGTTGTTGGCTTTGTCCCAGGTTCGGGTTGTGAGCCCGCATTGGGTGCTGCGGGTGGATTCCCAGTTGGTGTTATCGCCCCGGTAGTAGACGGTGCGGGTGTTGTACCCGGTTTTGCAGCCGGCGTTGACTTGGGCGTCGCCGGACACATCGGTTGGGTACAGGATTTTGCGGTGCGGTTTGTTTGGTGACGACCAGTTCACGTTGATGAACACACCTGGGGTCCCGGTGCGGAACGTGGGGTCGATTTCGGCTGCTACCCGCCCGAGGGTGTCATAGCGGGTGGTGGAGGTGGCGTTGAGCGTGTTGTTGTTGTCCCGGTGACGGGTTTGGGTTTGAATGTGGCGGCCCAGCCCGTCGTAGAACACCCACGACTGCACGTAGGCGTCACCACCAGCGCTTTGATCGCGCAGGGTTTCGGTTTGGACCCGGTCGGGGCCGTTACGGGTCACGGTGTAGGCGTATTTGGTTGTCGGCACCCCATAGCCGGCAGGTCGGACTGTTTTGAGGCGACCTTGAGTGTCGTAGGTCAAAAAGGTTTGCCCACCGTTCGGGTCGTTGACCACGGTTGGTTGCCCGTGTTTCGGGTCGACGGTGTAGGTGTAGTTGTCCTGTGGCCCTAACGGCCCGTTCGTCGAGGTCACATACCCCCAGGTGGGGTTGTAGCCGGTAACGGTGACCTGGTCATCCCCAGTACCAGGGTCACCCTCCACAGTCGTGCGGTTCACGGCCCCGTAGGCGTTGTATTGGTAGCGGGTGTTGGCCCATACCGGTGTTTGGTTCGACGGGTTGGTTTCCCACTGGGCCTGTTCCAGGGTGACCCGCCCGAACGTCGGCGCGGCCCCATAGGTTTGGTTGTCATACACATAGGCGGTGGCGGACAGCCAGTTCCCCCACGGGTTCGACGTCACGTTACCGGCTTTGGTGGCCACCAGTTTCGGGGTGTTCAACAACCACGGCGCACCGGTGTTGGATGCGTATTCGATAAACGTGGTCCGGTCATCGCCGGTACCGGCGGCACCAAGGTCGTTGACTCGAAACACACGACCCTTGTTATCGAAATGCGTGTTGACCTGATTGAACGCCGCGGTTCCAGCACCCGGTGAGGTGAACAACCACGACCGATCCACCTGGTTGATTAACCGGTACGAGATCGGGTAGTTGATGAACCGCCCGGCGGTCGAGTTCAGATCGGTGACTTTGGCGGTGGCGTAGGTGAGGACTTGCCGGTCGATCAACTGACCCGACGCGTTAAACGACTTATAGCCCAACGGTCGGCCCGCTAACTCGAACGTGTTCGGTCGATCTGTCCCGGCTGGGTCGGTCACGGTCGCCAACCCATAGTTGTGGGCGGTCGGGTTGTTCGACAACCACGAACTGTTCCCGGTTGGGGCGGTGCGGTCGTTTTGCATACCGGTGAAAAAGAAGTGCTCGACGTTGGCGCCGGTGGCGTCAACAACAGTGACCTTGCGGTGGCCACGGAAATCGTTCCACACATTACACCCATAACCGTGTTTGCATTGGGAACCGTGATGCACACCCAACCCCGCACGACCGGCATACGCCCACTCCGGAGCCGAATACTGGTAGTTCACCGTGATCGGGTCGCTGCCACCCTGAACCGCGTTTTCCACGGTCTTGGTGACCTTCCACTTATGCCACCACACCCAACCACCCGAACCGGTGTGGGCATCCCACGCCACATACATGTCACAATCACGCCGCACGTTCGACGTGTTCGACGTTGCGCACGACCCCGACCCTGACGGTGGATGCGACTGACCATAGGTAAACGTTGTTGTCCCACCCGACTCGTTGATCATGGTCCCGACGCGTGCCATCTGCATCGCTGACACACCCGCCGGGTGGTTCACCCGGTTATCACGCCACAACGCACTAAACGTCGTCGCCGGCGCGTCCGCTGGTTTGATGTTGGCCAACCGAAGCTTCCGACCCGATTTCTCACCCGCTGGGAGGCCACCCTCACCAGGCGGCACCGCGAAATCATGGGTGAACACAAACGACCGGATAGTCGCGATCTGCCCGTTCGCCGGGTTCCGGTACCGAGTCGACACCTTCGACAACCGTTTCTTCGAATAAAACGCCGGAGCCCCATCAGCACAATTCTGCGACGCGCCACAATCCAAATCCGTTGGCGTGTCCGGATACGCCCCAGCCGCATCCTTACGCTCAACATAGTCATACACAACCCGGTACGGGGGAGCCCCTGTCGCCGCATACGCCGCGTTCCCGAACCGCATGCCGTAATCCACATACCACGGCCGTACATGACGCTCATAAGACCGGTTCGCCTGCGGCGCCCCGTTCACCTTCGGTTCGTAATGATTCACCTCGGTCGAATACCGATACACCGCCATATTGCCTGACGTGTCGATCACCTGATCCAAATGCCACGCCACCCCCGCATCACACAAATTGTTCGGGCACCCGGCGCCAGCTCGATACACCGGAACTGTTTGCACCGACCCCAGACGCTGCCCAGCACCATGAGCCACCCGCTGACGAACCGGTGCCGGCTGCGAAGCATCCCCCGATGACGCTGGACGGAACACAAACTCACGACCAAACACAAACAACGTGCCATCACCATCAGTGACCTCCCACCACGTCACCCAATAATCCCCATTACCATCCAGATCCCGCCGGGCCGGGTGCTCCACCCGACGCACCCGCAAATCCGACGCCATCTGCGTCTCATACAACCAATACTTCGCCCCCGACACCAGCCCCAAATTCAACCCCGTAGACGACTGCGTTGTCCGCACCAACGGGCCCGACACACCATCAAACGAAATCGAATACCCATCCAAATTCGAATTGAACGGCGTACACAAATTCCCAGCCCACGCAACCTCACCAGAACCACCACCAGCCGCGCACCCACGAACCTCACGAGTAATCACCGCGCCAGGACCAGACCACCCAACACCAACCGTTGACGGCTGCGTATTCACCGACGAATGCAACCCATCAACCCGCCCCGACGAATACGAAAACACCAACGACGGGACATGACCCCAAACCGGACCCGGCACCGGCACCTCATAAGACAACTCCGCCGAACCAGACACCAACCCAACCTGCCACGACGCCAACGACCCCACCTGCGCCGCCGAATAATCACCCTGCGGCCCCGACGCCGCACCCGACACACCAAAATACACACCCGAACCCGAACCCTGCGCCAACACCAACCCCAACTGACGCACCGGAACACCAAACCCCAAACCACCAACACCACGACCCGCACCACCACCAGCGGCCGAACCACTCCGACCAGGCGACGACGCCCCAGCGTCACCATCACCTGCGTCCTCCACGGTGGCATCAGTCGAACCAACCGTCGTACCCGACTCATCAACCGAAGACGACGAGGTCGCAACAGTCGTATCAGACGACGACGTTGGAGCAGTCGTATCAGACGACGACGAAGCTGGGGCAGTCGTGTCAGTCGACGTCGTCGTTGCTGGATCGGTTGCAGTCGTTGACGATGAGGTTGCTGGGTCGGTTGTCGACGACGCGTCAGACTCGCTCTCGCTGGTGACCGTGGTCGTCGACTCGTCCACCGACTCGTCACCAATATCAGGTCGACCATTGCCACGCTCATCGCGAGCGATTGCTGCTAACACCCTCACCGGGACCTCAACAACAACCACGCCACGCTCAACATCAACCAACGACGGCAACACCTGACGATGCGCACACCCAGACGGCGAACACCCCAAACCTACCTCAAACTGCACACGCCCAACATCAACCAACACCTCTTCAAACAACCCCAACTCAAACTCGACCGCCCACCCCGACGAACCACCCAAATCCGCGACACCACGCGACCCCCCTGGCCCACGACCAGGAACCTCAACCGGGCGGCCACCAACAACCGACCCAGGCACACCATCAACCGCTAACTCAAAACCAAACCCCACCGTCGACACAAACCCCGCCCGCCCAGCATCCAACGTCGACCACCCAACACCAACACCACGATCGCGCTCCGGGCGCACCAACCGCACACCAAAACCACCATCACCCTCAACACCACCATCAACCCCAAAACGAACCGACCGCTCACCAACCAACGCCGGACGCCCACCCCGAACCGAATCCTCCACCAACCCCGACACACCAACACCAACACCAGCAGCAGCGCTGCCAACGTCGTCAACATCAACGTCAGCAACCGGATCAGCCGGGCCGACCCCATCATCAACATCAGGCGGCTCGACAACCGTCACCACCAACGGCTCGGACTCACCAACACCATCCTGAAACGCCACAGGCACAGCCGCAACAACCCCAGACGGCACCCCGACCAACACCGACGCCACAACCCCAACAACAACCAAACACCCAAACAAACGTCGCCCCACGATCACTCCCACTTTCAGTCACGGCGGTAAAACACCCAACAACAAGGATATAGCCAGACCCTAACCCGCAATAACAACCTTACGCAAACACAACACCCCATAACAAGACCCCCACACCCGCAACCCGATCTGCCTAGATCGCGCAGTTGTCACCAATACCCAGATGATTTGCTACCGATACGGGGCGACATCGGATCAGCTCAGTGTGACCGTTGTTCAGCGTCACCGGGGACCACGTCGAACAGCTCGATGATCTCGATGTCCTGCGTGGATCATGCCCGCAGGCGTAGATCAACTTCGCTGTAACCAACAATGGCTGGACATACACACTCGGATACTGCTGGGTGAAGTATTAGGGAGTTGGTGAGAGGGACCCGACTTGAACGGGTTCCTGCCCTGGTATTCGCCCCGACAGTGGTCACTCCAGTCAGTCCAGGCCGATGACGACTAGGACATAGCCGTCCTCGTCTGTAGAGGCAGCGTCGAAATGCCATGTTGCGTTCGTTGCATGCATACCCACGTTGCTTTCGTGGACATGTGACGAGACAGCTCGACACCCGCGGGAGCGCATGTCGTCCATTGCTGCCTGCTTCAAAGAGGTGGCTATGCCTCGGCGCCGGTGGTTGAGATCAGTGGCGAGCAGATTGCTGTATCCCATTTCCATGTCGCCGGCTAGTCCGATTGTGTAGGCCGACACGCCAAGGATCTGTTCGTGTTCAGCTACGACAAGGACGTGGATGTTCCCGGCTTGCCACTCTTTGACGAGGTCTTTGCGGATGTTGTCCTCGACCGGGCGGCTGTAGGGAAACTCGGGAGAGTAGCAGCGGAACCTTTTCAGGTGGACAGCGAGAGACTCGTTAAGCGGCTGGGGCAGCGGGGGACTCATCTGAGCTGCCGTTCTCTCTGCGGGCCTTCCTGCGTTCTTGGCCGCGCTCGTACAGCTCCCAAGCTAGATCGAGTTCTTGCTTGCTGGTGCGCTTCTTGAGTCGAGAGTTCATCGCTCTGCTTCCTTGCGGATGCTGCCCACACCCCGGACGGGATGTGTGGAACGTGTATACCATTATCGGCAAGGTTTCGACAAACATCAACCGGACAGTGTTCTACTCTCGTCATGGCCAAACTATGCCTGAGTGGAAACTACAGCTGTGTGAACCAGGGCCAGGTGAGCAAAGGCGCCAAATCCGTCGTCTCAACTTCGTCTAACGGCGGTGGCGACACACGGTAATGCGCCGCTCGCTGTCAGTTGCTCCTTCCACCCCATACCGGGCTGGCGTGCAGGTCGGCGGCGAGTTCTTCGCGTACGAGGCCGTTGGGGTGGCATCGTTTGGCCTTGAGGCCCGAAGCGCATGGACAGGGACCGTTACGTTCGGGTCGTGGGCGTGTTCGGGTCTCCATGTACTGAAGGAGGGCCATCACTTCAGCGATGCTCATGTCGGCCACAGACGCTGGGACCGGATCGCCGAGGTCGACGGCAGGAAAAAGGTCGACCTGATCGATCGGTGGAGCTATTTCAGTCAGCTCTCGGGGCAGTATGAGCGTGGCAACGATGAGCCCTCGATCTTGTGGGACACGCTCGATTCTTGATGGTGGAGTGGTGAACTTGCGTCCGCTCGGTTGGCCGATCCGTTCTGGCAGTTTGAGCTGTTCGTCTAGTTCGCTTTGGGTGACGTTCAGAGCTTCTTGCATCTCGGCATCGCTCATGCCGTAACCGTGAGGGAAGTCGGGAACCTCTGACGTGTAATGGTGGTCACTGCTGGCGAGGTATGGGCATATGGCTGCTCCTCTCCTAACGCACTCGATGTGTGCCTCGCCTTCGTCGACGCTGACACGCAGGAACTTGTGTTTGGCTGAGGAGATCTTGATGACACCGTCGCTGACTTCGTCGAGATTCAGTTCGGTAGATCTGTGGTCTGCTCGGATGGAGTTGAGCGGGATGACGACAACGCCGAGTCCGTTGTTCAGTTTGTGGCCACAGATACTGCACCGCTGGGTCATCATCAGGAACAGCTGCCGATGCGGATCAATGAGCGTGATCTGGAAGCCGACCTGATGGTCGCCAGCTGAGTGAACGGGGATCGGCGTCCCGCTGGCTGAACGTGCCAAGTGCGACCAGGCGTTAGTCACCTCAGGTACAGCAACTTCAGTTGATTCTTCGGTAGTGCGGCGATGGTTCACGGTCAGCTTTCGATCGCTTGGATTTCTCCAACGGCGTACGGGAACTCAGCGCTCGGTGATGCCAGCCCGAACGGACCTTGAGCGACACCGTTGATGGTCCAAGAGAACTCCCATTCGACTGTGACCTCTGCTGTGTACGACAAGCCGGGTTGTTCATCACTCGACCTGGTATAGGTGTGAGAGCAGTAGGTCCCATTCTCAATATCTAGGCTTGGACGCCATTCAATGCCCGGCCCGGCACACACTGCTTCGGGCTTGCCGTCGCCTGGGTCCCACACGGAGCGAAGCGGCGTAGCCGTCACCGTGACCGTGATACCGGCATCGGAGGCCGACCCGGTGAGTGGCTGCCAGTCAGCGTCGGGTAGCCACCACCAGACCGGGACGTGTACGAAACCGAACGTATCAACTGAGCCCTCGGGAATAGATACCGGCACTGGTTCAGGCACAACAATCTGGACAGGCGAACGGCTTATCCATCAGCTGCTTGTGAGTTTCGTCCAAGTCACTGATC
>JAHDFR010000102.1:0-3628 GCA_020628065.1 Acidimicrobiales bacterium
TGCGATGTCGCCCAAGCCCGGGTTGAGTCCCGAACCGGTGGCCGCCGCCAACCCGGCGGTGCAGGCCAAACCAATGGAGCCGACCAGCGCCGGAACCAGCGGGTCGGAGTCGGGAGCCCATCGGATCAACACGTTGTATAACCCAAACGCCACCGGCAGTACAGCCGCCAACAACAAGCCGGTCGTGTTTCCGGTGTCCAGCCCGGAGTCGATCATCACACCGACACCAATCGCAGCCACCGCCATGCAGGCCCACACCGGTGGTGCCACCCGCTCCCGCAACAGGACCCAGCCGAAGAACGCTCCCGAGACCGGCGCCGCCGCTTGCAGGAAAATGACCGTTGCCGTCGTCGTTCGGGCCAACGCCAGAATGAACAGGCTGGCCATCAATGCCAACAACACTCCGGCCAGCAGTGACTGCCAGTTCAGCGCCGTGCGCCGGATCGGTCGACCCCGCCGGCGGAGGAACGCAACCATCGACAGCGTGACCGAAGCCGACAAGCCCCGGTAGAACAGGAACTGCCACTCGTCGATGTCGTTACCGGCCCGGAACAGCAGCGCGGTGAAGCTGAACAGAATCCCGGACCCGGCCACCAGCGCCACGCCGGCCCGGTACGAAAGCAGAGTCTTGCCTTCGAAGGCAAGACGAACGTCGCTGAGCATCAGGGCAATGTACACCCACCGTCAACGGTGCCGCCAGCCCCAATTCAGGCTCAACGAGAGACGGCGGACCTAGCTCTCGTCCGGTGCGGTGGTAATGGACGAGAAGCACATCTCATCGCCGGTGCCGTCCGACCAAAGCACGTACCCGACCGGCTCGTACGGCGCCCGATCACGGCCCCATGCACAGTCCACTCGGATGATGTCTCCCTGCTCTATAACTATGTCGTCGACCGGTCGGTAGCCGAACTGCCACTCGAAATCCCAGTCAGGGATATCCAGCAGAATGGTCTCCTCCGGCGTATCGGGATTCAGGGTGAGTCGGATGGACGACCCAAGCTCGTGCATATGACCGGTGACCGAGGTGACCCGGCCTGGGTTCCTCACCGGCAGATCACAGGTCGACGTGGCCGTACCGTCGGTCATGTGAGCGAAGTCGGCCGCCGTCTTGTTGCACTGACGGAGCATGAAGTCGGGATACAGACCGACGAAGTCGCCGAACCGCTCAACCACATTGGCCAGCGCAGCATCGCGGTCGCACAGTTCGTGGGTGTCGCCCTCAACACAGGGGATCTCGGCCGGACCAAGGTAGCGGACGTTGGTCAGCGGCTTGAATGACCCACCGGCAGCCGCCACCTCGTCGTCGGAGGCAAGGTCGAGCACGAACCGGGAATTGTCAGCCGGGATGTCGCCGTCGTAGTGGTAGTGAATCTGGACAACAAAGAAGTCGCCCGGCTCCATCTTGAGGGCATACCCGTCGGGGCGTCGGTTGACCGGCCCACCCGGTGCCCAACCACCGGCCCGAACCACCGTCCCCTGACCGGCCGAGTCGAGCCCACTTCCGCCGTAGCAGGTCCAGCCGGGACCGGGTTGGGACTCGTCGATCCAGTCGGCCGTCTCCCGCAGATCGGCGCTGGCCATGGTGATAATGGCGTGGTGCACCACTTCGGTCTGGTCGGCTTCGAAGTGTGATGCCAGCACCCACTCGGTTTCGGTGTTACCCGGGTCGTAGATCAGGCAGCGGTAGTCGTCGCGCCGCTCCGGTGTACCGGTGAACGGCCCGGTGGACGGGGTCATCACAACGTCCCGATTCTCTTCGGCGATGAACGACGGCGCTCGACTAGACACGATCGGGGTGGCCGGATCCACGTCAAGTTCGGCTCCGTCGTCGACCCAGGCGGCTATCGAAGCCAGCTGGTCTTCACTCAGCCTCGGGTCACCGACGAAAGGTAGCGACAGATCAGAGGCCGGCCACGGTGGCATCGCGCCGGTATGCGTCAGGTCAAAGAGCAGATCACTCCACTCCTGAGCGTCCGCCGCGGTGGCCAGCTCGAAGTGAGCGGAACCGGCCTGATCGGGAGCATGGCATGAGGCGCACGACTGTTCCAGGATCGGCTGAACCCCGGTGCTGAACGAGGCGTCAACCACCACCGGCTCGGGCTCCGGGGCTTCGGTCGTTGGTGCAGCCGTCGTGTCCGGTGCAGTCGTTGTGGACGTGGTGGACTCGCCGACGGCTTCGATTTCGTCTTCCACCGCTTGGTCGGATGCGCCGTCAGCAGCATCGGTAGTGGTCTGCGACGAGCAAGCCATCGCTACCAACGCCGTCAGTACCAAGGTGGCCAAAACCATCACGGTTGTGGCCCGCTTCACTTCTATCTCGGCCTGCTGTTGTCGCTGGTCACCGCCCACTGCCATAGGCCCATATTACGACACGTCACCTGGCAGAACCCTGTCCGGGCAGGCTAATTCAGCGACCCCTACCGTTCTTGATAGCAGCCGAGAGCTCCGACCAACTGACGGGTTGGGGTCGGAGCAGTTGCCCTACCGGCGGCTCTGCTCAAGCTGCTCGGAGATGCGGGTCAATTGGTCTTCAATGCCGGTAAGGCGAACCTCCAACGACTTCAGCGACTCGGCTTCGTCTTCGGCGTCAGTGGCCACAAAGTAGGCGGCCACGTTGGCCGTTATCACCGACAGCCCGCTGATCCCGGCCAGCATCAACAACACGGCAATCGCTCGACCGGTGGTTGTCACCGGAAACTCATCGCCGTAGCCAACGGTGGTGCAGGTCACGAACGCCCACCACAATCCATCGCCGAAACCTTCGATGGTCGAGCCGGGTTGTTTGTCCTCGGCGATCGACACCAACGCGCCGCCCAGCACGATCATGGTGAAAACCACTCCGAAGGTGGCGCCGAACCCCGGGCGCAAACCCAACTTGCGGAACGCCTTCGCCGCCATCGAGAACCCGGCCCCCACCTGAACGAGTCGCAGTAGGCGCAGCGGCCGCAACATTGGCAGAACCACCATGGCCAACTCCAGCTTGTGGGTTCTGATCGTCTCCCGTCGATCAACCGAAAACGCCAGCAGCAATAGATACTCGATGACAAACACCACCCAGATGGCGGTGCCCAACAGCGACAGCTGGCGCACCGATTGTTCGCTCAGATCTTCCACCAACGGCATCAGTAGAACCGGAATGAGGAGGAAGGCGACCACCATCATCGGAATCTCGACCCGCTGTTTGAACGCCTCGTATCGACGCTCTCGTTCTTCCAGCGTCCGCGCTCCAGCTGTCATGCGGCGAGTATAGAACCGACCGGCAGCGGTCAGAATCTGGCAGGCCTGAAGGGCGACCCTAGCCGATCGCTACCGAGTAGCCCGACGGCATGGGTGCAGAGTCCATCGACGGTTCGATATCACTGTCGTTCGCCTCACTCTGCAGCAACAAGATCAGATCCTCGAGCGGCTTGGGTTTGCCAAGATGCCAGCCCTGGCCGTAGTCGATACCGAACTGGCGACAGAGATCCATCTCCTCCTGCTGTTCGATACCTTCGGCCACAGAGGAAATACCAAGTTCCTTACACATCGACGCCATGGCCTTCAAGATGGTGAACGCTTCTTCACTTGCAGCCATGACGCCAACCAGTGACCGATCAAACTTCATCATGTGAATCGGGAACCGGGTGAA
>JAHDFR010000102.1:3728-5987 GCA_020628065.1 Acidimicrobiales bacterium
GTGGTGAACGCCGCCACTCGGCCGGTTGCCTCTATCCGGTCGACCAGAAGAGGCGGCGGTATCGGCCCGTACGTGGGGTGATCCCAACGTATTAGGGCTTCCGCACCGGTGATCCGCCCGGTGCACAGCTCTCTGACCGGCTGATAGTGAAAGACGATAGCCCGGGTCGAAAGGGCCAGGTCCAGATCTCGGTCGATGGCGGTCAACATGGCGGTGCGTCGACGAATCTCGTCGTCGGCCACCACGACACGACTGCCTGACTCCTTGGCTTTGTACATCGCCCGGTCGGCGTCGGCCAGCAGATCAGCAGCGGACGCAGTCATCAGATTCGAACTGGCGACGCCAATGCTGAGCGACAACTCGATGCGGAGACTCTTAACCACCACTGGATCGCTACAGATTTCGAGAACGTCGACAGCCAACATCTCGGCATCGGTACCGTCGGCGTCGTCGTGGACGACCACCAGAAACTCATCGCCCCCCAGGCGACCCAGAGTCGCTTTCTCACCGAGTTTGGAGGCGATGCGATTAGTCAGAATACGCAGCACCTGATCGCCCACGTTGTGGCCGTGGATGTCGTTGATCAGTTTGAAGCCGTCAAGATCCAGGAACAGCAGCGAAGGCTGAAGCGTTTCGTCGACGAATAGCTCATCCAGCTTGGCCAGAACGGCGCCACGGTTGAGTGTCCCGGTCAGATCATCGGTCATGGCCCGGATCTTTTCCTGCTCGGCGATCTGCACCAGGCCGAGCGAACCGGCCAGCAGGTCGGCCACCGCCTGCAGCAGCTGACAGTGAACATCGGTATAGGCGGCCGATTGACTGTCGGCCATGTTGATGGTTCCGAAACACCGCCCGCCGCTCAACATTGGAGCGCTTGCCGCCGAGCGCAACCCGGCCTCGACCAGGGAAGTCATGTCTTCAAAGTCGCTGTCGGTAGCATCGTCGAGCATCACCAATTTTCGATGCCGGTAAGCCTGTCCGATCAACGAGGTGGCAATCGGAATCTTCGTGTCGGTACGAACCACCTCGGCCACGCCACCAAAGGCGAACAACTCCATATGGTGGGCGCCGTCCGGCAGACAAATGCTGGCTCGCTCGGCATCAAGCACTCGAGGAAGCCAATCGGCAGTGGCCCGCAACATCTGCTCCTAGGTGGATGCTGCACTGAGGGCGCGTATGTACGCGGCGGGCAAGCTCACTTCCAGGTTTGACGGCACATAGTCTTATCGGTCGTCGGGCTGGGCGGCATTAGTCTCGCCCGCTACCGTCGCCCTTGTGGCCAGTAGTCCATCGGACCCAGACGATTCCCCCGTCGAAGAGCAGCTGATACCAACGCCGGCGCTGGTCGTGCTGATTGGAGCGTCCAGTTCGGGAAAGTCGACCTGGGCTCGAGCCAACTTCAAGCCAGGCCAAATACTGGCCACCGACGACTTTAGGGCGTTTTACGGAGCCGGGCCGGAGGACCAAACAGCAGGCACTGAAGCGTTCGCTCTCCTCCAACAGTTGTTGACCGCCCGCCTGAGCAAAAGACTGACCACCGTCATCGACACCCTCGGCCTTGATCCCAAGCAACGGGCCTCATACATCGAATTGGCCCATAGTCACGGTCTTGACTGCGTTGCCGTTGGTTTCGATACATCCTCGGATGTATGCCACGACCGCAACGGCCAACGTCCGTTTCCGCTGACCAAGGCCGTTCTCAATCGCCAGCTGAAACAATGGCGACAGGCCAAGACCGAGATCGCCGATGAGCGCTTCGATCTGGTTGTCGTCAATCCCGGGCCGACCCGACAGATCCCCAAGACTCTGGCCGAACAGTCGACGGATTCGGTCGACGCAAAAGCGCCGATGAGCGGTGTCGCTCCCAGCTTGGCTTTCGATCTGGTCATCTCCAGCTTTGACTTCGGGCCCGATTCCGGCACTACCGACATTGGGGCGACGCTGGTGGCCATGACTCAGGCGGCCGAGGCGGCGGGTTTCCGAGCGTTGTGGCTGATGGACCACTTCCGTCAGATTCCCCAGGTCGGGCGGGCCTGGGACCCCATGCTCGAGCCGTACACCACACTGGCCTATCTGGCGGCTGCTAGTAACAAGCTGAGGCTGGGAACGCTGGTCACCAACGTGGAGCACCGCAACGTTGGGCTGCTGGCCAAGACGTTGGCTACGTTGGACGTTCTCTCCGGCGGCAGGGTCGAGTGCGGTGTCGGTGCCGGATGGTTCAGCGATGAACAGGCCGCCTATGGCTACCCGGTCAATCCC
>JAHDFR010000102.1:6087-12222 GCA_020628065.1 Acidimicrobiales bacterium
TAGGTGTTGACCCAGACGATGCCGGACCGAATGGCGGCCGACACCCGGTGGGCTCGAGCCAAGTTCTCGGTGAATACCCCGGCTCCAAGACCGAACTGAGTGTCGTTGGCCAGCGCAATGCCTTCGGCTTCGGTCTCGAACCGCAGCACCGACATGACCGGGCCGAACAGCTCCACCCGGGTGCTGGTCACGCTCTGATCAGGACAGGCGATCACCGTTGGCTGGTAGTACCAACCGGCGTCGAATCCGTCCGGTATCTTGCCGCCGGTGTGAACGGTGGCGCCTTGAGTTAGTGACTCGGCAACCACGTTCTCGATGCGCAGCCGTTGAGCCTCGGTGGCCAGGGGGCCGACCTGGGTGTCGGCCTCCAACGGGTCACCAATACGGATTGCTTCAGCCCGGGCCACCACCGCTTCCAGGAACCGTTCATACACACCGGCCTGGACGAAGACTCTGGTCCCGGCAACGCAACTTTGGCCGGTGGCACCGAAGTTCCCGGCCACCGCGCCGTTGACCGCGCCGTCGAAGTCGGCGTCGTCGAAGATGAGAATCGGTGACTTGCCCCCCAACTCCAGCGACACATGAGCGAAGTTCTCAGCCGTGTTGCGGACAACATGGCGAGCTGCTTCCACTCCCCCGGTGAACGCCACGCGGGCCACCTTGGGATGTGATGTCAACACCCGGCCGCACGGCTCCCCGTAGCCGGTGATGACATTAACCACGCCGGGCGGGAACCCCACCCGGTCAACGATCTCAGCGAAGGCCAGCAGCGCGCCCGGTGCTTCCTCGGATGCCTTGATCACCACCGTGTTACCGGCGGCCAATGCCGGGCCGACTTTGGTGGCGGTCAGGAACATCTCAGCATTCCACGGCACCACGGCGGCAACAACACCGATGGGTTCTCGGGTGGTGAACACCGCCATGTCCGGCTTGTCGATCGGCAGCGTGGCACCCTGAATTTTGTCGGCCAGACCTGCGTAGTAGCGGTAGTAGTCGCCAACGTAGGCGGTCTGCATTTTCGTTTCGGCCGCCAGCTTGCCCGAGTCGGTGGTTTCGATCTCGCCCAACCGCTCGGCTTCGGACTCCACCGCCGCCGCCAACGCATACAGCAGCTTGCCCCGCTGGGTGGCGGTCATTGCCGCCCATGGGCCTTCATACAGAGCGCGCTCGGCGGCATCGACTGCACGGTCCACATCGGCTTCGGAGGCGGCGGGCGCAGTGGCCCACACCTGTCCGGTGGCCGGGTTGATTGACTCGATGACGGTGCCGTCGGAGGCGTCGCAGAACTGGCCGTCGATGTAGAGCTTGAAGGTTTCCGTCATGTCTGACCAGGGGCCGTGATCCCCATCTCCTCCAAATCCGAGTAGCGGTTTCCTATGCGATGGTGAGGCCGTCCGCCGACGGACACCCCGAGGGCGATGACCATTTCGTCGGGAGCCGGAGCATCGGTGATTGTTACCTCGGCCGTCAAGTAGTGCGACCGGAATCCGGGGTCCTCTTTGTGCATCATGGGAATTGAGATCATGGTGCCCGCCCCTCCCCTGGTGTTGGTGAACGACAGATACGAGGTGCCGCCGACAGCACTCCGGAAGATGTTGCCGAACCGGAGGGTGTGAATGATGGCCGACCCGTGTTCAACCTCGCCGTTCACTCCGACGATGGCTGCCTTGCCGTAGGCTTCAACCCGGTCGCCACCGCCGGCCAGGTCAACCAGCCGAGGTACGATCACTTCTCCCAACCGGGGGGCCACGTCCAAAATGGTGGGTCGCAGGTCTTCCACGAACCCCTGACCGGCCCACGGGTTGGCGATTACGGCAGCCACCGAATGCAGCCACAGCGACGGGTCGGCCGCTTTGCCCCCTTCGATCAGCACTTCCTCCGAGTGGCTGACAATCTTGCGTATCGACAGGGAATCCGAGTTCCCGGCTGTGTCGGACATCGACGCCTCCTTGGCCGGTATCTGACATTAGTCGCCGACCACCCCTCAGCGGAACCCAGCCCGGTGAATCGCTCAGTCACTTATGCGCCGCCGATCATCCATGGCGATGCTCGGAGCGCTGAGCATTGGAGTCGACGGCGCCCTCACCTTCACCCACGTCCTGGGCAGGGCTTCTTGAGCTTCCTCTTCCGGAGCAACGAACGGGGGAACCCATCGGGCGCCAACCGCGCCCTCCGGCTCGGCAGGTTCGCCCTGGCCGCCCCACACCACCAACTCTTGCCCGGTCCACACGGCGTTGGGCTGCGTGTAGCCGGCCAGCGGACTGTCGTCGTGGTCAATCCGAGTCCACTCCACCAAATGGAGCGACACCGGCGTGTCATCGTTGGGCAGAACCGTGATCCAATCACCGACGGCCACAACGGTGCTGGTCAACGGATCGACGCCCTCAACCGGCTCCTCGAACCAGCCCACGTCTTCTCGGCCATCCGCCTGTTCGAGAGTTCCGGCCCACATCGACTGGCCGTCGAACGACACCACACCAAGCCGGGTCTCACCGGCGAACACTCGGAGATCGCCGGGCTCAATCACCGCATCAGGACCCACCAGCGGCTGGAACTCACCGCTATCGCCGTCAACCCGGAACAGCCAGCCTTGAGCCGTCAGGTACAGGTCACCGTCGAAGACCGCCAAGTTGTCGGGAGTGGCCGACGACTGGTTGAAAGAGTCGACGATCGGCCATGGCTCCGGCGACAGCGGGGCGGCATCGTTGACCTCCCCCGATGCCTCAACCGGTACTGCCGACAGTCCGCCTGCCACTCGCACGATCACCCACACCTGATCACGGAGGACAAACAGTCCTCGCGCCGCGCCGGTGGGGACGTCAAGTTCCTCTTCGTCGCCGGTTCCCGGATCGAAGCGGGTGACACTGCCCTTGGTCATTACGTACAGCCATCGGCCGTGAAACACCCCTGCGCCTTCCGGGTGTCCCCACTGCGGTGAGGCAATGCCGATCCAGGCATCGGACGCCGGGTTGTAGGCCGCTCCGCCTACTCCGGCTTCGACCGAATCGCCAACCTCGGTGCGGCCGCCCCAGAAGATGGCG
Organism: Acidimicrobiales bacterium; assembly: GCA_020628065.1. Taxonomy (GTDB): domain Bacteria; phylum Actinomycetota; class Acidimicrobiia; order Acidimicrobiales; family SZUA-35; genus JAHELU01. The sequence continues at coordinate 9,129 of JAHDFR010000102.1, forward strand.
TCCTTGCCTGCCCAAACGCTGACCATACGCGCTCGAGGTTTAAGGTCAACAACGTTGAGCTCCGGAAGCGTGTACCAACCGGGATCATCGTCAGCGATAGCGTCAACAGTGTCGGAGACGTCCTCGTCACCGACCGAGATCTGATCATCGTCGTTGAGGGCGGCCTCGATCTGCCCGCCACTGTCGGGCAGGAGCCACAGGGCACCGGCGCCCACCAGCAGTAGCGTTACCGCGGCGGCAGCGGCGAAACGCCAATCTCGAACGCTCGACCGGCGGTGTGGTCGAGACACCCCGCCGACAAACTGCTGAGTTTCGTCGCTGACCAGAAGAGCCTCGGCCAGTTGAGGAAGATCCGAACGCAGCCGGTGCTCCACCGCCACCAAGCCGTGCTCCGATGCGACTCGGTCTGGATCGTCTATTCGTCCTCGGTTTGTGAAGTCCTCAGTCATCGCTGAACTCCCGGGTTTCGGTTGTGGCCGGGTTCGGCTTCGGGCGGATCCAACTCGGCCCGCAGCACTTGAAGCGCCCGGTGGGTGATGGTTCGGACGGTGGCGGGAGCGACCCCGAGCATCTCGGCAATTTCGTCGTCGGGTAGATCGGCGAAGTACCGGAGAACAATGACAGCGCGGGGCCTCTCACCCAACACGGCCAAGGCCTGACGTAACTCGACCAGATGAGTTGGCAGCTCGGCCACCCGAGCCGGCTCGGTTCGACTGGTTCGCTTGTGGCGGTCGACCACGTTCTGATGACGCATTCGGGATCGACAACCGTTGACCACGCAGGTGCGCAGATAGGCCCCCGGTCGCTCGAGTTGATCGAAACGATCCTCGACGTTGGTGAAGGCATCGTGCACGATGTCTTCGGCCTCGAATCCCGAACCCAACATCAAGGTGGCCAGGCGAAGCATGGGCCCGTGCTCAGCCGAGTACAGACCGTCGATCGTCATCTGTGCGGCAGATCCAGCGGTCGATTCTGAAACCGGCCCTGAAACCGGTTTTGAGCCGGATCGTATGAAACGGTGGACGCTTCCCATTGCCCCTACGACTCCTCACCCCGGCGGTTTGTTCCCAGCCAACATCGAGTATCTCACTGAAGTACGTCAGCAATGTCGTCGCCGTACCATCGATTCATGCCTGATGATCTGACAGTTGATCTGACGCTGGCGTCAGCCGCGACCCAGGCCGGCGCTGTTCGCAATGGCCAAGTGTCGTGCCTCGAACTGCTTGACGCCTGCATCGACCGTTACCAAAAACACAATCCGGTTATCAACGCCGTCGTGGTGGAACGCATCGACCAGGCCCGCCATCGGGCGCAGGAGCTCGACCGCAAAACCAACCGTGACCAAGAGCGCGGCCCGTTGCACGGCGTTCCCATGACCATCAAGGACGTCATCGACTGGGTGGGCACCCCTTCGACCTGGGGCGACGTGGCAGCCCGGGACTACCACCCCGAACGCAATGCCGTGCTGCTCGACCGGTTGCTCGACGCCGGCGCGGTGGTGTGGGGTAAGACCAACGTGCCGTTCCAGCTGGGCGACTGGCAGTCCTACAACGAGATCTACGGCCGATCCGACAATCCGTGGGACACCGACCGCACCCCCGGTGGATCATCGGGTGGGTCGGCCGCAGCGCTGGCCACCGGTATGGCCGCTCTGGAGATCGGTAGCGACATCGGCGGATCGATCCGCTTCCCGGCCCACTACTGCGGCGTGTTCGGTCACAAACCGACTTTTGAGGTTGTGCCCAGCCGAGGCCACAACTATCCCGGCCAGGAAGGGGTGGCGGACATCAACGTGTGCGGCCCATTGGCCCGTTCAGCCAATGACCTCGCGTTGGCCATGGACGTGATAGCCGAACCGGGATTGGCGGTCGACCCTCGACGGAAACCTGAAGAGTTCACCGTTGGCGTGATGCTCGACAACCCGATGGGCGAACAAGACGATGAGCTGACCGACATTTTGTCGAACGCCGTGGACGCTCTGGTCCGAGCCGGAGTCAAGGTGGCCAGACCTCCGGATGAGATCGACCATGTGGCCGCCCAGGACCTGTACGGGAAACTGGTGCGGGCCGCCACCGCCGCCCTCGATCTGCAGCCCGACGATCCGGTGCACGCCGCCCGCTACGGCCGAGGCGACCGGGACTACCAGGCCATCGGAAGCCACGGCGTACTGCTCCCCCACGTCGAGTGGATCGAGCTGCACAACCAGCGTCAGCGGTTGCGGGACCAGTGGGCCGACTACTTCGGCGGCTCAGGCCCCAGCGGCCACGGGGTGGACCGGGTCGACGTCGTGCTGTGTCCACCGTCGGCCTCAGCGGCCCCGGTGCACGAGAACGAGATACCGTTTGGCTTGCAGTCCATCGAGGTCAACGGCCATCCGGTCTCCATCATCGAGCAGTGGTTGTGGGCCGGTATCGCCTCCGGACCGTACCTCCCCTCCACCGTGGCCCCGGTTGGATTGACCGCCGCCGGGCTACCGGTTGGGATTCAAATGATGGGACCGAACCGCGGCGACTACACCACCATCGCCTTCGCCGCCGTGGTGGAGGAAACATTGGGTGGCTTCACGCCCCCGCCCATGGTTACTTCCCCTGGGGCTTGAGTTTCGGAGGGTCCCGATCCGCACCTCTACTCCGGGTGACCAGTGGCAGATCGGTTCACCTTCCGGTTTGGGTAGGCCACTGGCTTGAACCAGCTGGTCGTCCACGTGCAGTGGTTCGGCCCGATGCAGCGGCCACGGCTCGTGCCACGCCAGGGCGTAGCGAAGGCCGCGAGGATACGAGCTGTACAGCCGCCACCGGGCCGACAAGAAATTCTCAAAGTCGCTGACGTCGGCGGGAGGAATGGCATCGCCGATGCGCATGCGAACCGTTGACCGAGGATTGGCAACGGCGGCCCGGCGACCCAGCCGGTCGCCGTCAGGCCATCGACGATCACATCGATAGCGCACTTCATCGCCGTCCTGTCCGAACGTCATCTTCGACCAGTAGTAGGGCAGGCGGAAGCCTTGACGGGCGGCCACCACCGCCGGCAACTTGGCGGCGTCCAGCGACAGGAACCACACTCCGCTGCTCCCATCAGGAGCGGTCACGTAGGT
>JAHDFR010000102.1:12322-16626 GCA_020628065.1 Acidimicrobiales bacterium
CGCAAAAGTAAACCCGGGACCCCTTGCGGGATCCCGGGCCTGGTTGGAGGGAAAATCTTGTCGGCGACCATGCCACTCGGCCGAGTAGCTCGGCCATGTCGCCATGGCTACTAGCCGGCGGTCAAGCTCATCACCGACGGGCCGTTGCCGGCCACGTTGGTGCAGTCATAGCTGCCGGGCGCAGAGTTGAACAGCATCCCCAGGCAAGTGCCGGTAGCCTGCTGGCCGAGAGCGTTGGGGTGCATCGACTCCTGAGCCACACCTTGGGTCAAACCGGTGACCAGGAAGCGGGCCCATTCGGCATCGACGCCCGAGCCCTGAGCGGTGCTGGTCGAGCAGACCTCACGGTCCTCCAGCTGATCCTGCAGGTCGAGGAACTCGACGCCCTTGGAGGCCGCCACCGAAGCCAGGTTGGCCGAGATCTGCGGCACCAGCGAGTCACGAGCCCAGTTGGCGTCCACGTTCCAGAACGGACAGCCGCCGGTGTTGGTTCGGGACCAGCCGCTCTCGCTGTAGCGGAACTCGCTACCCCGAGGAATGGGCGACGGGTAGCTCTGCAGCACCAGACGGTAGGAGTCGTCCGCTTGACCGGCGGCGTTCATGACCGCTCGAATCTCGTCGATGGCTTTGGCCACGCCGGCCATGGCACCGGGCATCAGCGAGTCGACGCTGGATTGACCGGCACCGTTGCAGGTGTTCTGCCACCACGACGGGCTGGTGTTGTAGCGGACGGTGCAGTCGATGATGATGTCGGCGAATCCAAGGTCGTTGCCGCCGATGGACAGCACGATCATCTCGACGTCATGAGAGGCGGCCACACCGGCCAGCTGATCGGCCTGAGGCGCTTCGCCTTTGAAGCTGACGCCACCGTTGGAGGCCCGGAAGATGTTGGCCGCCACGGCACCGGAGCAGGCCAGGTTGATCTTGGCGTCAACGCCGACGCCGTTGTTCAGGATCTCGGCCACGTCGGAGCGGTGGCAGCCGTCGACGGTGTTGCCGTAGACCCGGGAGGCATCCCAGTACCAGACACCTTTACGCTTGTAGGCGGCCCGGTCGGTACCACCACGATTGCCTTCGGCCGTGGCCCAGTTGCCCTGCCAGCGCCCGGCTTCGCCTGAGATGTAGCTATCTCCCAGTGACACGATTGCGGTGGGCTGAGCGGTCTCGCCACCTCCACCGCCTCCGCCACCCTTGCCGCCCTTGTCGGGCGGTGCGGCTGCGGCCACACCGGCACCAAAGCCGGTGGCGGCTAACGCTGTTATTAAGATGACGGCAAGAAACGTCGCCAATTTCTTCATCGGATTTGTCCCCTTTGCTTACGGCGGTGGTTGAGTTCGAGCTAATGCTGTTAGCTTTCCCTACTTGACAAGTATTACCGACGGGTAACTATCTGTCAACAAAAACCTCAAGTGGGAATAAAGACGTCCATCGGATCCAGTAGTCGCGGATTACCTCATATGAGAACAAATATGAGAACGAACATCGCCGGCCAGGGCGATCGACTCCAACGCCACCGATTGAGGAACATTCATCGTTCTAATGACGATGTCATCAACACCAACCGCTGCCAGTTCGGCGAAACGCTCGGTCACCCGTTCCACCCCACCGAAGATGAGCTGGCTCTCATCCAGCCCCCGATAACCGGCGGCAATCATGTCCCGCCCCATCTTCAATGCCTCGTTGTCGTCCGAGCAAACCAGAATGTCGCGTCGCAAAGCAACACGAGGTGTCGTTCCGTACTCATCGCACAGCGCCCGGTAGCGGGCGACGGCCTGCTCAACCTCACTAAGCGCCAAGCCCGGGTGGGCATACCAGGCGTCACCTTCGCCAGCCGCCCGCCGCAGCGGCACGTCGCCGATTCCCGACCCGATCCACCATTCCACCGGCCGAGGGGGACGAGGTGAGATTGAGGCACCCCCAATGTTGAGCATCTCGCTGTCAGCGGTTTCACCGGCCAGCAGCGCTTTGATGACCCTGATCGACTCATCGGTGTGACGACCCCGGTCCGAAAGCCGGGCGCCCATGGCGGCGAAGTCGGCCTCGCCCCAGCCGATGCCGGTCTGCAGAATAAACGGGGCATCGGTCATGGCCGCCAATGTCCCCACCTGTTCGGCCACCAACACCGGATTCCACAACGGCAACAGAAACAGACCTCCAATCGGGCGGTCCGAGGGCCAGTCGGCCATGATGCGGCCAATCATGGGTACGTTCTGCACGTAGTTGGCGTCAAGACCGTTCGAGTGATGATCACCGAGACTGATGTGATCCAGCCCGGCATGAGCCGCCACTTTGGCACGGGCCAACGCGTTGGCCACCGCTACCGCCGGACCTGCGCCGACGTACCTACTGGTGATGCTGATCCCGATACGCATGAGCCAAGACTAGGCCCTCCCGTGCAGAGCGAAGAGTGCAGAGTTGGAACCACGGCGGCGTTACCCAAACTATGATGGTCTTTGGGTGCTGCAGCACACCTCCAGTTCGCGGAAAGAGCAAAGCTTGGCTGCACGATCATTGCGATCAAAGCAATACACCTTAAAGACAGCAACCTTTTCGGCCCGGGATGCGGACGGCGGGCGCACACACGAAAGGGAATCCTGTGCCATCAATCCCCCTACCTGAAGACCCGTCGCTCGAACATCTCAAGAACCAGGCCAAGCTGGTCAGAGATCTGGTTCGATCAGAGGACGAGGGCGGCCTCAACCTCATCGACGAGTTCCACCCTCGGCTCGACGCCGAGCAACTACGCGGACCCGGTGCCGACCGTTTCAAACTGTCCGATGCCCAGCTGACAGTGGCCCGCCTGTACGGATTCGACAGCTGGAACAAGCTACGGGCACACCTCGACCTCGTCGCCGAGCACGCCCACCGACCCCTGGCCGAACGCGGGGTTCCCATCAGCGACGAACCGTTCGAAGCGGTGGCGTGTCTCAACTACGCCGAACAAGGTCCAAGTCCAGCTGATCGACTTGAGCTGGCTCACGCCATGCTCGACACCGATCCGACCCTGGCCACGGGTTCGATCGCCGCGCTGGCCACCGTCGGTGATCATCTTCGCCTGGCCGAGACTCTCGACGCGGTAGGAGATGACGTCAACCAACCGTGCGGGCCCAACAACTGGGCGCCGCTGCTGTACGCCACCTACTCCCGTATCGACCCCAATCGATTTGCCGGGCATGCGACGCTGGCCGAATCGGCAACCAACTGGTCGGCGACCGAAACCGTGCGCCTGCTGCTGGACCGGGGCGCCGATCCCAACGTCGGCTTTCTTTGGCGGGGCCTGGTGCCGCCGTTTACCGCACTGACCGGGGCCTTCGGCGGGGGCGAAAGCCACCAATCGTGGCACAGCCAACGCTTGGAGCTCGCCACGCTGCTGCTCGAAGCCGGGGCCGACCCCAACGACGGCCAGGCCTTATATAACAACGGCATCGGCGGACAGAATCACGACGACCCCGCCATGCTTGAGCTGCTGGTCGACTACGGTCTCGGAACCCAACAAGACGGCCCGTGGTATCGGAAGTTGGGTAGCAGGTTACGGGAGCCGGGTGAGCTGCTCTACGACGAAGTCGAAGCCGCCGCCCGCCGAAACCGCCCGAACGTCATGACCTTCCTCCTCGGGCTCGGTCTCGATCCGGACCGGCCCGTTGGTCGATCGCAGAAGACCCCGGTGCGCATCGCCGCCGAGGAGGGCCATCAAACGGTTCTTGATGTTCTGGCCGACGCCGGTGTCGAGGTGTCGATGAGCCCGGCCGAACGGTTCCTGTTCCTGGTACGAACCGGTGATGCGGAAGCCATCACTCCCCACCTTGATCAACACGACGGACTGATCGAACAGGTGCTGGCCGACTACCCGGCCGTCATCGGAACCATCAGCGCCGACCATGAACCCACCCTCGTGGTTCTCTTGGGTTTGGGCTTCGACATCAACGCCCGCCACGCCGGCCTCAACACTGCGCTGCATGGGGCCGCCCAAGGCAACGACGTTCCTCTGGCCCGGCTCCTGATCAAACACGGTGCCGACCCGAACCTGGCCGACGGGCATCACAACGCCAAACCTTGGGGTTGGGCCGCTCACTTCGGCAACAGCGAAGTAGCGGACTACCTGCGCCCCCTGACCGACATCGATCAGGATTGATCAAGGACCGCAGCCTGCCACCAACCGACGAGGCCGACAGAGGAGCCGACCGAGTGAGCCCACCCAGTAAGCAGCGCTGCAGGCTACTGACTGAAGGCTGAGCTTGGAAGATCCTTAGTTCCGTCGGCGATGGCGGTGACGATGACTTCCGCTACCCGGTCGGGCTCAAGCC
>JAHDFR010000319.1 GCA_020628065.1 Acidimicrobiales bacterium
CTGCGATGAGCTTCACGACCTTAGAACTGCCGGAGCGGTTTTAGTACCGTGGCCCGAGCCAAAGGGGTGGTCGATTTGGTCGACGATCAACAACAGGTGCTGGTGCAAGTGGTCGGTTCCCGTACCGTCATGACCCCGTTGTTGGACAACGAGCGCCAACAGTCGACCAATTTGGTGGTCATCACCGTCGGCGCGACGTAGCGGCCTGCCCGCTGACGCTGACTGACTGTTCGCTCGGTTGCTTAGTGGGTCGAGCCAACCGACGGCCCTGTCGCTGTGTTTGTGGAGGTGAACGTCGCGGTGAAAGCGGGGTTGGGTGAAGAGGTCACTCATGATTGATACGGCTTCTACGGTTGTTGCTGCTTCGTCGGGAGGCCGGGCCGAAGGTGCTCCCGCTTCCGGCTCTCGTATACGCCGAGACGGGGCCGTTTGTTGTCCTCGGTTTACACCTGGCGATTTCTGGGAATGACCTGTTCATACCAATCATCAAAAGAAAGGGCTTCGCTATGGAAGTCATTTGGGCAGTACTGGCACTCCTCATCCTGGTTGTCGCCGCAGTAGTGCTCCGGCGTAAGCAACGGGCAGGAGCGGTAACGGCAACACAAACAGGGAGTCTCTCCCATGAAAGTGGCCGATGATGGATTCGAAGACGCCTTTGCGGCTGGTAAAAGCCATGGACGTGTCGGGCCTTCCGGTTGTCACCGTCGACGGCGGTGAGGACGTGGCTGAGATCAAAGACGTTGTTTTCGACGGTGCTTCCCATCGCCTTATCGGTTTCACGCTGAATAAGCGAGGATGGTTCCGAGGGCGTCTCAAGTCACTGTTGGGCGCCGGGGACATTCAAGCTATTGGACCGGATGCGGTGATGGTGAGCACTGAGGCTGACCTCACCGAGCCCGACTCGGCGCACCCGGCAATGACCGGCGACGAGCCGCTCGTCACTATCGACGGCACCCGTGTCCTGGCTGGCGATGGCACCGAGTTGGGATCCGTCTGCGGGGTGGTGTTATCCACCGGCTCGCCTCCGGCCGCCGTCGGCTACGAGGTTGACACCGGTGATGGTGCGGTATTCGTGCCCATCTCGGCCGAGCTTGCCATCTCCGACGACAACCTGCTGCTGCCTGCGGCAGCCAAAGATTTTATTGTTGATGACCTGACCGGTTTCGGGGCGGCGGTAGCCGACTTTCGGGCCAAGTTGGAACAGGGAGCAAGCGCGTGACTGTAGCAATGACTGATGTTGTGGATCTTGATGTCGTGGATGAGGAGACTGCGGCGAACGTCGGCACGGTAAAGGCTCTTTGGGCCGACCGGTCGGGCCGGCATATCTCCTCGGTCGACGTCTCCGACGGTCTGATGAGCAGCCGGGTTTTGAATTGGCGCCAAGTTGTGGCTGTCGGTCCCGATGCGCTTGTGACCTCTTCATCGGGTGGTGAGCCCAACGATGACGAGGACACCTCGGTAGACGGCGCGGATGAAGCCACGTCGCTGTCGTACATCGGGGCCAATGTGTTGACCTCCGACGGTGTGCTGGTGGGATCAGTGACCGACGTTCATTTCGAGGAAAGCTCCGGTGCTGTGACTGCGCTCATGACAACCGAGGGTCGAGTTGATGGCCAGCGGATTCGTAGTCTCGGTTCGTTCGCTGTCGTGGTTGATCCCGATGTCGAGTGACGGTGAGGTGGTATCGACATCAGGCGAGTCTGATAGCCCGGTGGGCGAGGACCACATTGAGCGAGCGGTGGAAATCGCAGTGGCTACCCGCCAGTTGTCCTACGCTCCGTACTCACAGTTCCTAATGGGAGCGGGTATTGTCGGCCACGACGGTCGTGAGGTGCGTGGCGCGTTGGTCGAAAACGTTTCGCTCGGCCTCGCTATGTGCAGCGAACGGGTTGCTCTGTTCAATGCTGTGGCCGAAGACCTTTCGCCGGCTGTTCTGGCCGTGTCTTCCGAACGCACCGATGGCGAGCTGACATTTCCCTGCGGAGCCTGCTTGCAGGTTGCACTTGAGATTGCCGGGCCTGATCTCGTTGTCGTCGCCGTCGATACCGACGGACAGCGGGCCACATCGGTGCTACGTAGCCTCCTTCCTCGGGCCCCGCACCGCTACACTCCGCGAACCGCACCCGATCAACCGTCTAGGTGATCGCCCGGCTTTTCGATCTCGGCTTCTGCGGCCGAAGAAGCTAGCGGGGGCGGCCACGCTAACGGGTGCAGAGTCGTTCGAGGGTTTCGATGACGGTGGCTTTGACCAGGTCGACCTTATATAGGGTCTCCGGTAGTGGGTTGGCTCCTTCGGCGCAGATCTCGGCCGCCCGGCGGATGGTGGCGTCGTCCAGGGTTGCGCCTTGTAACGCCGCTTCTGCTGCGGTCATACGCAGCGGCACGGTGGCCACTCCACCGATGGCGAGAGCCACGTCGGCCACGGTGTCGCCGTGGAAGCGGGCCCGGACTACTGCTTCCACCAGTGGCCATTCGGCTTCGAACCGGCTGATGGTTCGGAAGTAGGCGCCTCGCTCATCGGGCCAACCGGCTGGCAGGTTGACGGCGGCGATTACCTGGCCGTCTGCCAGCTGGTGGTCTCGGGTGGGGTCGGTGCCGTCGCCCAGCAGTTGGTTGATGGTCAGCGCTGACCCGTCGGCC
>JAHDFR010000320.1 GCA_020628065.1 Acidimicrobiales bacterium
CCGGAACCGCCGACCGATGGTGGCGGCGACGACCCCAAACCTTGCAACAGAGGGCAGGCTAAACGGGGACGCTGCTGACACCGGCCCAGCGAGGTCTAGCTCACCATGCGCTCCAGTTCCTGCAGCAGTATCGGCCACGTCGGACCGTCCGGCTCGATGATTTCGAAGTGGTCGACACCGGCCAGACGTTCCACCCGAATACCGGCCGCTAGGGCGGCGTCGGCGTGATCCGAACCGACGGTGGTGTCGTCGGCCCCGTGCAGAACCACCACCCGATCGGGGTCAAGTAGCGGCGCGGCCGCCTGGTACCGGTCGGGAACGTCATCGGGCGATCCACCTAGCAGCTCGGCTGCGGTGTCGGCGGCGGTCAGATCGACGATTGGTGCCAGGCCGACAACTCCCACTGGTCGGACCACGGGATTCGATCGGCCCAGCGACCACATGGCCAGGTGGCCTCCGGACGAGTGACCCACCACGGTGACACGATCCAGGCTCACGGGATGCTCGTCGGAGATGACCGACAGGTGGTCGATGGCGGCAGCAACGTCGTCGAAGGTATTGGGCCAGCCACCCCGCCCGCCCAATCGACGGAACTCGATGTTCCAGGTGGCATAGCCCTCGGACACCAGTGCCTCACTCAGTGGGTTCATCAGCGTATAGTCCCACGGTTCTTTCCAGAACCCACCGTGGACGAGCACGACGGTCACAGTCGTGTCGTCCGCCTCCGGCGGAACCGTGAGCCAGCCGAACTGGGCCGGATCATCGCCGTAGCGAATCTGCGTTGGACCGGCGGGCTCACCGGATCGGTTGGCGCAACCGATTGCTCCGGCCGTCAGTAAAAGCGCCAGGACGACCGATGCCTTCAGCCGGTTCAAAGCCGACCTTCACCCACAGCCTGAATCACGTCTTCGGCCCGGGCCAGAGTCTCGTCCACGTCCGACAGCCGGTTGAGGTTGGCCACCGCCCGCTGCATCCGATGATTGCTCTTCAACCGCTCCTGGTGTCGGTGCATGAAGTCCCAGTAGAGAGTGGTGAACGGGCAGGCGTCCTCACCGGTCCGCTTCTTTGGGTTGAAACGACAGTCCGAGCAGTAGTCGCTCATTCGGTTGATGTAGGCCCCGCCGGAAACGTAGGGCTTAGTGGCCATCCGGCCGCCGTCGGCCCACAACGCCATGCCCATCACGTTCGGCACCATCACCCACTCGGCGGCGTCGATGTAGGTGTCCGACATCCAGCGCAGCACTGCTTTCGGTTCGATGCCGTACAGGTTGGCGAAGTTGGACAGCAGCATCAGGCGGGGAATGTGATGCACCCAGGCTCGGTCGTGTAGCGACTGGAACGTGTCGGCCATGCACGCCATGTCGGTTGCGGCCTCGCCGGTGAACATCGGCGGCAGCGGCCGGTGATGATCGAGCTCGTTGGAGTCGGCGTGATCAGGCCACAGCCAGTACAGACCCCACACGTACTCCCTCCAGCCGATGACCTGGCGGATGAAGCCTTCGGCGCTGTTCAGGGGAATGTCGCCTTCCCGGTAGGCGGCTTCCACCCGGTCACACACTTCGCCCGGCATCAACAGCCCAAGGTTCAAGTACGGGCTGAGAACCGAGTGAGCCAGGTGCCATGAGTGCTTGGTCATGGCGTCCTCATAGGGACCGAAGCGGACCAGTTCGTTGTCGATGAAGTGACGCAGACGAGACAGGGCCGCCCGGCGGGAGGTGGCCCACACCCCTACCGGGGTGGCTCCGGGGCCGGCCGGGAGGTCGGTCAGAACCTGTTGGTCGACGTCGTCCAGGTCAGAGGCCGGTGGGGCGGTGAAGATTGACGGATCGTCTGGCGGCGGCTCCCGGTTCTCAGCGTCGAGATTCCACGTTCCACCGAGCGGCTGGTCGCCGTCCATCAGGTAGCCGAGATTGCTCCTCGTCCACCTATAGAAGGTCTCCATTTTGAGTTGATTGCGGCCATCGGCCCAGCGGGTGAACTCGTCGTGGTGACACAGGAACTGGTTGGAGCGAACCTGGGTGATGTCCAGCCGTAGGCACAGGCGGCGAGCGGCCCTGGAGTTGGGTTCGGTCGCCCGAAGGTCGTCCGGGTTGTGCTCGTCTATGTGGGCTCGGATACCGGCCTCGATTGAATCGGCGCTCCGGTAGTCGACCTGAAAGCCCGCCGTGGTCAATTCGCCGGCGAAGCGACGCATTGCTGTGACCACGAGGTGGTTCCGTTGCTGGTGGCGTCCGCCGGCCAGCAGGTTGGCGCTTTCGACCATCACTACGGTGTCCCGTTCGCGGTCGGCACTGTCCAGGGCGCCGATTGAACGGTTGAGCTGATCCCCGAACACCACGATGCTGGTCACATTCATGGACCGTACTTGAGTTTGTGCCGACATCGGTGAGCGGCACCGGTGGATGTCCATGGTGTGGCAGGAGTCGTTCGGCCCAGATTGGTTCAGCCGGTGCTTTCGGGGCCGATCGCCCGGCAAGCAAGTTGTACAAACTGTCGCTACCAAACAGGAGAATCATGATCGCCAAGCGTCCTCGACAAACCCGTGCTGCCTTCTGCGCGGCGGCGCTGACTGTTGGCGTTCTCGCCGTCGCCTCACCGGCGACCGCTCAGGAAGATGAAGCGGTCGACGACG
>JAHDFR010000103.1:0-10255 GCA_020628065.1 Acidimicrobiales bacterium
CGGCCTGCGCCGCTGCGGCTCTCGCTTGGCAGCGATTGCCCTTACTTTGGCCGATTCTCGGCCTGCTTGACCAACCAGTCGAAGATCTCGTCGTTCCCGTTGTGCATCTCCGGGTGCCACTGAACACCAACAATCGAGCAGCGCTGGTGTTCCACTGCTTCGATCACTTGGTCGTCCGGGCATCGGGCGGTGATGCGAAGGTCGGTTCCAGGCTGATCCACCGCCTGGTGATGAAGCGAGTTGACCGGCAGCTCATTGCGACCGTACACCGCGCTGAGAATGGATCCTGGCTCCAGGTGGACCTTGTGAACTCTGGTATCGGGATGGACGTCGTAGCGGGCGTGTTCGGGCTTGTGTTGATGCAGCGTGCCACCGAAGAAGACGTTGATCACCTGGATGCCACGGCAGATGCCCAGAACCGGCAGTTGACGCTTCACCGCCCCTTCCAATAGAGCGAACTCAAAGTCGTCGCGATGTTCTTCGTAGTCTCCGTTGCCGTCGGGAGAGGCGTTGTAGCGTCGGGGAACGATGTCGGCACCGCCCGACAAAACCAAGCCGTCGAGAGAGTCGAAGAAGTCCCGAGGGTCGCTGTCAGTCGGTAGATGAACAGGAAGACCGCCGGCGGCGATGACTTCCCTGGCGTATCCGGCGAAGTACACATCCAAGTCGACGTCACCGAGCTGATCCGGGAACCCGGTGATGTCAGCCACCTTCTTACGCCGCCCCGGCAATCCGATGATTGGTTTCGTCACGGGGCGATGCTACCAAGCGTTTGATCTTGACCGCTGGAAGTAGACGGCGGTGTAACACAAACTTCTGTTGGTTCATCAGGCGTGTCGGTGGTCCGTCTCAAGTTCTGATGGGCAGCAGTACCCTTGAGGTATGCGCGCCCGAGCTCCAGGATCATCGGCAAACTTAGGCCCCGGATTCGACGTATTAGGCTTGGCTGTCGCCCGCTACGTGTGGGCCAACGACGAGGGGTCCGGAGAGCTTTGCTGGCCGGATCACATAGCTCGATTGGCGTTTGAAGCGGCCGGTGGCATAGGAGATATTTGGTTTGAGTTTGAGCTTGAACCAGGGCGTGGTCTCGGCTTCTCGGCCGCCGCCCGGGCAGCCGGCTCCTACCTGGCGTACCGTCAGCAGGACTGTGACCACGATGAGGCTCAAGCTCTGAGCTATCAAGTGGTGAACGGCATCGAAGGACACGGCGACAATGCCGCCCCCAGTGTCTTTGGTGGCATGCACGTAATCGCCGGAGACGTTCGTCATCGAATCGACGCCCGCTTTCCCGGCCGGATGCTGTTTTGGATTCCCGAGATCGAGACCTCGACCGACGAGTCGAGGTCGGCGTTGGAGCCGACCGTCGAGCGAGCTGATGCCGTTTTCAATCTTGGTCGCCTGGGCCTGCTCATGTCGGCCTGCTACGAGCAGCGCCTTGACCTGTTGCGCACAGCCACCGAGGACCGCCTCCATCAACCGATGCGGCTGGCCAACAGTGAGCTGACAGCGAAGGCGTACGAGGCGGCATACCGATCGGGGGCGGCGGCTGCGTGGCTCAGCGGCTCAGGGCCGACGTTGGCAGTTGTGGCCACCGATGACACGGTCGACGAAATCATCTCCGTGCTTGGTGAGAGTGGCGCCGTACTCGAGCTGTCGATGGACGACGACGGTGTCGTAGCGGTTTAGGGTTCGTCCACCACCAGCTTCGACAGGCCGGCGTCACAACGGTAGACCTGTTGCTCTCCTTGGGTGTCGGCGAGGAAGGTGGCGATCTCGCTTCCGGCGACGGCCCAACTAGTGTCGGCGGCGCCGTCGGTGTTGCCGGCTGAGTCGGCGAACACCACGGCCACGAGCTGGTCTGTTCCATCAGGGGACTGTCGATAGACGCCGGCGCCGCTGTCGCCCCGCTCGGTGCTGACATCAAGGCGATAGGCGACACGCTCCGCCGGGGCCGTGCCCCGGACTTCGGTTGTTCGAAGCAACGATCGTTCCAGCACGGTTGCCGCCTGAACTCCATCGGCAGTAATCAGTTGTACGTCATCGGCCGGTTCAACCCGACCAACGTCGACCGTCGGGATTGGGAGCAGCGACGCCGGGGCGGGCTTGGTCAGTTTGAGCAGAGCCAGGTCCGTCCGTCGATCCAGGCCCACAACTTCGACCGAACTGTCCTCCGGTGTTCGGTCGCCGAAGCTGACTACTGCCGACGATGAGCTGGCGATGACATGAGCGGCGGTCAGAACGTGCTCCTCGTCCACCAAGACGCCGGTCCCGAAACCGTCGTTGGCCGCGCCGCAACCGGACGTGTTGACGACAACGGCTCGCTGCCACGGGCTGAAGGAGGTGTCGACTTCCACCGTCGGCGCGCTTTGGTCGTCGAGGGTTGAGGAGCGATCACTGCAAGATGAGAGCAACAGGAACAAGGCGAGCATCTTGGCAGCTGTTGTGGCGTTCCTCGTCATGGTTTTCCTTCAGTGTGCTTTCCAGGCTTGTCATCGCCGCTGTCCATTACGGCTGTCCTCGGGGGCGGATCTAACCACCACATACGGCCGACAATGCCTGAAGGTCTTTGGAACCGCTCCTAGGCTGGGTCTGTGAGGCGTCGTGTCCTACTGCGGTCGATTGATAGACACCTCCCCGGCGGTGGGCCGTCCAACGGGGGCGCTGTTCTGTTCTCAACATCGGCTCGCGGGCTGACGGTCGCCGCTGGATGTGGCGTTGTCGCCGGCTTGATGGCCTCCGCCGGAGGTCTACCGGGGGCAACAGCGGTCATGGTCGGTTGTGCGGTATTGCTGTTGATCTCGGCCCTGACCACGGACGCCCGAGTGGTGGCCGACATCGGAGATCGGTTCGCTCTCATGAGGGCTTCTCGCGTTCGGCAGGCGGCGGTGGAGTTCTTGGAGTGGATCGATGAACCGTCCACCTTTATCGAAAAGACCGGCTCGAGCTTTGTCAGCTCACAGTGGCGGCTGGGGGATCGGGTCTTTACCGCAACCAAAAGAGCTGAGAAAGCTCTGGAGGAAATGCTGACGGGCCGCCTCCCCGGAGGGTGACGGCCCGTCAACGACATCTGATGTAGCCGAGGCTACGCCGGAACTAGATTTGGGTCTGCTGGTTCAGGAACGAACGCTCGGCCAGGCCGTGCCACTCGTAGATTCCGTCGCGGAATTCCCGCCACGGTTCAAGAATGGCGGCGAACCGGGGATCATCGGCAGCAATGCCATCGAGAACGTTTTCGGTCTCTTCCTTGAACGCCGACATCAGTTCGGGCGAGAACTCACGAATCTCGGCGAACTCTTTGATCACCTGAAGGTCGCGCTGATTGAGTACGTCGTAAGTGGCCATCGTCTGCATGTTGGTGTGAGCGGCAGCGTTCTGAATGGCAGCCTGATAGGTCTCGGGCAGATCATTCCAGAGAGTGAGCGGGATCTGGATCTCCACCGCGGTTCCTGGCTCCCACCAGCCCGGATGGTAGTAGAAGAGCTGAGATCCCAGCTCGTTCAGGCCCAGGATGAGGTCGTCGGTCGGGCCGACGAACTCAGCAGCGTCGATGGCGCCGGTCTCGATGGAGGTGAGGATTTCACCGCCGGCCACCGTGACCTGCTCCCCGCCGAGGTTGTTGAGCACCGTTCCGGCTAGACCGGGGATGCGCATCTTCAGTCCCTGAAGGTCGGCAACCGTGTTGATTTCCTTGGTGAACCAACCGCCCATCTGGCAGCCGGTGGCGCCACAGGGGAAGGCGATGATGCCATGCTCCTCAGCGTAGAATTCGTTCAAGATATCGATGCCGCCACCCTGATAGAGCCAGGCATTCTGTTGACGCTGGTTGAGTCCGAACGGTACCGCGGTGCCGAACTGCTGAACCGGGCTGATACCGACGTAGTAGTACGAGGCGGTGTGGCCCATCTCGGCTCCACCGTCGCGGACGGCGGGAAGAACCTCGAGACCGCCAACAATCTCACCGGCCGGCTTAGGGCTGATCTGGAATTTGCCACCGGTCAATCGGCTGACCTCGTTAGCGAAGGTCTCGGCCGAACCGAACAGGGTGACAAGAGAGGTCGGCCAGCTGGTGGCCATGTTCCACTCCAGATCGGGTCCGTCGCTTTGAACTTCGGTGACGGTCTCGGTGTCTTCTTCAGCGGTGTCACCGGCGGTGTCGGAGGTGTCTTCTGGTTCGGCGTCGGTGGCCGCCCCGGTTTCTTCGTCCACCGTTGTCGTCGAGCAGGCAGCCAAGATGGCCGAGCTGGCGGCGAAGCCTGCCACCCCGACGCCTGCCTGGGCGAGGAACGATCGGCGGTTGAGCAGTGTGTCTTCGCTCTCATTTTCTGCGGTCATACTTGGGGCCTCCCTAAATTTCAAAGTTGGTTGATAGCTGTTGTTGGAAGAAGTCAGTTGTGATGTGGACGTGGTTGTCGGTGCGCGAATCTTAGCCGCTGCCGACCACGATGCGGGTTAGTTCCGGTGGGCCTAGGGCGTCTTGTGCATCGGCTTCTGCGGCCGCCGGCTCACACAACGCTTCAGGGGCATTGGGGTTGAAGAAGCAGTAGGAGAAGTTCGTGATTCCCGGGATAAAGCCCAGGATGAACAGGGCCAGAATCTGGAGCCCCATGAACGGGAACGCACCCTTGTGAATGTCGGCCGTCTTCACCTCGGGAGGGGCCACGCTCTGCAGGTAGAACAGTGAGAACCCGACCGGGGGAGAGATGAAGGCCATATTCAGGTTGACCGCCATCAGTACGGCGAACCAGACAATTTCTTGTTGGGTGAACTCAAGGATCTCGAACGCCGGCACAAATATCGGCACCACGATGAAGGTGATTTCGAGGAACTCGAGATTGATACCGAGCAGGAAGATGGCAACCATGGCCACCAGCACGAATCCGGCCTTGCCTCCGGGAATGTCCGACAACCACTCGGCCACCTGAGCTGATCCGCCGAGCTCCTGGAACATCAGACGGAAGAACAGCGAGCAGAACAGCAGCGTCATCACCAAGATGGTGATGTTGGCGGTCGAGCGGGCCGACTCTTTTATGGCCGTCCAGTCGAGGCGCCATCGGGGGTCGATATGAGCCGCCCCGTCCTGGGCCAGAATGCGGTCGAACAGGTAGTTCAGCGCCGACAGAATCAGAGCGCCAAGTACACCGACGGCCCCGGACTCCGACGGGGTTGCGGTCCCACTGAAAATGGAGACCAGCACACCGGCGATAAGAACCAGAACCGGCACGATCGAGATCAATACCTCGGCCACCAACATGTTGCCGATCATGACGACGATGAAGGAAAAGACCAGAGTTCCGATGGCCCCGTAGATTGCGGCCTGGAGGCTGATCAGAAGCCCGACCAGGAACACGATGGCGGCCAAGCTGACAGCAATAATGGCTGCTGATCGCATGCTTGGGTTGCCTTTGAGCTGTCGCTGTTCCGCCGGCATGACCGGACCGACCTCGGGTCGAATCAAAGAGATACCGAGGGTGTACAGGATGTAGAGCCCGCTGAGGAGAAGCCCGGGGAGCAGAGCCCCGGCGAACAGGCCGAGGATGCCCACGCCCAACTCCTGGGCCAGCAGGATGAGAACAATACTGGGCGGTAGCATCTGAGCCAGCGTTCCGGATGCGATGATGGCACCGGTCGCCAGCTTGTGGTCGTAACCCAGCTTCACCATCGAAGGCAGCGACAGCAGCCCCATGACGATAACGGTGGCGGCGACCACGCCGGTTGCGGCGGCCAACAACGTGCCCACCACGATGACGGCGGCGGCTACACCACCGCGGAGCGAGCCCATGAGCAGGCCGAAGGCGTTGAGCAGCCGTTCGGCCAAGCCGGAGCGCTCAAGAATGGCCCCCATCAAAACAAACAGCGGAACGGCGAGAAGCTCTGGACTCTCGATCGATTTCGACCAGTTGGACGGTAGCTGTCCCGACAGCGTGCCCGGATCAAACGTGTTGACACTGATGGCATTGGACATGTCGCCGATGAATGCGAACGCCAGCGCAGTGGCGGCAAACGAAAAGGCCACGTTGTAGCCGGTGAGAATCAACACCATGAACGTGATGAACATCATCAGGGCCAGGAATACACCGAAGTCGAGACCCATTACTTGAATCAGCTGTGCGGCAATCATGGCTATTCGACCCTCAATGGTGCGTCGGTGCTGGCGATATCCGCCAGATCATTACGGCCGGCGATGACAAAGCCGGTCTTGATCATTTCTGCAAACACCTGGGCGGCCCAGAGAACGAAGCCCACCAACAGGAAGGCTTGAATAGGGCCCACCGGAAGTTCGCCGGCGTTCACCGATTGTTCCCAGGTCTCCCAGACTCGCCAGCCGGCGGGCCATTCTCCCATCCCGTCATTGGCAAAGGGCCGAAAGCCCAGTGAGATCTTGGCGTATGGCAGCAGTACTCGAATGCCCAGTAGCAGGAAGGGAAAGAAGAACACCGTATGCATGATGAAGTCGAGCCAGGCTTTACGCTTCGCCGACCACTCGGCCCACCAAAAATCGACCCGGGGATTGACCGCCGCCTTGACGCCGTAGTTGGCGCCGAGCAGGAAGAGCAGACCGAAGCCCATCCAGGCCATGGAGACCGCCTGGCCAAACAGGATGTCAGCCTCGAACCAGTCGTTCGAGTAGCGGGTGACGACGTTGAAGACCTGAATGAAGAAGACCAACCAGGCGAGCGCAAAGGCGACGTACCCGGTTGTGGTGGAGACCCGTTCGATGGCCAAGCGGAGCAGGTGGAGCGCCTGAGGCACTGCGGCTATGGCAATGGCGGCCAGCGTCAGCGCCCACATCCACCACGGCATCCGCCCGATCAGCAGATCCCACCCGGCGATCGTGGCGATGACCGCCAAAAGGCCGAGAATGGCTGCCGCCCACCCGATTGGGTGTAGGCGTCCGAACAAAGAGCTGACGGCGGTCGATTGGCTGCCGGCTGTCTCGTCGACCACGCCGTCTTCGGAGGCGCCACCGTCAGCGTCGTCTGAGAGCGCTTCGTTTCGGCTCCCATCGCTCACGTCTTCGCCATGGTCAATCTCGATGTCGGACACGTCATCCGATGCGCTCATGCGAACCAATCCGTCCCGCGGACAAATCGCACCGTCTTCTCCCCTCTGAATTTCTTCAGTCGCTGCACCCCGTTGACCAACGGTGTTGACCGACAGGGTGGACACAGAGTACACCGCAGCGGACGAGGAAGCGAAGATCGGTCAAGATTTAACCGGTTTGACGGTTTGTGGCGGCACCTTGGCGACAGGCCGTGGTTAGTGAGCGACTATTGGTCGTTCCGAAAAGTATCCTCATCCGGCGTCTCGGTTGCCGGGAGCACAGGGTTGTCCGTCTCCCCGGCACCCAACAGCCCCATGGACGACAAGTCGGCCTTAACCTCGACCGGGTCGTCGATGTGAAGCGCTCCCGCTACCTGCAGGTAATCGGAGTGGGCCTGAATGACGGCGGCGGCTTCCTCCGCCGTAACCTCCAGGTGAATCACATGGCACCGCTCCATCACGTAGGCCAAAGGATCAAATTGCTCAAAAACGATTGGTGCGGCGTCTCGCGATGCCGGCGCCCAGTGGTACGCCTGGATCCACTCGAGATGTAGGCGGAGGAGGCGTCGCAGGTCGTCGTAGCTGAGCGAGGCCGTTACATGGTCGGGGAGGGCTTGAGCGCAGAACTCGACCGACTCCTCCACATCTATGACAACCTGGGCCGGCATTGACTCGGTAGCACCGACCGCATGTCCTACAAAGACAAATGCGACAACGGCGATCAGGGCGACGGCAACAACGGCCGCGACGATCAGCATGACGCTCACGGTTTCAACGTACCCGGAGGTTCATGCCGGGCGATGGTCGGGGAGTACGCAAACCGGCCCGATGTGGCGCACGCCACCATCCGGCCGGTTTGCTGGTTGTTCCGTGGACTTAGGGGCCCGCCGAGGCTATCGACGCCCGGTCTAGAGGCCGATGCGTTGAGCGAGAAGCTCTCGGTGATACGTCGGATCACCAAACAGCAGCTCGGAGCTCTTGGCTCGCTTGAAGTACAGGTGAGCCGGATGCTCCCAGGTAAAGCCGATCCCACCGTGAATTTGAATGTTCTCGGCGGCGCAGTGGAAGTAGGCCTCCGAACAGTAGGCCTTGGCCAGCGAAGCCACTGAAGGCAACTCGTCATTCATCTCGGCCGCGCACCACATCGCGTAGTAAGCGGCGGACTTGGCCGACTCGACTTCAAGCAACATGTCGGCGCACTTGTGTTTGATGGCCTGGAACGACCCAATCGGTCGGCCGAACTGCACGCGGTCCTTGGCGTACTGGACGGCCATTTGCATAACGAACTCCGCTCCACCGACCTGCTCGGCAGCCAGGGCGACGGCAGCCAAATCCAAGACGGTGGACATGGTGTTCCAGCCCTCACCGTCGGAGCCGATTAGGGCAGCCGGGGTGTTGTCAAACGTAAGGCGAGCCTGCTTCCGTGTCTGGTCCATAGTCGCCAGCGACTCCCGGGTCAGCCCGGAAGCGTCGCCGTCCACCGCGAACAGGCTGACGCCGGCACCGGTTCGAGCGGCCACAACGATCAGGTTGGCCACGTGTCCGTCGATGACGAAGGACTTCACTCCGGACAAGGCGTAGCCATCACCGGCAGCGGTGGCCTCCATGGTGATTCCGGCTTCGTCCCACTTGCCCGACTCCTCGGTGAACGCCAATGTTGCCTTGGTTTCACCCGAAGCAATGCCGGGCAGGTGTTCCTTCTTGGCCGCTTCGTCACCCGATTGCAGAAGGGCGTTGGTGGCCAACAGGCTCGAAAAGAACGGGGCACACAACAGCACCCTGCCCATCTCCTCCAGAACGATTCCGAGCTCGACAAAGCTGTAGCCCTGACCACCGAACTCTTCAGGAATGATGAGACTCTGCAGGCCAAGCTGCTCAGCCATCTGAGACCAGACGTCGGCGTCGTATCCCTCGGCGGTCTCCATGAGCTCGCGCACCGTTGCTTCCGACGACTTGTCCTCCAGGAAGGAGCGGACGAATTGACGAAGTTGGTCTTGTTCCTCGGAGAAAGCAAAGTTCATGGCCTCGACGATAGCGGTCAAGTTGCCGAAGTCAAGTTGTGATGTGTACACGCGTGTACGCGTCTGCTAGCTTGTGGGCTCTACCAATCACGACGGCAGTACACCCGTTGCACGACGGCGGCGGAGCCGCTGCACCGATGAAAGGCAACTGGCAGTGGACCCGGGCCAAATTGAAGTCAACCAGGCAACCACCAAGGCACGGGTCGGAGTCCGCCAACTCCGTTCCGAACTTTCGGGCTACCTCGCTCGCGCCGCGGCGGGTGAGACGATCATCGTCACCGTTGGAGGTCAAGCCAAAGCTCGTCTGGCCCCGCTGGATCACGACGACCGCCGATCACTTGAGGCACTGGCCCGCGGCGGTGGAGTGCACCCACCCACCGCCGGCGATCGCCGCGCCCTCGGCCGACCCGAACAACACGATGATGGAGATCTACCGCCGCCATGGATTGATCAGATGGCCGGGCTTGACGCCATGCGACTGCTGAGTCGCATACGGGGCTGAGCATGGTTGTAGCCCTTGACTCGTCGGCGGTCCTAAGCCTATTTCCCGGCTACGTCCGCCACGAGGTCGTATCCATCGTGGAAGGAGCTGAGGACCTGGTTGTTTCCGCTCTTTGCCGAGCGGAAGTGACGGTAGCGCTCCAAGGTCAGAGCCCGGTCGAAGACTCAATGCGATTGCTTGCCGGCAAAGTCGGCGAACTTTGGGAACGATTCTGGGTCGTGCCCGTTGACGCTCGATGCTTGGAGTTGGCAACCGAGATAGCCGGTAGCTATCGCCTTCCGCTCCCACATGCCATACACCTTGCGGCGTTTGACCGCATCGAGCGACCGGTGAGATTCGTGACGCTCGACGGGCGGCAACTACCGGCGGCCGCTGACCTTGGTTTCGACGTCGATGTGGAAGCCCTCGGTATCGGCCGGTCGGCCCATGAGATGTTGAGGAACTGAGCGGTCCGGGCCGGACTTACAGGTTGGGAGCAATAGCGTCTCCCGGGAGCGGCTGATCCTGATACAGCGCCGACTGAAATCGTCGCATGCCGTTCAACCACCGTTCTACGTCCGTGGCTTTCCTGGTCACGTACTCTGCCACCTCGGCATGGGGGAGAACCCAGAAGTGGTTGTTGGTGATGGCGTCGATGCACAACTCCGCGACCTCCCCGGGTTCCAGCACGCCGTCGCCACCGGCTACGCCG
>JAHDFR010000103.1:10355-16548 GCA_020628065.1 Acidimicrobiales bacterium
ACGCCGTCGCCACCGGCTACGCCGGTGTCGATGTCGTCGACTGACCGGCCGCTGTTGTCGGGGCTGTTGGTCAAGATGTTGGTTCGGACCGCCTGGGGACAAAGAACAGAAACCCCGATGCCCTGATGATGGTGGGTGATTGCGAGCCACTCGGCCAACCCCACCGCTGCGTGTTTGGTCACCGTGTAGCTCATTGAACCGATCTGCGACAGTAAGCCTGCAGCCGACGCCGTATTCAACAAATGCCCCTGGCCGGCGGCGATCATCGATGGCAGTACTGCTCGAGCGGCGTAGATGTGCGACATCACATGGACATCCCACATCGCGGTGATGATGTCGTTGGACTCCTCAACCCCTCCGGTTGTCACGAACCCGGCGTTCGAGCAGAACACCCCGATGGGGCCGTGAGCGTCCTCAATGTCGGCGACTAACCCTCTCACCCCCTGCTCGTCGGAGACATCAAGCCGGTGTCCCTCGGCGGTGCGGGAATCGTCGGCCAGCGCCCGAGCCACATCATTGGCTTTCTCGCCGTCCAGATCGACCACGGCCACATGTCGTGCCCCGGCGGCCGCCAGTGCGTGACAAAGCGATTCACCGATTCCCGACCCGCCGCCGGTGACCACCGCCACCGAGTTGTTGATGTCCATGGAGGTACTCCTGTTGTCGAAATTCGGTCCCTGCGCTTGGGGGCTCGTCGCCCAACAGTAGTGGCAGTGATGGCCGAGCCGACAAAGGGCCCGCAAGACAAAAAGCCGACACGACGAATTGTGTTGTGCAACAATGTTGGCACCAAGAGGAAGGAGGTGGTCCAACTTGCACGGAATACGAATTGGGACCTTGGAGGTGGCTGACCGCTGACCAGGTCTGGATGGTTGGCGTAAACCAACCAGCCACTACGTTTCCTCGACTCGAGACAGTCCCGCTTGAATGAGCCCGCAAGGGCGTCGTGGAACGATTCCAGAAAATGTATGGACCGGACCAGGCTTGCCCTGGTCCGGTCTACTTTTTGCCTCAGGTCAACTAGAGCCACATCATGGATTCGATTTCCACTGGTTTTGTTCTGCGCTTGGACCGTGTGGTTTTGATACGTTTGGGAAGGTGAAACGACCTGGCAAGTTCGAGCATTTCCGTTGGGTGGGCGACAAAAGATCCCAGATCGTCTACGACGTCGACAACATGACCGATCCCAGCGCCATCGACGAGCTGATGGAGGCTGAAACCTATGCCTCTTTTGCGCCTGACACTCTTTCAGAGGCTCGCAACCGTGGCTACCGTCCCTTCAACGGCACCGGTCACGACTAGGTCGCTCGCCGTGCCTGCCGCTGGTCGACCATGAAGAAGCAGTCAGCGGCAGCCGAGCCGGTGTTGGAACCAATCGAGGTTCGTTCGGCCGGTGCCGTCACCCTGGAGGGAGAACTGGTGCGTGCCCCCTCGGTTGGGCGGCGCAAGAGCCATGCGGTTCTCTTTCTCCACGGGTTTCCCAGCGCCGATGTTTCCGCTGCCGACACCGGCCGGGACATGCCGGAACTTTGCCAACGTATTTGCGCCGACTTCGGATGGGACGCCATGACCATTCGGTTTCGGGGCTGCGGACGCTCGGGCGGTGAGTTCAGTTTGGCCCGCTGGGTTGATGACGCCGCTTCCGCCATCCGTTTCCTCAAAGCCGAAATCCGGCCCGACACTCTTTGGGTTTGTGGCTTCGGCACCGGAGGCTCGGTGGGTTTGGTTGCCGGTGCCGACAGCAATGACGTGGCCGGTGCGGCCGTGGTCGGGTCGCCTGCCGACTTTGACGACTGGGCGGCCGATCCGGAACAACTGTTGACCCACGCTCGCAAAGCCGGCGTGATCTCCTCCGCTCGCTATCCGTCTGACCGCCAACGATGGGACGCCGAGCTGAAAGAAGTGCGAGCGGTGGAGGCGGCCGAACGTTTCAAGGATCGACCCTTGCTGGTTCTCCACGGCTCGGATGACGAGGCGGTTCCGCACTTCGACTCCCGGGTGTTGGCCGACGCCCATGGGTCGGCGGAGCTCCGGTTTGTGCAGGGCGGAGGCCATCAACTACGTCATGACCCCCGCGCCGTGTCGGTCCTCCTGGCATGGCTGGACCGCACCGCTTTGTCCACGTCAGGCCAGGCTTCAGACCAACTGATCTGAAACCTGGATCCGTCTACCGGTTCGACGGCCGGTCATTGGAGGTCTTTGAAGTGCCGATGGTCAGTGCGTCCACGGCGCCGAGCGTTCGGCGTCGACTCCGTACTCATCGATGGCCTGAGCCAGCTTGGAGCGATCGAACGAGCCGTCAGCTGCTAGCTCCGACAATACTGTGAGGACGACATTGTCTGTGTCGGTCTCAAAGAACGTGCGAAGTGTCTGGCGATCGTCCGATCGGCCGAAGCCATCGGTGCCGAGGACCATGAATCGCCCGGGAACGAAGCGAGCGATCTGATCAGGCACGGCGCGGACGTAGTCCGATACGGCAACCACAGGTCCCGGCGTGTCGGCCAGCAGCTCGGTGACGATGGGTGCCCGCGGCTCCTCAACCGGGTGCAGTCGGTTCCATCGTTCAACCTCCAATGCGTTTTCCCGCAGTCGCTTGTAGCTGGTGGCACTCCACAAGTCGACGCCAACGTTCCAGCGTTCGGCCAGCTCGGCCTGGGCGGCTCTGGCGGCACCTTGCGACGGCCCGGAGAACAACACCGTCGACAGGTGGGGAACACCCTCGGGGCTGGGGGCCCATTGGTAAAGGCCACGCTTGATGCCCTCTTCCGCCCCCTCAGGCATTGGCGGCTGAGGATAGTTTTCGTTGTAGATCGTGAGGTAGTAGAAGACGTCCTCGTTGTCGACGTACATCCGGCGAATGCCGTCCTGAATGAGGACTGCCAGCTCGTAGGCGAATGCCGGGTCGTACACCTCACACGGCGGAACGGTCGAAGCCAGCAGCGGGGAGTGCCCGTCCTGGTGCTGCAGGCCCTCACCCTCCAATGTGGTACGACCGGCGGTGGCCCCCATGAGAAAGCCGCGGGCTCGAGAGTCGGCGGCTGACCAGATGAGGTCGCCGACTCGCTGGAAGCCGAACATCGAGTAGAACGTGTAGAACGGCACCATCGGTACACCGAGATGGGCGTAGCTGGTGCCGGCGGCGATCCAGCTGGCGGTGGACCCCGCCTCGGTAATACCCTCCTCCAGGATTTGGCCGTCGCTGTCCTCGGAGTAAGACAGCAGCAGCTCGTGGTCAACCGGCTCATACAGCTGCCCGAAGGGGGCGTAGATCTCGAACTCCCGGAAGAGCGAGTCCATGCCGAAGGTTCGAGCTTCGTCGGGAACGATTGGCACCACCCGCTCGCCGAAACCGTCCTCTCTCATGAGCTCACGGAGCAGCGCGGTGAAGGCCATGGTGGTTGAGACCTCACGACCTCCGGATCCTTCTTTTGCCGCCTTGAAAGGCGTGTCGGAGGGCATCTGTAGCGGACGCCTGACGTTGGTGATCCGCTGGGGGAGTGGGCCATCCAATGCCTTCCGTCGACCCATCATGTATTGATATTCCGGCGACTCGGGGTCCGGACGGAAGTAGGGCGGTATCCCGTCGACCAGCGCCGACTCGGGAATCTCGTCGTGTAGATGGAGTCGGTCGCGCAGTTCGAGCAGCTGGGCCTGCGTCATCTTCTTGATTTGGTGGGTGGCGTTGCGGGCCTCAAAACCCTCACCCAACGTCCAGCCCTTGATGGTCTTGGCCAGAATCACCGTTGGTTGTCCGGTGTGCTCGGTGGCTGCCTTGTAGGCGGCGAAGACCTTCTGGTAATCATGACCGCCGCGAGGCAGGGACCGCAGTTCATCGTCCGAGAGATGTTCCACCAGCTTCCGCAGCCTGGGGTCGGGCCCGAAGAAGTCCTCCCGAATGTGTGCTCCGGACTCAACGGCGTAACGCTGGAAGTCACCGTCCACGGTGGTGTTCATCTTGTTGAGAAGGACACCGTCTACGTCGCGCTGAAGTAACTCGTCCCATCGCGAGCCCCAGACCACCTTGATGACGTTCCACCCGGCGCCGCGGAACACCGCTTCCAGTTCCTGAATGATCTTGCCGTTACCTCGGACCGGTCCGTCGAGGCGCTGCAGGTTGCAGTTAATGACCCAGGTGAGGTTGTCGAGACCGCTTCGTCCGGCCAAAGAAATCGAGCCGAGAGTTTCCGGTTCGTCGCATTCGCCGTCGCCGAGGAACGCCCAAACCTGAGGAGCCGAAGTGTCCTCGATACGTCGGCCGTGGAGGTAGCGAAGGAATCGGGCGTGGTAGATCGAATTGATGGGGCCGAGGCCCATGGAGACGGTCGGGTACTCCCAGAAGTCCGGCATCAGTCGAGGATGCGGATAGCTGGAAAGGCCGTTGCCGCCGACTTCAAATCGGAAGTTGTCCAACTGCTCTTCGCTCAAACGGCCTTCCATGAATGCTCGGGCGTACACGCCGGGAGCGGCATGGCCCTGGAAGTAAACGGCGTCGCCGATTCGGCCATCCTCTTTTCCGTGGAAGAACCAGTTGAAACCGACCTCATACAGCGCGGCTGAAGAGGCGAAGGTAGACAGGTGGCCACCTATGCCGTCGGACTTCTTGTTGGCCCGGATGACCATTGCCGCCGCGTTCCACCGGATGAAGGCCCGGATCCGGCGCTCAACGTGCTCATCGCCGGGGAAGAACGGCTGCTGCTCGGTTGGAATGGTGTTGATGTAATCGGTCGAGATGGACTCGGTGTTGCCGAGTTGCAAACTGCGGGCGTGCTGGTTGAGCCGACCGAGAATGTACCGGGCCCTGGTCTTTCCTGCTGCGTCGTTCACAGCTGACAGCGACTCAAGCCACTCAGCTGTCTCTTCGGGATCGATGTCGGGGAGCTGGGCAAGGAAGCTTTCGGACATGGCAACCATTCTGGTCGGGGTTGGGTGGGTTCACTCTTCTTAGCGGCGTTTTTCACCACCATCTCGGGAACGGGGCATAGCAGGTGGCGAAACCGGCACTGCGGCGACTGATGAGGTCACCGGGGTTGAAGAGCCGTGTGGAGCTGTGGGCCGCGCTTGTCAGCACAATCCCATAGTGTTTGGACCAGAGGCACCGGACTTTGGTGACACTTGGTTTCCAGCGGAGGTCGACGTCTGGTTCTACAGTGAATGTGCCGTGGACAAAGATCTAGTCGGCGGGATCCAAGCCGTCCGGCAGACATCGATATCGATCCGAAAGAGTACGTGTGAAGAGAGCCGTTGTGTATACCGATGGTGCTTGTTCCGGTAACCCCGGACCGGGAGGTTGGGCATGGGCCATCGAGGGCGGCGCTTCCGATTCCGGTAGCGATGCCGATACCACCAACCAGCGCATGGAGCTAACCGCGGTCTTGAAGGCGCTGGATGCCAACCCCGGTCCGCTGGAAATCGTCTCCGACTCGACGTATGTGGTCAATTGTTTCAACGACCGGTGGTACGACGGCTGGCTGCGCCGCAATTGGCGGAACTCGAACCGAAAACCGGTGGCTAACCGTGACCTTTGGGAGCCAGTGGTCGACCATTTTCAGCGCCGTCGCGACGAACTGGTCTTTACCTGGGTCAAAGGACACTCCGGGGACAAAATGAACGATGTGGTGGACGCCATGGCCGTTGCCGAGGTGGACAGTCTCCGCCAGGCCGATGCTGTGGCCGTCGACCAGCGGATTGAACAGATCGAAGTGCCATGGTCGGTTGAGAAAGCGGTGCTGGTGCTTGGTGGCCGGAATCTGGGGCGTAACGAGGATCAATGGCTGGCTCGGACCATTGGGGGCCTGGATCCGTCATCGGATGTCGTTGTGTCCGGTTTGAGGCGGGGGACTGAGCTGCGGGGTGCCGAGCTGGCGCTGGCACACAAAGTTCCGTTGGCAGTTGTTCTTCCTTTTGCCGAACCGGATCGCTCCTGGCCGTCCGAGCTTCGCCGCCGCTTCGCCGCCGCCATGAAGATGTCCAGTTGGTTGGTGGATCTTGAACTGCCGCCCACCGACGTAGCCGGCGCTCTGCGCAACCGCAATCGCTATCTTGCTTGCGCAGCCGCCGGGGCCGTGGTGGTGGGTGATGATTCGCTGGCCAAAGACCTCGACGGGAACGGCTTGACTGTGATACAGCCGCCCGCCGATCTGGACGAGGGCGGTGGCAACGTTCGGTAGCGATGCGGCGAATCTGCCGGACTAGG